>JAVEYH010000004.1:0-88335 GCA_034003585.1 Kiritimatiellia bacterium
CAGCGCCAGCGCGGTGAACAGCACCACGGCGAGCAGCACCGTCATGACCTGCCGCGAATCGCGCGTCTCGCGCGCGGCCATCTGCGCCGGCACCGCCACGCGGATCACGGCCCGCAGCGGCCCCTCCGACGGGATGCGCCGCGCGAGATAGAGCATCGGCTGGCCCAGACTGTAGCTGTGGCGCCGACTCATCCCGCTGCCGCGGGCGATCGCCTCGATCACCTCGGGGCGGTCGCTGTGGGAAACCAGTTGCGCCGGATCGGCATCCGTGTCGCCGAGCACCCGGCCGTCCGGCAGAATCAGCGTGAAGCGGTGACCGTCGGTCTCGCCCAGCCGCGCGAAAAAGCGGTGCGCCGCCTGTTCCTCAATCTTTCCGTCCCCGTCGGGAAGCAATGCCGCGGCCAGCCGGGCCTGCATCTCCAGCTCCCGGACCCACTGCCGGCGGTACACCGTGCGGCTGGTCTGCCACATGTAGACTGCCACAAAGCCCACCGCCGCGACCAGCAGCAGGCTGTGCGCGCCGAAGAATTGCCAGAACAACGTTTTCCGGATCATGGCTCACTCCGCTTTCATGCGGTATCCGACCCCGCGCACCGTTTCGATCCACGTCCCGCAACGGCCGAGCTTGCGCCGCAGCCCGACGATCAGCACGTCCACCGACCGGTCGGTCACGGGGTAATCCTCGCCGTGGACCGCATCGACGATCTGGTAGCGCGAGAACACCACGCCCGGCCGTTTCAGAAAAAGTTCCAGCGCCTTGAACTCGCTCAGGGTAAGGGCGAGCGGCTGCCCGTCCAGCCGCACCGCATGATGCGGGCGGTCCAGCTCGAACGGCCCGCGCGTCAGCGTATCCCGCTCATCCCCGGGCTCGGCGGCGGCGCGCCGCAGCACCGCTTTGACGCGCGCGGAGAGGATCCGCGCGCTGAAGGGCTTGGTCACGTAATCGTCGGCACCGACCTCCAGGCCGGCCACGATGTCGGCGTCTTCATCGCGCGCGGTCACCATGATCACCGGGATCTTCGCGGTGCGTTCGTCGGCGCGCAGCGCGCGGCAGACCGCGTACCCGTCCGTGCCCGGCAGCATCAGGTCCAGCAGCACCAGGTCCGGCAGGGTCCGCCGGCGGAACACCCGTTGCGACTCCTCGGCCGACTCGCACGCCTCGACGCCATACCCCTCGCGTTTCAGCGTGTAGGCCAGCAGTTCCCGGATGTCCGCGTCATCCTCTATGATCAGCACGTTTTCCGAAGCCATCGCGCCCCCCTTTCCGCATCATGTTCCCGGCGCCGCATCCGTCTGCTGCCGGTTGCGGTGCCGCAGGATCGTCCCGTCGACCAAATAGCCGACATCCTCCGCGATGTTGGTCGCGTGGTCGCCGATCCGCTCGAGATCGCGCGCGATGCTGTGGGTGAGGATTAGCGCCTCGGTCACGGCCCCGTTGCCCACCCCCGTCGCCTGGGCGATCACGCTTTCGATCACCTCCGCATTCAGCCGGTCCACCTCGTCGTCGCGCACGATCACCGCAGCCGCCTTGTCCGCGTTTAGGGTGACCAGCGCATCCAGGCTCTGCCCGAGCATCTCGCGCACGATCCGCCCCATACGCATCAGCATCGCCTGCTGGGTCATCACCGGAAAGGCCGTCAGGCGCAACCCCCGGTCCGCGATATTGACCACCATGTCGCCGATGCGCTCCAGGTCGTTGTTGATCTTGAGCACCGCCACCACGAAGCGCAGATCGCGGGCCACGGGCTGGTGCAGCGCCAGGACCTTGAGGCACTCCTCCTCGATCTGCACCTCGCGCTCATCGATCTCGGTGTCGCGTTCCATCCAGTTCCGCAGCGCGGCCCGGTCCCGTTTCTCCGTGGCGGCCAGCACTTCGGTCAGCCGCATCTCCACTTCTCCGGCCAGGCGCAGGATCGCGTCCTTCATCTGTTCGCTTTCCCGTGCGAAAATCCTGTTCATGTCTCTTCCTCCCCACCGTGGCCGTCAACCGAACCGGCCGGTGATGTAATCCTCGGTTTGTTTTTCGCGCGGACGCGTGAACAGCTTTTGCGTCTCATCGCATTCTATCAGGTTGCCCTCGTAAAAAAAAGCGGTCAGGTCCGACACGCGCGCCGCCTGCTGCATGTTGTGCGTGACGATCGCGATGGTGTACCGGCCGCGCAGTTGGACGATGAGTTCCTCGATGCGCGCGGTGGCCTTGGGATCGAGCGCCGAGGTCGGCTCGTCCATCAGCAGGATCTCGGGGTCCACCGCCAGCGCGCGCGCCAGGCAGAGGCGCTGGGCCTGACCGCCCGAGAGGCTCAGCGCGCTGTGACGCAGCCGGTCCTTCACCTCTTCCCACAGCGCCGCGCCGATCAGGCTCTGTTCGACCCGCGCGTCCAGTTCGCCGCGCGAAAGGTGCCCGTGCAAACGCGGCCCGTACGCGACGTTGTCGTACACGCTTTTCGGGAAGGGGTTCGGCTTCTGGAACACCATGCCGATTCTCCGCCGCAGCACGGCGGTGTCCACATCGTCCCCGTACACGTTCCGGCCGTCGAACATCAGCCCGCCCGCGACGCGGCAGCCGGGAATGAGATCGTTCATGCGGTTGACGGCCCGCAGGAACGTGCTCTTGCCGCAGCCGCTCGGCCCGATGATGGCCGTGACCAGGCCGGTCGGAATGGCCAGGTCCACCTTGCGCACCGCCTCGTGCGTCCCGTAAAACACCGAGAACCCCTTGGCTTCCACATGCGCCGCACTGTTTTCCGCACTCTTGTTCATGACCTCCGTCCGTTTGTTCTGCGTCTCTTTTCGTCCGTACCTTCGGCGTTCCCTCCGGGCGCGCCGCGCCTCCTCTCCCGGTTCCCGCACCCGGTTTCACCCTTTCAGCCTCCGGGCCACACGCGCCCGCAGCAGGATTGCCGCCAGGTTCAGGGCCAGCACGATCAGCACCAGGGTAAGGGCCATGCCGTACTGCACATGACGGATCTCCTCGACCGCCTCGTGTTCCGTGCACAGGTTGTAGAGGTTCCAGGAGAGCGCCGGGGTCGGCTGCGTCAGCAGTTCCGCGGGCCGGAGCGCCTGGCCGACCGAAACCGCCGCGGTGAAGATGACCGGCGCGGTCTCGCCCGCGGCGCGGCCCATGCTGATCACGATGCCGGTCAGGATACCGGGCAGGGCCGCAGGCAGGATCACGGTCAGGATGGTCCGGAAGGGTCCGGCGCCCAAGGCCAGCGCGCCCTCCCTGAGCGCGCGGGGCACGGCCGCGATCGCCTCTTCCGCCGCGCGGATCACGGTCGGCAGAACCAGCAGCGCCAGGGTCAGCGCGCCCGCCAGCACGCTCTTGCCCGGCGACACGCGCAGGGTGTTGATGAAAAAGGCGAGCCCGAAGAGACCGAACACCACGCTCGGAACACCGGCCAGCGTGTTGACGCATGAGCGCAGGAAGGTCAGCACCGGCCCCTCTTTCGCATATTCCCGGAAATAAACGGCGGCGGTGATCCCGAGCGGCACCGCGATCAGCATCGCGCCCAGCGCCAGGCAGACGGTGCCCAGCACTTCCGGACCGATCCCGCCGAAAAAATGCGCGTCCACGGACGCGTCGGTGAGGAACCGCGGGTAGAAGGTGAGCCGCGGCCGCATCATGGCCTCCAGATCCCGTTCCAGCAGCGGGAACAGCGGGGCCAGCGACGTGCCGGCGAACTGCGACGCGCGCGGCACCCGCACGCGGCGGCTGCCGGCATCGGCGTGTTCCCACGTCTCCTCGAACAGCACCTCCGCCGCTTTACGCCGCGCCCGGTCCCAGCGGGTCTGGCCGTACCGCATCCGCGTCAGGGCCGGCAACGGGCTCCCGGGTTCCGGCCCCAGTAGCACGGCGATTCCTTCGCGCACCGCCCGGAAGGCCGGCCGCAGCTCCCTGCGTCGCGCGGCGGGCAGTCCGGCCAGTTCGCGTTCGAACGCCGTAATCGCCGCGTAGACCGGCTGACGCGCGCGCCGCGCCGCCTCTCTTTCGGCGTTCACGCGCCGCGCCTCCCCGCGCCCGAATTCGCCCAGCATCATGCGGCGGTATTCAACGGTACCGCGGAAGACATACGCGCCCGCACCCCGGACAAAGACCGGCACCAGCACCCACAGCAGAAAGAAGGCCATGACCGCCACGGCCAGATAGCCGCCGGCCGTGAGGGCATGATCCAGAATGTTGCGCGTCTTCAGCCGCATGCCGGTCACCCCCCCCTCAGCCGTCTGCGCTGGCGCGCGACGATCCGCTCCCCCGCCAGATTGCAGGCGAAGCTGAAGAGCAGCAGGCAGAGGCCCATGGCGAACAGCACATGGTAATGGGCCGAGCCGGTCATCTGGTCCGCCTCGCCCATGTCCCCCGCGATGGTCGCCGTCAGGGTCCGGACCGGCTGCAGCAGGTTGTACCACGGTTTCGGAATCTGCGCCGCGTTGCCGGAGGCCATCCACACCACCATGGTTTCCCCGAGCGCGCGCATCACCCCCAACAGCACGGCGGAGACGATGCCGCTCGCGGATGCGGGGATCACCACCTTGAACAGCGTCTCCGCGCGGGTCGCGCCGAGCGCGTAACTGCCTTCGCGCAACTCCCGGCCCGCAGCCTGCAACGCATCCTCCGAGACGCTGACGACCGTCGGCAGCGCCATGACCCCGAGGATGAGGGAGGCGGTCAGCGCGTTGACCCCGCTGGCGATCCCGAACCCGCCCGGCAGCCATTCGCCCGCTTTCTGCATCATCGGCGCCACCACGGTCAGGGCGAAGAAGCCGTACACCACCGACGGGATCGCGGCCAACATCTCGATGACCGGTTTCAGCACCTGCCGCGCGGCGAACGGCAGGATGTCGCTCATGCAGAGCGCGGCAAAGAGTCCCGGCGGCACCGCCAGGGCCACGGCCCCGGCAGTCACCAGGAAGCTGCCCGCGAAGATCGCACCCGCGCCGAACTGCGGCGGCGAGTGCGTCGGATACCAGGCGGTTGAGAGGAAAAACCCGCGGAAACCCTGCTGCGCGAAAAACGGCAGGGCGTCGCGGGCGATGAAGCCGATGATCGCCAACACCGCCAGCGCCGCCACACTGGTGATGGCGAAGAGGAGCGCCCTCCCGGCCGCACCGGCAAGCTTCCGGCGCAGGCGCTCGCCGGAAGAGAGGATCATGGTCGCGTTGCGCCGCATCTACTTTTTTCCGGGGACGGGCACGTATCCGATCTCCTCGATGATCTCGCGACCCTTCTCCGAGCGGCTGATGGCCAGAATCGCGGCCGCCAGACTCCCCGGCGCGGGCTCGCCGTTCGTGAACATGAACAGTTCGCGCGCGATCGGGTACTGTTTGGCGAGCACCGTCTCGACCGAAGGGGCCACGCCGTTGATCTCGAGCGCCTTGACCGAACGGTCCACAAAGCCGAGTCCCGCGTATCCGACCGCGCCCCGGGTCATCTGCACCCGCTGGCGCACCCCGCCGTTGCTGCCCGTGTACTCCGCGGACGCGATGATCTTCGCCTCAGCGCCAAGCACCCTTTCCCTGAAGGTCTCATAGGTGCCGCTGTTGGTGTCACGGCTGATCACCACGATCCTCTGATCGGCGCCGCCCACCTCTTTCCAGTTGGTCACCTGACCGGTGTAGATGGCGCGGAGCTGGTCGACCGTCAGCCCGCGCACCCGGTTCGAGGGATGGACGATCACGGGCAGCGCGTCGAACGCCACCACATGCGCCACCGGGTTCACCCCCTTCTCCGCCATCGCGTTTTTCTCCGACGCTTTCAGATGGCGCGAGAGGTTGGCGATGTCGCAGGTGCCGTTCAGCAGGGCCTTGGCGCCGTTGCCGCTGCCCGACTCGCTGACCATGATGTTCACGCCCGGGTTCTGGCGCATATAGGTTTCGGCGAACGCCTTGGCGATGGGGCCGACCGTGGTGGAGCCGTCCATCACCAGCTTCGCCTGCGCGTGCGCCGTAGCCGCCGCGATCCCCAACAGAAAACCGAGCATCCGTTTGCTTTTCATGTGTTTCCTCCGGAAGGGCCGCACAATGCGTCCCGTTGCGCGGTATTACCCCACTTTCCGGTTACGGAACCATGAAGGCTTGGTTAGGATTTCGTTAGGTGCGCGGGGAACCTGTCCCCTCGTGCGCCCCCAACCCGTCGCGCAACAGAATCGCGCGCGGCCTTTTGAAAGGCGGGCGGGGACGCCCGCGCTCCCAGTGCCGGACCGGTTTTGAACTTTCTTTCCCTCACCGTGGCGAAGCCCGGCCGTCCGATAGCGGCCAGAGCGAGCGCCAGTACGCCTGGTCCGTGGCAAAGGGGTCGAGCGTATCGCGGTCCGGATCGAAGCCGGCGGGCAAAATGCCGAAGCGCTTCATCTCGCGCACATACTGCGGATTCGGCCGCCAGCCGGCCGCGCCCCACGGCGGCCGCGCGTCGTACAATTCCTTGCCGCTCTTGATCGAGGCCAGCAGTTTTCTGTAATCCGGATCGGCGGTGTCCCTGAAGACTTCGCGCGCGCAGCGCCCGGCCCCGCCCGCGGACTTGGCCAGCGGCGCGAGCAGCAGACTGGAGCAGGCCGGACGCGTATAGTCCACCAGCACGCCGGCGTCATAAAAGCGCGCCGGATCGTCCGGCAGGACAATCCGCTCATAGCTCCCGGCGGGACGCCCCAGTTTCGTCTTCTCCACTTTGTGCCGCAGCTCCCAATCGAAGGGAAGGCCCGAGACATTCTGCGCGTCGGTGTTTTTGTGGCACTCCGCGCAGCGGCGGTTGAAGACGTCGCGGCACGCACCGAAGATCTTGTGGCCCGCATGTCCGTAGTAACCCTGCTCTTCGGTGTTGCGCAGCGCAGCGTAGCTGCCGGCGTAAGGCGCGGCGGCTTCAATCCACAACCAGACCATGCGCCACTCGCGCGGTGAGACTTTGACCTGCCGGTGGCTGCCGGAGAGCCGCGCCAGTAGCGGGCTGGCCGAGCTGCCGAGCGCGCGCGGCGGGCGGTTGCCGAGCCCGTTGGCACCGTCCGCGACCTGCCGCCGGGTCAGGAGCGCGATGTAGGCGCTGGAAAACCGCGGGGTGTGGGCGGCGGCCAGATTGAGGTGGCCGGCGCGCTGCTGCGGATTGTGGCACGCCACGCAGTGGCGGTCGAGGATCGGCTGGATGTCGCGCTGGAAATCCGGCACGTCGGGGAACCCCTCGAAGGGCTGGATTGCCGATGGCGGACGCTTGAGGGCGAGCAGCGTGGCGTCGCTCCGGCGGACATCCGCCGCGCCGGTGCGCGCCTCATGGCAACCGATGCAAGTGAAGGTTTCGCCCGGCATCAGGTCCGCGAAGCTCTGCATGCGCTTGACCGAAAGGTCATCGGCGTCGAGCGCGACAAAGAAGAGCGGGCGGCCGGCCGGCGCGAGAAACGAGGCGCTGCCGTCCTCCTCCACCGGCACGGTCCCGAGCACGCGTTCCAGGTTGAAGGTGCCGAGCCATGAGGTGAGGTCCATGCCGCCGCTGAAGTTGACGGGTTTGGGCAGCGGTTCGAGCACGAGCAGTTTCTTGATCTCCCCGCGCCGGACGCCCGCCATGTTGCGTCCCTGGTAGACGTCGACCAGCACTAACTGCCCGACGGGGTGGCCCGGCGTGACGCGCGGGGGGATCACCGGCTCGCGCGGACGGGGCCGCAGCAGGCGCGGCTCGTGTACGGGCGCGACCGGATCGGTGTACAGAACCTCTTCACGGCCGTCCCGGGTCAGCAGCATGACCGTCTTCCCCCTGGCCATCATGAACAGGTCCCGCGTGAGAGGGTAGGGATCGCGGATGCGGCCAGCGTGTTTGAGCCGCACCGCGGCCTCCGGTTCGTCCGGGCCGAGCGTTTGCGTAACGAGCGTGGCGAAGCCCTCATGCTCGTTCGCGCCGTGGCCCGGCGAGAAACTGGCGAGCACCTCCCGCGTGCCGGGCACCGGCACGGCGTCGATCATGACGGTCCACGAGTGCATGTTGCCGTAGTAAACCTGGACGCCGGTGCCGTCGGGGTTCATGGTCCAGAGGTGGTGGTACTCCACCTGCGACCGGTCCACATACTCCCAGCGCATGTAGAGGATCCGTCCGTCCGGTAACACCGCGGGCGTGTTGTCGTGCTCGATGTTGGAGGAGACGCGGGTGATGCCCGTGCCGTCGGGCTTGCAGCGGTACAGGACGCCGACCTGGGTGTACCAGCAGCTCACCCAGCGCCTGCAGCGCGTGGAGACGAACAGGATGTCGCCGTCCGGCAGGCGGCAGGGCTCGTAATCGTCCCACGGCCCGTGCGTGATCTGCCGGAGCCCCGTCCCGTCCGGCTGGATCTCATACAGGTGGTAGTGATCGGTGCCCGCCGGACGGTAGGAGAAGAGAAGGGTGCGGCCGTCATAATCCACATGCGGGTCACGGACACTCCCCCCGCGCGCATCCAGGATCACGTGCGTCCGGCCGGTTTTCACGTTGTGGCGGTACAGCACGCCCGCATCAGGCTGCCCGTTGCCGGCGTACGCCTTCTTTTTCTCGTCGTCACAATAGTACCCGATGTTGGCGTACCAGTGGCCGTCATGGTATCGCGAGCGCGTGCAGAAGACGATCTCCGGCGTGTCGCGCAACGGACCGGCCAAGGCCTCCTCCCGCAATGCGGCATGTCCGTGACACAGCACGGACACCCCCAGCCCCGCGATGATCGCCCCGCTCCGTTTCCGCATCGTTACCCCCTTGGCGGAACCCCATTCCGGTTCAGTGTACTATGCCCTCTCCCGGGGGTCAAACCCCGGGACCGGCTCCGCACGGCGAATCTTGGCCGCCACTTTCCCGAACAGGCTGTCGTCAGCGCGCAGTATGACGTGGCGCGCGCGCGTCTGTCGCGCAAAGAGGCTCCGCATACCCGACAACGCTCCCGTTTCGGTTGCGGCTGGAAGCCGCTCTAGGGGGACGCGAACGCGCGGGCGAGGCCTTGCCACTGGGCGTTGGTGAGCTGTTCGGCGCGCGCAAGCGGGTCCGCGCCCGCGGCCTGGAACAGCGCGGCGAGCGCGTCCTCCTCCCGGCCGAGGGGCGCGGGCGCCTTGCGCAGCAGGGCGCCCAACTGTTTGCGGCGGTGCATAAAGGCGTAGCGCGTGAGGTCGTAAAACCAGGCGCGTTCCGCTGGAGAGAGCGCGCAGGGGATCCGGTCCAGCCGCACGAGGGTGGAGCCGACCGCCGGCCGCGGCCAGAAACAGGAGGCCTTGACGGCACGCACCGGTGTGACCGCGTAATCGAGCTGGAGCCAGACGCCCGCCTGGCCGCGCGCGGCCCCGCCCGGCGGCGCGGCAAAGCGCTCGGCCACCTCGGACTGCACCAGCACCACGAAGATGGGCGGCGCCAGCGGATGCGGGGCCAGATCGAGCAGAATGCGCGTGCCCACTGAATAGGGCAGGTTGGAGACGCAGGCGTCGAACCCCTCCGCCAGCAGCGTGTCCCACGCCACCTCCAGCGCGTCGGCCGCCAGCACGCGCAAGCCCGGCGGATCGCCGAGCGCTTCGGCCAGCCGCGAGGCCAGGCGCGCGTCCTTCTCCACCGCCGTGACCCGCGCCCCGCGGGCGAGCAGCCCTTCGGTGAGCACGCCCAGCCCCGGGCCGATCTCCAGCGCGCGGCAGCCGGAAGACACGCCCGCCGCATCCAGGGTGGCCTCGAGAATGTTGCGGTCAATCAGGAAATTCTGTCCCAGCGTTTTGTTGGGATGGAAGCCGTTCCCGATGCACCAGGCCTTGACCTGCGATGGCGACGTGAGGTTCACGGCATCACTTGGCGGTCGGCAGCTCAAACACTTTGATGTACGACTCCGCGCGCAGCCGGTCGGTCCACTCCTTGTAGAGTTTCTCCGCCTGCCGCATGCGCAGGTGGCTCTCGACGTACGGCGCGGCCTCATCGAAGGTCAGCGCGCGCGCGTCCTGCTGCTCGTCCTTGCGGACGATGTAGCCGTAGCCGTCCAGCACCACCATTGGCGCGGTCTCGCCGGGCTTGAGTTTGTCCAGCGCCTCGACGATCTCCTTGCGGAAGACATCCACGGGGTTCACCTTGCCCCACGAGCCGCCGTTGGCCGCCTTGGCGTCCTTGGAGTAGGTGCGGGCCAGCGAGGCGAAGGGGGTGCCGGCCTTGAGCGCGGCGTCGATCTTTTCGGCGCGGGCGGCCACGCTTTCCTCCCCCTCCTTTTCGGGCGGGTCGAGGATGATCAGGCTCACGGCCGTCGCGGTTTCGGTCTGGTAACGCCCCTTGTTGGCCTCATACTCGGCCCGGATCTCGGTCGGGGTCGGCGTCACGCGCTTCTCGACCTGCTGATAGCGCATGGCGGTGATCAGCAGGTCCTCCTCGATGTTCTTCTTCCACTCCTCGAAGGTGATCTTGCGGTCCGCGAGCAGGGCATGCAGTTTGGTCTGGTCGCCGTCGAAATTGTTGGCCACGATCTCACGCACCCGGTTGTCCACGGCCCACGACTGCAGTTCCATTTTGGCTTTCCGCGCCGCGGCCAGGATCAGCTTGCGGTCGATCAGCGCGTTGAGCGTCGCGGTGTAGAGTTCGCGCAGCCGCTTCTCGCGCAGCTCCGGCGAGGTGTCGGCCCACGGGCTGCGCCGTACCTCCCCCATCACGTCCGCGATAGTGATCATCTCCGTGTTCACATAGGCGGCCACCCCGTCCAGCAGAATGGCGGAACGCTTCTTCTCCGTGGTGAGATCCGCCAGGGCGCAGCCCGCCGCGCAGGCCGCCGCGCATGCAATCCATCCGATGCGAGTCATGTGTTTTCTCCTTGCTCCCCCCGCGACACACCGGTATGCGGGTTTGAAAGGTAGTGTAGCCTACCGCCGGACGGAATGCCACGGGAAAACCGGCGGTTTCGTTTGACGGCCTGTGCCAGGTGTATTATGGTACAAAACATGAAAAAGCGGCATGCCGCGCCTGTGCCGGCCCGACTCCGGGGGGCGGGCGGCGGTTTGCCGCGCAGGGGAAGGAGGCGCCATGCGTGTGATCTTGGGAGGCGTGCGCGGGTCGAGCCCCCGGTCGCAGCGGGGATTCGTGCGGTTCGGCGGGGCCACCAGTTGCGTGCTGGTCGAACAGGGTCCGGCCACGCGGATCGTGATCGACGCGGGCACCGGCCTGGGCCGGTTGCGGCATACCCTCGAAAACTCCGCGGCCGGGCATCCGGTGCTGATGCTCTTCACCCATTACCATCTGGACCACGTCATCGGCCTGCCGCCTTTCGCGCCCCTCTACCGGCCCGAGTGGCCGATTGTTTTCGCCGCGCCCGAACGGGAGGGGGTCACCTCCGAGCAAGCCCTGCGCCGTCTGACCGCAGCGCCGTTCTGGCCGGCGGCGTTCCGCGCGCGCCAGTGCCATGTGGTGCTGCCGGACGTCCCGGGCAGGGCGGCGTTCCGGCATGGCCCGCTGCGCGTGCGCTGGTGCGCGGTGCGGCACCGCAACGGCTGCCACGCCTACCGTATCGACGCGCCCCGGAGCGGCGAATCCATGGCTTTGGTGACGGATCTCGAGTGGGCCACATCCGATGCGAGCGAGCGCGCCGCCCTGCTGCGGCTGTGCGGGAAGCCGCACCCGGTCGATCTGCTGGTGATGGAGGGGCACGGCGAGAGGTCGCGCTTTCCGGGCTGGGGCCACAGCACCTGGCGCGAGACGGTGGAGGTGGCGCGCGCGGCCAACGTGCGCAATCTGGTGATCACCCATCATGCCCCGGATGACGATGACCGCCGTCTGGCCCGGCGCGCGCGCGAGGTGCGCGCCGCCATGCCCGGCGCGCGTCTGGGTCGCGAGGGCATGACGCTCTCGTGGGGTCCGGGAACGCCGCTGACCCTCACGCAAAGCCGGGCGTGACCGTCAACCCGGTGCAAAGAGAAAGGCCGTTTGTGCCGCAACTCCCTTTTCAGTACGAGCAGGTGTGCGGGGACCCCGCCGTGTATGGCCCCGGGGTGGTGTTCAACGCCTTGCGCAAAGAGGCCTTCGACGCCTTCAACCCGTCGGTCCTGGGGCTGGGCGACGTCTCGCGCGACAGCCAGTGCCTGCAGGCGCTGGCGGCGATCTTCGATCTGGAGGGGTTCACGGATTTCTGCAACCAGGTCGACTCGCATCTCGTGATCCCCGAGTTCCTGTCGCGCTACCTGACCTGGCTGTTCCGGGCTCTGGCCGATCAGTTCCGGGAGGGCGGGGACGAGGCGCGCGTGCGCCTGTGGGGCAGTCTGCCGTTCTACGCGAAGTTTTTGGGCGACGGCATCCTGTTCCTGTGGGCCACGGACGCCTGCGGCGGGTTTCCCGGCACGGTGAACATCGCGCAGAACCTGTTGGCGGTCACCAACCTCTACTGCGGCGAGTTCCTGCAAAACATGCGCCGGGCGGTCAGCAATCCGCCGCGGCGGTTACGGTGCGGCATCGCGCGCGGACAGATCATCGCCGTCGGCGGGGGCGCGGATTACGTGGGCTCCTGCATCAACGTCGCCGCGCGCCTGCAAAAACTGGGGCATCTTTCGTTCGCCCTGTCGCGCCGCGGTTTCGATTTGAGCGAGGCCCCCGAAACCGAGGGATCGCTGCGCTCGTTCCTGACCCTGAAAAGCACCGCCATCCGCAGCATCGGCGAGCATGAGCTGGTGTATATCCGCCGGGACGAATTCGCGGCGCTGCCGCCCGCGGAGCAGCAGACTTTCTGCGACCCCTGACCTGTCAAGGCGCAACGGCGGTCCGCGCGTCCGACTCGATGAGCCAAAGGTGGCGCGCGTCCTTGGGCGCCGAGTCGCGCCAGACTGCTTCCGCCTCGCACGCGAAGTCGGAGACCTCGCGCGCCACGGCCTCTCCGATCCGGCTCTCCGTCCGATCCCCGGGGGACCCGCCGTCGCGCGGAATCCGGAGCGCCACCCGGAAGCGGCTGCCTTTCCGCACGCCGTGAAACGTGCCGAGCGCGGCTTCCAGCCGGGACCCCTCCAAACGGGTCACCGGTGCCGCGAGCGGTTTGGCGGCCACCAGACGGCCCGCGATTTGCGCGGCGAGGTTCGAGCAGACGCTCTGCGTGTCCTGTTCCGCGTTGCGGGTGGCGGTGAAGGAACCGAGCACCTGCGTGGTCTCGGTATCGATCAGGCGCAGGTAGAGGGTCTCGCCCTTGCCCGAAGGCAACAGGTCCCCCAACAGCAAAACACTGGCGGGCAGCAGGCGTCCGATCGCGGTACGGGCGCGCGGGTCCGCCAGATCCGACGAGCCCAGCTGCTGCTCCTGCAGGATCGCGGCCAGGGCCTCGCGCTCAATGATGCGCAGGCCGATACGGCTCTCCAATTCGGCGCCAAGGGCGATGCGGTAGAGCAGCGCCGCGCCTTCCCGGTCGGCGGCCTCCGGAGAAACGGAAGGCCCCAGGCAGGCGAGCACACGCGGTTGGGGCCGTTGCGCGGCCTCCGCTTCCGTGCCGGCAGAGGTCTTCTTGCGCGAGGCGATCAGCGCGATCAGTTTTCCCACCTCGTCACGCGCCTCCCGATTCTGGCTGCGGGCGATGTACGCCGCCACCGAACGGGCCAGGGGATCCTGCGCGTTCCGTTCCACCACGCCGGCGACCAGTTGCCCGGCCGCCTTGGGCGCGCCCGCACGGGTCAGGGCGAGGGCGTCGCGCAAGGTTTCCTGCCGCGCGTCCGCGCCGGGCGCCTCCTCCGCGCCGCGCGTCATCCGCTCCTCCGCGGACTCCGGTTCCGCGCGCGGGGTGAAGGCCGGACGGCCGCCATCCCGCCTCTGCCGGATGAACACGAACTCGCCCCCGGCGTGGCCGCTGACCGGCAACGGCCCCATCTGCACCATCTGTCCCGTCAGTTCCGCCACCCGCTCGCGCAACGCCGCGCCGAGGTCATTCGCGGAAAAGATCTCCTTGTCGCCGTACCGGAAATAGTGGAGGACCTGCTGCGCGAACACGCTGTGCCCGGCGCCGCTGTCCAGCACCGGCTCGAGGCCGCCGCTGGTGATCAGGTACCGGGAGGGCTTGGCGATTGCGCGCTCGTACCAGGCCTGGCTGGCGCGCGACGCCAGCGGCGCGTCGCCGCGGAAGAGCGCGCCGCTGTAGCAGGCGTCCGACAGCACCAACACATGACGCGCGCGCGACGCGCCGATCAGGCGCGTGAGGGTGGAGTTCCACAGCCAGTCCTCCTTCGCCTCCCGGCCGCCGAGGGTTTTGCGCGCATCCGCGGGAATCCAATAACCCTCGCGCAGTTTTCCGTCGTAATACCCGTGGCCCGCAAAGTAGATCAGATCCGCCCCGTCCCGGCCCGTGGTCGCCAACTCATCCAACGCGTTCAGGATCGTCGCACGCGTGGCCTCGCCGTCGAGCAGCGTCCGAACCTGAAACCCGTAGTCGTCCGCCAGCACGCGCGCGACCGCTTCCGCGTCGGCGCGCGCCGATTGCAGAACCTGCCAGCCCTCACCGCCGCAGGCCGCGTAGCGGTTGATGCCGATGACCAGCGCCCGGTAAGCGGGCAGGCCCACCGCGTCCGCGGTTCCGGCCCGCGGACGCGCCTCCGGCGCGGCGGACGCGGAGCGCGGCACGGCCGGCGCGCGCCCGGAGGGGGGGGGAAGGCGGACCAGAACGCGCGCGCCCAGCAGCAACCCCGCCAGCACGGCGGCGGAGAGCGCAAGGATGCGCACCGGTTTGCGGCTGGAGGGTGATCCCGGCGCGGCGGCGACCGCTTCCTCCGGTTGCGGTGGCGGATGCGTATCGGGGGCGCGCCCTTCCGCCACGGACACGGGGGTCAGGCCCGCGGGATTACGTTTCCAGGCATTGACCCCGCCTGCGGCAGGTGCCGCCGGACGCGGGACAGACTCGTTATCGGGAGTAGACATAGTCACCTTCTTTCACGGTCTCGTCGGCTTCCGCCGGGACAATCCGCGCCAGGCTGGTGTCGGACCGGATGCGTTCGATCCGCACCTGCACGGCGCGCCCCGCGTGCAGACGCACGCACCCCTCCTCCGCCTTTCCGTCCGCATCGGCGCGGACCACCACAAACCGGCTGTGTTCCGCGGCGCCCGCGTCCCGGCCGATGCTGAGGGTCACGCGGCTGCCCTGACGCCGCAGGACCGCACCGTCGATCAGGGGGAAGCCCTGATGGATTTTGAGCGCCAGACCCGCGACCGCCTCCTCCAGACCCTGCAGGGTATCGGGGCTGTAGACGTCACTCGCGAAGAGCACCTCGCCGCTTTCGGTTTCCACTGCCTTCAGGTAGACGGTCACGCCGGAGGCCTCGCGGATGACCGTGCCCAGGAGCAGCATGTCCGCGGGCACCAGTTTGCCGATGCGCAGCGCAGCGGAGGGATCCGACAGTTCCGAAAGGCTGAGTCCCTGTTCGCGCAGCACGAAATCCCATCCCTCATCCCGTTCCAGCAGACGGAACCGGACCGGCGCGCGCGTCAGCCCGGCTTCCAGGGAACGCTTGACCCGCACGCTGACCGCGCCGGCTTCGGCGGGAACGAGCGGCGGCACGCCCACGCTGAGGCGGAAACGCTCCTCCCGGTGTTCGGGTTCCAGCCGGATGACCGTCAGCGTGCGGAGCGCGCGGTTTCCCGCCCGGTCCGCGGCCGCGATGTCGAACCGGTTGGTGCCCGGGTCCAGCGGGAGCCGGCGCGCGAAGCAGGAGCGCAGCGCGCCCCGGTCATCCGGGGCCAGGAGGTTTTCGCCGTTGACCGACACGGCGGCCAGGCCGCCGCTGTCCGCGGCGGTGCCGTCCAGATAGAACTCCTCGGCGAACACGCGCGTCACCGCCCGCGCGCTTGACAACGTGAGCGACGGGCGGAGCCGGTCGGCCTCCGCCGGGGCCGGCCCCTCCAGCGCCGCGAAACGCGGGCGGGCCGCCGCCGCGCGCCCGGCGTACGCCGCGCGGGCGGCGTGCGCATCCATGCGCGCCAACACCGTGCCGTGTTCCGCCATCCCGGACGGAACCGGTTGCCGCGGCACCGCGGAGGCGGTCTGACTCAGCAGGTCCCCGCCCAACGACGTGAGGAGTTTGTTGCCGGCGAGATCCGTCACCGCGACCGTCGCGCCCGCCGGGGGGATCCGCAGCGAAAAGGCCACGTCCGTCAGCGTCTCGTCCCCGCTCCGGCGGTAAACGGCCTCTCCGCCGAAGGAGACCTCCGCGATTCCGAAGGCGTCGCGGCAGATTCCCTCCACGCGCCAGCCTTTGCCGGAGGGGGTGACGCGCCGGATCACTAGGCGCGGCGGCTGCCAGTCGGCGATCCGCACGATCCGCGCGCCGCCGCGCCGGCCCAGCAGGTCCTCCGCTTCGACCGTCACCACATTGGTGCCGGGGCGCAGCGGCACGCGCCGCGAGAAAAGCTGCTCCGTCTGGGCCAGCTCGATGTACTGCGGCGCGCCGCCCACCGTGAGGCGGCGGATGCGTCCCGCGCCGGAGGCCGTGCCGCGGACCAGACAGTCTCGCTCGCGGGTGAAGGCGGCACCGCTGGAAAGCTCCGTCGTGACGCGCGGCGGGGCAAGGGTGTGCGCTGCACTTTGCATCGCGTGCCGGCGGGCGAGGTTCAGATAGTGTTTGGCGCGTGCGGAGGGTTCGAGACGCAGGGAGGTCTCCAGAAACCGGACGGCCTGAGCGTATTCCCGCAGTTCGTAGTGGCAGACGCCCAGTTCGCGGTTGGGGAAATACCCCTCAACGAAATGCAAACCGTAGGTGCGGGCGCGCCACATGTCGCGGGGGTTCGCGAACTTGGCACCGCGGATCAGGCCCAGGCAGCGTTGGAAATCCGCCTGCGCCTCGGCCGTCCGCCCCTGCTTCAGCAGCGCCGCGCCGCGCGCGTAGTAGTTCCACCAGTTGTGCCGGTACAGCGTTCCGGTCCCATCCGCGGGCTCAGGTGAGCGGCAGCCGGCAAAAGCCGCCAGCAACAGGATCGCGGCGGCCGCTTGGCTCCGGGAGGCTGCGCGGCGGATGCGTTCCGCTCCGGAAAACCCTCTGCCACGGGCATCCATCATGGGTCACCTCTGCGTTATGCGCCTCCGGCATCCCCTTTGCGCACCAGATCCTGGATCATGTTTTCGGCGGAGGAGCCGGCTTGACGGAGAAAGGCGTCCACGCCGGAGTACTGGCCGGTCCAATCGCCCACCGTACGCGGGCCCGCTTTCGCATGCACGGTCACGGAAAGGGCGCCGCCGCGCAATTCCCGCACGCGCATCGAGAACTCCAGTCCCGCGGGCAGGACATCCGAACGCTGCGCGAGCGCCGTGCGCAGGGCGGCGTTCAGCGCGATCTGGCACCGTTTGACCTCATAGCGGGTGAGGGCCTTGACCCCCGGTTCCCGCTGCTCCGTCCCCCGCAGCACCAGAGGCTCGAACGACGGCCGCGTCCACACGGGCGTGTCCGAATAGCGGAAAGCGGGCAGCAGCAGCACATAGAGGGCCGCGGCCAGACTCCCGACCCCTGCGGCAGCGCGGATCGAAAAGGTCATCCACCCGGTCACACCCCTGCGCCGTGCCGCGCGCGGCGCTTCCGCCTCCCAGGAGCGGACAGCCGCCGTGACGAGCCGATCCCCCTCCTCCTCTGCCGGAGCCGTCTGACGCAGGGCGACCCGCAGTACCCGTTCCATCCGGCGCGACTCCGCGAGCCGTTTCCGCAGCTCCGGATCCGCGGCCGCCTCGCGCTCGAACGCCCGCCGCGGCCCGCGTTTCAGTTCCCCGTGCAGAAAGGCCCACAGCCTCTCTTCCCGCGCGGTTGTGTCTTCCGTATTCACCTTGTGCCCCCCTCTTCCG
This sequence comes from Kiritimatiellia bacterium, assembly GCA_034003585.1. GTDB lineage: Bacteria > Verrucomicrobiota > Kiritimatiellia > RFP12 > UBA1067 > JAPXSY01. The sequence goes on from JAVEYH010000004.1 coordinate 17,724, forward strand.
GCGCCGGCCTGTTCCACCGCCTATCCGTACTGTCGCACGACCCCGGCCAAATCTTCCCGAAAAAAAAGTCCGCGTCCTTCCCCGGAAGAGTCGGAGGAAGGCGCGGCGTCCGGTGCGGGTCTGCCGTCACGGCTGCGGCGGGTCATCCGACGCGCTCAGCCGGGCGCGGAGTTTCTCGAGTCCGCGCGAGAGCCTGCTGCCGACCGTATTGATTGGGATCCGGTGTTTTTCGGAGAGGTCGCGATAAGAAAGCCCTTCGGCATAAAACTCCCGGATCAGACCGCGGCTGGGGGCATCCAGTTCCGCCAGCGCGCGCCGCACCGCCGCGGCGCGCTCCCCGCGCACCAGTTCGGCAACCGGGTCGAAGGCCGGTCCCGCGGTTGGCTCGCGCTCTTGCCATTCGCCGTCCTCGTCCCACTCTCCCAGCGGCAGCCACCGGCGTTCCTCCCGGATCCGCCTGCGGAGCCGGTCAATGCAGTGGTGGAAACAGATCCGCTTCACGAAAGCAGGCAGGGCGCGCTCGTCTTTCAGACGGTCCACCGACCGCGTGATGGCGAGTCGGATGCCTTGCGCGACATCCTGGCGGGTGTGGAAATCGAAATGCCATTTCGGCCAGGATACGATGGATACGATCACCGGGTCATAGGCCTCAAAAAAACGTTCCCACGCCGCGGCGTCATTCCGCAGTAGGGCTTCGGTCAGGGTATTATCCGAAACAAGGTCCGCTTGCACACAGAAAACTCCTTGAAGAACATTGACAACATACCGGTTTTTATGGGAAGAAGGAAGTCCTTTCAAACGACAGTACGCAATGTCGGGGAACCGGGTTTCCCGGCCCGCCGGGAACGGCGGGGCCGTCACGGCCGGAAACGGCCGGAGGGAACGCGCGATGTGTCGCAATCAGACAATAACCGGACAGGCGGGAACGGCACGGATCGCGGACCGCAAACGCCGCGCGTTTGCGGCGGCGGCGCTCCTGCTCATCGCGCGGACCGCCCGGCCGGAAAGCTTCACGATCCAGACCCCGGCCGGCCCCATCCCGATCCCCCTCACGCATGTCGGCCCCGGCGGCACGGCCCTGCGTCCCGCGGCCCCGTCCGTGCCGGCGTTCACCGCGCCGACCATCTTCTCCGCGCCGCTGCCCAGCGGTTCGGGCGCGCGGGCCCTCGGTCTGGCCGGCGCCTTCACCGCGGTGGCGGACGACGCCACGGCCGCCTCGTGGAACCCCGCCGGACTCACCCAGCTCGAACGACCCGAGTTCTCGCTCGTCTACCGGCTGGACCGGGAGCACAACCGCCACTGGTCCGGCGATGACGGCTACCGTGTGGGGGACGACGATTTCTACGGCAACGCGCTCAACTACCTGAGCGCGGTGATACCCTTCCGGATGTTCGAGCGGAACGCGGTCTTCTCCCTCAACCTCCAGGAAGTTTTCGATTTCACCCAGCGGTTCCATGCCGATTTCTCGCGGCGCTCCTCCAGCGCGGAACGCCGCACGGACAGCGGCTCTTCCAGCGAGACGCTCCACTACCCGTATGATTTCACGGACGAAAACGGGTACGGGTATCGCCTTGACATCACCGAGTACCTCACGACCCACCGCTTCGCCACGCTCTACCAGCAACTGGCCTCCGGCACGCTGGGACGTCTGCATTTTGACCAGGAGGGGAGCGTGCAGGCGTTCAGCCCGGCCCTGGCGGTCGAGATCACCCCGCGCTTTTCCCTCGGCATCGCCGTGAACGTCTATCAGGACGCCCTGCTGGGCGCGGACAAGATCCGCTCGCACACGCGCGCCCGGTATTCGGGCCAGTTGGACAGCCGCGCGCAGATCACGGAGACCCAAACCACCTCGGGCCAATGGGAATATTCGGGCGAATACACCAGTCCCAGCCTGTCGATCCCTCTGGACCCGGAGTCCGGCGAGGTACCGCCCTATTCGACCACGGAGACCACGGATGAGCTGACCCAACTGCAGTATGAGGGGTATTACGATGTGGCGGACCGCATCGATGATTTCCGCGGCATCAACGCCACCCTCGGCGCGATGTGGCACGCCACCGAGAAGCTGACCTTCGGCTTCTGCCTCGACCTGCCCTGGACCGCGCGCGCGCGCCAAACCAAAACCGTGCGCGCCGGCGTCCGGGTGCCGGGCCACCCGGAAGCCGACACCGAGACGTTTTCGCGCATCGCCAAGGATGTCGCGTTCGACTTTCCGCTCTACTGGGCGCTGGGCGCGGCCTGGCACTGGAACAACCGGCTCACGACCTCGCTGGACCTCAGCCAGACCCAGTGGTCCCGTTACGCGTTCAAGGCCGACGGCGAACCCCGCACCAACCCGCTGGACGGCTCGCGCCACGGGGACCACCCGATCGACGACTGCTGGGCGGTCCACACCGGCACGGAGTATCTTTGGGTGCTCGCCCGCACGGAGATCCCGTTCCGCGCCGGCGTTTTCTGGGAGCAGCGCCCGGCGATCGGTTCTCCTGACGAGTACTGGGGCTTCAGCCTCGGCTCCGGGTTCTCGATCGGCAAAGGCGAAAACAAGGTGATCTTCGACGTGGCGTATCTTTTCTCCTGGGGGAACGACGTGATGGGAACGCTGGTTCCCGGACAGAAGGACACCCTGGGCACGGATGTGCAGCGGCATGAGGTTTTTCTCTCGTGTATCTACCACTTTTAGCGGAGTCGCGCATGATGAGACGTCCGGTACAGAGTCGGATCCGGCTGGCCCTCGCCGGGTGCCTGGCGGCGACCGCGTTCGCGGCGTCCGCGCAGAACGGTGTCCGCGAAAACGGCGAGACGCCGGAGGCGCTCGCGCGCCGCGCCGCCGCCGCGGAGCGGGCCTGCCGGACCAATGAGGCGATCTCCCTGTATGAGCGGCTGATCGGACGCGACGCCTCCCGCGAGCCGCTGGCCGTGGCGCGGCTGGCCGAACTCCACGCCGGCCGCGGGGACGCGCGCGAGGCCCTCGCCTGGGCCGCGCGCGCTGCGGCGCGCCACCCCGCTCCCCAGGCGTATCAGGCGGGCGTGCTGACGCGCCTCGGCCAACTCAGCGAGGCCGACCTGCTGCTGCGCGAGGCCCTCGCCCGCGAAACCGAACCCCGCCGCCGCGTGCCGCTGCTCTGGCAGCAGGCCGAGGTCCAGGAGCGTCTCGGCCAAACGGCGGCGGCCCTGTCCACCCTGCGCGCGGCGCGCGGCCTTGTCGAGGACCCCGCGACGCGGGGCGTGACCGACCGACGCCTCGCTGAGCTGGAACGCCGCGCCGCCGCGCCGGAGAAAAGCCCATGAAAACCCACGTCCCCTACACCTTGCCGCAATGCGCCGCCCGAATCTTCGGGATGCTCCGGCTGGCAGCCTGCCTCGCCGCGGCACCGCGGGCCGGGGCGGTCGATTATTTCGTGAACGATGACCTGATGCCGGACGACCAGTTCTGCACGGCACCGGGCAACGACGGCAACGACGGCCTGAGCGCCGCCGCGCCGCTGCGCTCCCCCGCCGCGCTGCTGAGCCGCTACACGCCTGTTGTCGGCGACACGCTTTACATCGACTCCGGAACCTATGCGCTAACCCAGGATCTGGAGCTGCCGAGCACGGGCCCCGGCGACCCCGGCTCCGGTCCCTGGCTCCGCGTGATCGGCACAGGCCAAACGGTCCTGGATCGGCTGAACCCCGGCGCGGAGAGCTGCTGCGTGCGCGTCCGCCAGGATTGCACCCGCATCGAAGGGCTGATCTGCCGCAAGGCGGGCACCGGCATCCGCATCCATCCGGAGACGTGCCGCAACGCCGTTCTGGAACAAAACACCCTGACCGCCAACACGGTTGCGGGCGTGGCGATCGGAGCCGACCCCGGCAGCGAGGGGCATGACACGTACACGCTCCGCAACAACCTCTGCCACAACAACCCGACCGGCATCGATGTGCAGGGAGGCGACGGGTTCCATCTGGCCTACGCCACCCTCGAGAACAACACGATCGTGGTGTACAACGGCAACGGCGTGGTTTGCGGCGGACGCGCCGGAGGCATGACGCTGCGCAACAACATCATCTCGGTCAAGGGCGACGGCGCCTGCCTCGCCATCACGCAGGCCGGCGCCATCGGCTCCTCGGATTTCAATAATCTCCACGCATATGGCGAAGGCCGCATCGCGCAGCAACTTGAAGAAAACACGCTCCACCTCTTTTCCACGCTCTCCGCCTGGCGCGCCGCGAGCGGTTTCGATTACGCGAGCCTGAACCGCGATCCGCTTTTCGTGCAGCCGGAAACCGGAAACTTCCACTTGAGCAGCCGCGAGGGCTCCTGGCGGAAAACAGGCTGGGCCGCGGATCCGGTGACCAGCCCCTGCCTCGACGCGGGCGACCCCTCTTCGCCGATCGGCGGCGAGCCGGCGCCCAACGGCAACCGCGTCAACCTCGGTGCGTTCGGCGGCACCCCGGAAGCCTCGCTGAGCGAACCCGGCCGGACGCTCACCCTGCTCGCCCCGCTCGGGGGAGAGTCCTGGAGCGGCGACGGGGTCACGGTGGCGTGGAACGGCACCGGCGCCGGTTGGAGCGCGGAAGATACGGTACGCCTCGAGTGGGCCGTTGCCGGCACCGGTTCCTATACCTTCTGGGAGACGCTGCCGGACGCCTCGGCCCTCGCCCCGCAGGGCCGTTACGTCTGGCATCCGCCCGCCAACGGCACCGCCAGTTACCTGCTGCGCGTGGTCTGCAATGCGGACGCGGCCGTGTCCGCGATGACCGCGCAGGCGGGCACGGTGGTGCGTCAGCCCCGCACCTATTACGTCAACGATGCGTCGGTGGAGGGCGACCTCTTCTGCGCCGGGCCGGGCAACGACGGCAACACCGGGCAGTCGACGAACAGCCCGCTCCCGTCGCTCCAAAAACTGTTGGCGCAGTATACGCTTCAACCCGGCGACACCGTATACGCCGACACCGGGCTGTATAATCTGGACAGCAACGTCGTCATCGACGCCCAACACAGCGGTTCGGCGGAACTGCCCGTCACCCTGATCGGCGCGCGCGGCGGCACGCGCCTGATCCGTTCCGCGAACGGCTCGGACCGCTGTTGCCTCGACGTCAAGGCCGACCACCTCCGCATCGGGGGGTTCGCCTGCGAATCCGCCGAGATCGGCATCCGGATCCAGGCCGACGCGGCGCGGCACGTCCGTTTGACGGCGAACCGCTGCCGCAGCAACAGCGTCTGCGGCATCCAGATCACACCGATGGCAGGCGGCTACGGCGAGATGTTTCAACTGCTGCAGAATGTGGTGACGGATAACGGCGCGGGGTTGTATCTGCAGGGTGACGCCGACGTGTGGGGAGGGCGCGCGCAGTTTTTGATTGAGAACAACACCATCCGCAACACGGGGCACGCCGTGTACCTGCTGAACGGCAACCGGGTCGCGCGCCGCATCAATGTGCTGAAGAACAACATCCTCGTCGCCACCGGCGGAGAGAGCGCCTGCATCGCGGCCTTGATCAAATCGGTGCACTATTCCGATTACAACGTGCTGCGGGCCCCCAACGGCTCGGTCGGACACTTGTTCTACGATCCCGCTGACCCCGACCCAACCCCCCTGACCGATCTTTCGCTTTGGCGCACCGCCACGGGCGGACAGGATTCGCACAGCCTCTCCGCCGACCCGCTTTTCGTTTCCCCCGCGCAGGACGATTTCCGGCTGCGTTCCGACTCCCCCTGCGCGGATGCCGGGGTGATCAGTTTCTGGATGGCGGGCTTGACGGACCCCGACGGGCAGCCGCGCGTTGCGGGCGTCACAGTTGATATCGGCGCGTACGAACTGAATGTCCGGGTCTCGCTGCGCCTGCTGCTGCAAGGCCCGTTCCAAGGATACGGCCCCACGTATCTCATGAGCCCCGCGCTCTCCGAAAGCGGCGTTCTGCCGCTGACCTCGCCCTACGCCGATGACCCGCGCCGCGTCACGCAAATTCCCCAGGGAGTCACCGATTGGGTCCTGCTCCAGTTCCGCCGCGCACCCGCCGCACCGTCCCTCCTCACAACCAGCGCGTTCCTGCGGCAGGACGGGTGGGTCGTGGGCGAGGATGGCTCGACCAACCTCGTTCTCAATCTTCCCCGAACCAACACCTATCATGTGGTCGTCAAACACCGCAACCACCTCGCTGCCATGTCGGCCCAAGCCGTCGGCTTCTCCGACCAAGCATTGGGTTATGACTTCACGACAGGGCCGGGGAAATACTTCGGCGGCGAAAGCGCCTGCGCCGAGGTTTCGGGGTACGCGGGAACTTTCTTCGCCCTCCGCGCGGGTGACGTGGACGGCGACGGCAGGGTCGGTGCCGCGGACGAGGCGGTCTGCCTCAGCATGACCGAGGCCACCGCCTCCGCATACCGCCGTTCCGATGTGACGCTGGACGGGAGCGTCACCTTCCAGGATGATTGGACCCCCGTCGCCGCCGCCGCGGTTTCAAACTCCGTTTCGCCGGTGCCCAACCCCGGCACGGCACTGACCGGCGCCCTCTGGGTCAAACCCTCCCGCGCGACCCTCGCCCCCGGAGGTTCGCTCGCCCTCACCTGTCCCGCATATGCCGTCTCCAACACTTCCGCCGCTGCCGCCGTGCGCGCCGTGACGTTCAATGCGAGCAATGACACCCTTGTCGCCTGGCAGTTCGCGCAGACCAACGGCAATTCGACCCTGACGGCGTCCGGCGCCGCCGCGGCGCTCTACACCGCCGGCACCGTCACCGGCGTCACCGACGTGGTGACCGCCTGGGACAGCGCGGAGCGGATCGGCCGCGCCTTCCTGAACGTGGTCGGCACGCAAACCGTGGCCGCCGCGGGGCAGGCGCTGATTCTCGCGGGCCGGACCTCGGAGAGCGACCCCCTCTGGCCCGCCACCGAGTATCTGGCGGACACCGCCTACACCACGCTGCGTTACCGGGGGTTCTCCAAAGAGACGATCCATTATTTCAGCCCCGAACCGCTTCAGGACGTTGACGGCAACGGCGAATGGGATGACATCGACGGCGCCGCCACCCTGGCCGCCGCGGCCCACGCCTTCACCAACACGGTCACCGGCGCCAACCGCCTGCTCGTCTATCTGGTCGACCACGGCGGGTTCTCCTCCGGCGAGGGTTATTTCCGGCTCAGCAACACCAACACCCTCAGCGCGACCCAGCTCGACGCCTGGCTGGACGCGCTGCAGGACCGCGACCAGACGCCGGTCACCGTGCTGCTCGACTTCTGTTATGCCGGGAGTTTCCTTCCCGCGCTCACCTACACCGGCACCGCCGAGCGGATCGTGATCGCGGCCTGCGGCGCTGCGCAGCCCAGTTATTTCGTGTCCGGCGGACTGGTCAGCTATTCGGCCGCCTTTTTCACGGGCGTGATGCTGGGGTACGATGTGCTGGCCTGCCACGAGATGGCCCAAAACGCCATGGGCACCTATCAGACCGCGATGCTGGACGACGATCACGACGGTGCCGACACCGAAGGGGACGGGGACGTCGCGCACGTCACGGTCATCGGCCCCACGGGTGTCGCGGCGGGCGACATGCCGCAAATCGGTGAAGCCTGCGGCAACCAGGTGCTCGCGGACGGCACCTCCGCCACCCTCTGGATCGGCAGCGTCACGGGCCCGCATCCGATCGCCGAGGCCTGGTGCCACATCGTGCCGCCGGGGTATGACCCCGATCCGGACCAGCCGGTCACGGCCCTGCCGCGGTGCGGCCTCACTTACGATACCGCGAGCGGACACTACACCGTGACCTACGACGGCTTCACCGCCGCAGGCACGTATCCCATAACCTTTTATGTGCGCGACATCGAAGACAACGTTTCCCCGCCGCGCACCGTGTACATCTCGCAAGTCGGGTTCGACGACCGCGCCATCCTGGTCGCGGGGTGCGCCACCAACAGCGCCGACTGGCCCGCGGTGCGTTACCTGACCCAGCTCGCGTACGACACCCTGCGCCTGCGCCTGTTCACCCCCGACCGGATCCGCGTGCTCGCGCCCGTGGCGGAGTGGGATCTGGACGGCGACGGCACGAACGACGTCGCGGGACTGGCCGGCACCGGCACGTTCCATCAGGCCATCACCGAGTGGGCCGGGACCCAACCGACGGACCGGCTGACTTTCCTGCTGCTCGGCCAGGGCGTGAGCAACGCGCTGTGCCTCACCGCGGAAGAACGCCTTTCCGCCAACGCGCTCGCCGACCGGCTCCACGCGTACCAGAGCACCAACCCGATTCCCGTCAACCTGATCCTGGACTTCTCGGGCGCCGGCGCCTTCATCCCCGCACTCGCCGACCCCGAACTCGCCGCCAACGCCCCGGAGGCGACCCGCATCGTGATGGCCAGCGCGCATCCGGGACGCGCGGCGCTCTTCGCCAACAACGGCACGGTCAGCTTCTCGCAATACCTGCTCTCCGGCGTCATCGCGGGCAAAACGCTCGGCGACGCCTACACCGACGCGCGCCGCGCGATCCGCCGCATTTCCGGCAACACGCGGCAGCGCGCCCAGATTGACGACAACCTGAACGGCGAGCCCAGCGAGAAAGACACCGACGGCGCGCTGGCCGACGAGACCTATCTCGGTTTCGCCTTCGTGACCGGCGCCGACGCGCCGGTCATCGGCTCCGTCACGCCGCGCCTCGTCTGCCCCGGCGGCCCCGTAACCCTCTGGGCCGCGGGAATCGCGGGCATGCACCCGATCTCCAACGTCTGGTGCGTGATCACCCCGCCCGGCCAGACCGGCACCGGCGACCTGCCCAGCGTCAGCCTGACATGGAACGCGCTGTCCGAACGGTACGAGGCGGAGTGGGACGGCATGACGCAACCCGGACTCTACACGCTGACCTTCCTCGCCGCGGACACGGCGGGCCAGGTCTCCGATCCGGTCCAGTCGGAAGGGATTCTCGCCGACGCCTATGAGCCGGACGACCGGGCGGATCAGGCGGCGCTGTATGACGGAGACCCGCAGATCCGGACTCTTCATGCCACGGAGGACGAAGACTGGGTCCGCGTGTTTCTGCTCCAGGACTGGATTTACGACATCGAGACCTACCATTTCAGCGAACCGTTCGACACCATGCTCGAACTCTACCGGGAAATGCCGGCCGGCTCCCTGGAACGCATCAATCAGGCTGACGAAGAGGGCTCGGACTCGGGCGAGTTTCTGGGAATCGATTATCCCGAGACCGGCTGGTATTGGGTGCGGGTCCTGCCTTTCCGTGAGGGCACCAACACCCTCGGCGGATACGAACTGAGCATCGACGTGCCCGCCGCGGACGGGGCCGGGGCGCTGATCGTGCTGGCCGTGGACGATGTGACCCTGGGCGCCCTGCCCGCCGGTTCCTACGCCTCGGTCACCGGGCAGGGCGATCTCCCGTTCAACGGATCCAAAAACATCACCTTCACCGGCCTGCCTTACGGCACCTACCAGGTGACGGTCCCGCTTCCCGCGCACCACATCGCGCGGGAGGACCCGTCCACCCCCGGACAGGTGCAGAGCCTGACCAACACCTATTACGCCAATCCGCGCCAGGTGGTGATCTCCGGTTCCTGGCGACTGGCCGGGTTCGAACTGCTCTCCACGCTCGCCGTCACCTCGGCTGTCGTGCGCGACGCCTACACGCACGCCTTTTTGCCGGAAGTCCGCTTCGCCTTCACGGCGGCCTCCGGCGCGCTGACCGGACAGGTGGCGGAGGGCAGCGTCCTGCTGACCGATTACGCCGACGCCTGGCTCAGCGGGGCGGACGGGCGCGCGCCCTCCAACATCGTGCTCGGCGCCTGCGACTGGGATCTGGCCCTCTCGCTGGCAGGGTACCAGACCTCAACCGTGGCGGCAGCGGTCAGCAACCTGCCGGCCGGCGCCTCCGCCGCGCTCGGCACGCTGTATCTGATTCCCGCAGACACCAATGCCAACACCGTGGCGGATGCGTGGGAGGCGCTGCATTTTCCCGACGGGCTCGACAAGGAGGGCGACGCCGATGAGGACGGCCTCAGCAATTACGGGGAGTATTTGTGCGGCACCCTCCCCCACGACGCCTCCAGCGTGCTCAGCATCCTCGATGCCGCTGCCGATCCCTCGGCCGCACACCTCACTTGGGCCGTGACCGCAGGCCGCACCTACACGGTCGAGGCCTTTGAAACGCTGGGAGGCACACCGGTGACGTACGGGCCATGGGAGGCCACTACCGGCCAGACCCTCATGCAGTGGAACGACCCGGACACGTCACTCTACGCGACCCGTTTCTACCGGGTCCGCCTGCAGGAGCCCTGAACGGAGCGTTGCGCGTTCAAGTTCCCCTTTACCCTGGCCCACCCCAGCGGGCGGCGGGCTTGCCTCTGTCCTGGGCGGAGGTGTTGGCATAACAGTAGGCGCAGAGGTGGGGGCAGGTGTTATACATGCCGATATCCTTGCTGACGATGCAGCCGCACGCCTTGCGCTGGCCTTTGTCCTTGAGGTGCGGACGCGACGGGGCGGCGAACAGATCCGGCCGGTAACCCAGGAACGCCATCAGCGCCGGGTCGTGCGGGAACAGCTCGATCATCAGGCGGTCATCGATGCAGCGGTTGTGCGAGATCCCATATGACGCCAGATCCATTTTCTCCGCGCAGGTGGCGAGTTGCAGGCCCCACCCTTTGTTCAGCCCCGCGATCCCCGCCGCGAAGGCCCGCATTTCGTCGGGCCGGAACTCCCGTGCGCGGATCCCGGCGCGCGCGAGGTTGCGGGCCACCCTGGCATAGGTCAGGATGTCGGCAAAGCTGAACACCAGTTTCTCCGTATACGGCGCAAGCGCGTCACCGACGCGCCGACACTTCTCCAGCAGGCCCGGCACAGACAGCGCATCCGTCAGGATCAGAGGGTCGAAGCGCCAGATGACCCGCCTCTTCCCCAGTCGTTCCGAAAGCGCCTTGAACGTCGCGATCCGTTGTGCCAGCGGCGGGACATGCGGCTCCAGTCCCTCGTTCCCATAGTCGTTGACCGTATACTGAAAGTAGTAATGGAGCCCCCGCTTCTCGATCTCCGGAAGATGGGGGATCAGGGGTTGCGGGTTCTTGCTCCAGAAGACCATGACGCGGGTTTTCCGGAAAGAGACCTCTTGCGGCACGCGGGTAAAGGGATTGATCCATTCCACAACGCCGCGTGCCAGACTCTTGACCAACCATTCCGGGAAAAAAGCGGGGATGTCCGTGGAACGGCTGGCCGAGACGATCACCGGTTCGACCGCCGGCCGCGCCTTGCCCGTTCTCTTTTGCTGCGCATTCACGTTGCCGGTTGATGCCCCCATGAAAACACCGGTAGTGTAACCATTCCGTTTCCCGTGGAAAGGACAATATGGCGGAGGCATGTTGACGCTCATAAGGTATTCTGGTACCATAATGCTTCTTTTGTCCGCAGCGGACAGCGGGTAAACAGGCACAGGACCTCCATTTTTAACGAAAGCACCAAGTAAAACCATGGGGATTAGGCAAAAACTCGTCATCATCGGCAGTGGCATGGCCGGCGGCAAACTCGCGGAAGAACTTGTCGCGCGCGCCCCTGAGCGGTTCGATCTCACCGTCATCGGGAACGAACCCCACGGCAACTACAACCGGATCAAGCTGGTCGTGAAGCTCAAGGAGCCCGACTTGCCTGACCTGTTCCTGAACACGTCCCGTTGGTACGCCGAGAACGGCATCATCGCCTGCCTGGGTCATGCCGCGAAGTCCATCGACCGTCAGGCCAAAACGGTCAGCACGGCCGACGGCAGCATCTTTCCCTATGACCGCCTGGTGCTGGCGACCGGCTCGCACCCGATCATCCCGCCCATGAAAGGGCTGGACCTGCCGGGCGTGTTCGCGCTCCGCCGCCTCGACGATGTCGCGCGCGTCACCGACTATTTGCGCGACAAGCACGAGGTGACCGTGGTCGGCGGCGGACTGCTGGGACTGGAACTCGCGCTCATGCTGCGCCTGCTCGGCAAACGCGTCACGGTCTCCCACCTCATGCCGACCCTGATGGAGATGCAGCTTCCGGAAGAGGCGGGCCGCTACCTGCAGCGTCATCTGGAAGGCCTCGGCATCTCGTTCGTCATGGGCACCTACATCACCGAACTGCTTGGCTCAACAGCCGGCGTTGCCGAAGCCCGCTTCAAAGACGGCAGCGCGATCACGACCGACGCCGTTTTCTTCAACTGCGGGATCCGCCCCAACATCGACCTCGCCCAGGCTGCCGGTCTCCTCTGCAACAAAGGCATCGCGGTCAACGCACGCCTCCAGACCAGCGAGCCTGACATCTACGCCTGCGGCGAGTGTGTCGAGTTCAAGGGACAGACCTGGGGCCTGGTCGCGCCGGTCTATGAGCAGGCCCGGACACTGGCCGCCGTGCTATGCGGCGAGGACGCCGTTTACGCGCCCGCGAACACAACGCCCACACGCCTCAAATCCGACATCCCCGTGATCAGCATGGGGACCTTCAAGCCGGACGCGCACGACGAAGTGACGCTGTTCACCGACCCGGCATCCGCGACCTACAAGCAGTTGATCATCCGCGACAACACGCTCGTCGGCGCGGTGCTTGTCGGCGAAGATCTCAACGCCGACCTGATCGGCCTGCACTACACCGCAAAAATCCCAGTCCCGTCCCGCCGCGCCGACCTGCTCTTTCCCGGCGCCCGCGCCGGTGACGCCATCGTTGACGGCACCCTCATTCCCGACGAAGCCCAGGTCTGTGACTGCAACGGCGTCTCCGCCGGCACCATCCGCCGCTCGATCCATCAGGGGCATGACACGCCCTTGAAGGTCATGACCAACACCAAAGCCGGCACGGGCTGCGGCAACTGCAAGAACAAGATCAAGGCCTTGCTCATCTCCGAAATCGGGGAACTGCGGGCCGATCCGGCCGAACACTATTACGTGCCCGGCATCGCCATGGACCGGCCGGCGCTGACCGCGTTCATCCGCGCGAACGGGCTGCGCGCCGTGTCGCATATCCTGGCCGCAATCCCCGGAGCAACCGACGACTCGAAAACCCGCATGGGTCTGGATTACCTGCTCAACTACATCTGGCACGCAGAGTATACGGTCGAAAACGACGCCCGTTGCGCCAATGACCGCTATTCCGGCAACATCCAGAACGACGGCCGCTACAGCGTGATCCCCAGCATCCCCGGCGGCGTCGCCACAGCCGCGCAGCTCCGGGCCATCGCCGAAGTGGCTGACCGGTACGGCGCCATGATCAAGGTGACCGGCTCCGACCGCATCGGCCTTTATTCGATCCAGAAAAAAGACCTGCGGGAGGTCTGGCGCAGCCTGCAGATGAATTCGGGACACGCCTTTACCAAGAGTTTCCGCGCCTGCAAATCGTGTGTGGGTGCCACGCACTGCCGGTTCGGCTTGATGGATTCGCTCGCGCTGGGACAGCGCCTGGGCAACCGCTACCGCGGCGTGATGGGGCCGGCCAAGGTCAAGCTGGGCGTCTCCGGCTGTCCCCGCAACTGCTCGGAGGCCACAATCAAAGACTTCGGCGCCGTGGCCGTGGAAGGCGGCTGGGATATCTACATCGGCGGCAACGGCGGCGCACACGTCTACGTCGCCCAAAAGATAGCGCAGGTCAAGACCGATGACGAGGTCGTCCGCATCTGCGACCGGTTTTACGAATACTTCCGCCGCCACGCGAAATATGGCGAACGCTCGGCGCACTTCGTGGAACGCCTCGGCCTCAAGACCGTCGCCGATGCCATCTTGAACGCGCCTCCGCAGGAGCTGGAAGAACTCGAAACGCGGTTTCAGCAGACGCTCGACCGTTACCGCGATCCGTGGCAGGACGAGGTCTCTCTCGACAACGAATCGGTCGGCGCAACCGACCGCGATGCGGAGGGCTTCACCGTGCTTGCCAACAGCTCCGACATCCCGGTTGGCACCTCCCGACTCTTCCACATCGACGACACACCCGTCGCCGTCTTCCACGGACGCGACGGGAGCTGGGTGGCAGCGCACGGCGTCTGCCCGCACAAGAGCGGCCCGCTCGTCGACAGCATCTACGGCAATGGCCGGCTGTTCTGCCCACTCCACAGCTATTCGTTCGATGTCGTGACCGGCGCATGCGACAATCCCGATATCCGACCGGTTCAGATTTACGAAACCGCTGTCAGCGACGGGCGGCTCAAGGTTCGCCTCGTGCCCGGCGACACAGCCCGATAAGGATCGCGATGCACTCCTCTTCCCGCTCCGAAAACCCATCCGCCTCCGCCTGGCAAATCACGGTTTGCCGCGGCGCGGAATCGTGCACGGCAGGACTGGTCCGGCTCTCCGTGCTCGCGATCGAGCTGGAGCAGGCGGTGCGGTATGCGGGCTGGGCCGACCATTTGCGGCGCGCGTATCCGGACGGGTTCCGGCCGCACCACCGGCTCCGCATCGCGGTGGCGGCCTGCCCCAACGGCTGCTCGCAACCGCAGATCTGCGACCTTGGGCTGATCGCGTGGTCCGCGCCGCTTGTCGACGCGCAGGCCTGCACCGGTTGCGGCACCTGTCTGCCCGCCTGCCGCGAAAGCGCGCTGGCCCTCACACAACAGCGGATCACGTTCGCGCCGCCGCGTTGCGTGGGATGCGCGGCCTGTTCACGCGTTTGCGGCGCTGGCGCGTTGCGCAAGGGGCCGCTTTCGTTCCGTCTGCTGCTCGGAGGCCACCTCGGACGCCATCCCGCCTGGGCGGAGGAACTTCCTCCCCGGCTCCTCCCGCACCAGATCGGGCCTGCCGTGGAGCGGGTCATCCGCCTGCTCATCCTGCAAATCCGACCGAATGAACGGGTCGGTCAAACGGTCCGGCGTCTGGGACTCGCCGCCTTTGCAGAGGCACATGCGTCGGAAACATAGATCCGGTTGGGACATCCCCGCGTGCAGAGGCCGCAGTTGGCACAGGCCCGTTTTTTTCTCAGGTATCGTGCGGTCACTCCCATTGCACAACCGCGAGCAGATAGGTCTTTAGGCGCGGCACGGTCACCTCGAACCTCTGCCCCGTCCTCCGCCCCTGCGTCGGCGCGTGCGGTGTCGCCTCATCGGGCGTGAGGAACTCAACCGACTTCACCCGTTTCCCTGCCGGGATCTCGAGCGTGAGGCCGATGCCGTCCACCTGGGGATGTTCGCGCACGCTGTAGTTCACGAAATGCGCGAGCAGCCGGCCGGCCTCCGGCTGTCTGACACACGAGAGCGCCACATAGGGCGGGGCCTCCTCCACTGTGACGGGCATCGGCCGACCCGCTGCCCAACGGACCGCCTCCAGCAACTCCTCCCGGTTCGCGGGGCTTTTCCAGTAGGAACTGGAGGGCTCGGCGCCCCCGGGTTTCTTGAGACCGGGACGGATCTGCGGCAGATACACCGCCCGCCCCTTGCCGTACCGGCTCCGGACCGGCACGCCCGCCCCTTCCCCGGTAAAACCCTCCAGTTCCCGGACCAGGCTGCTGTGGCGGTACCATTTGGAATCGACCGACCAGGGGCGCTGGCTGATCTTCACGCCGGGCGGATAGGGCAGGTCCGCATCGAACAGATCGCGCAGGGCCAGCCGGTGGCGGCGGCGGCGCCAGCCGTCGTAGAGCGACGTCGCTCCCGTGATCACCACCCCTCCCCCGGCCGCGACATACGCGCGGATCTCTTCGGCCTGCCCGTCGCTCAGGCACTCCTGGTCCGCGAGAACCAGCACCCCGACTTGGGCGAGAGCGCCGGCCGTCAGATGTCGGTCGAACCGAATGTCGAACGGGATCTTCCCCTCAATCAGCGCCTGTTCGAACAGCAGGGTGCCGTACCGGGTGTCCGCGGCGCCGTACGCCATGGTGGCAAAGGTTCGGAGCACCGCCACCGGCGCCACGGGCTCAGTCCGCAGATAATACTGCGAGTGGTCATGGAAGAACCGGACGTAGCGGCGCGTCTCCTCCTCCCAATATCGGGGCGAGAGCAGCGCGCCGACATACCCCAGGCAGTTCCGGTTGTAAGCCAGGGTTTCCGCCATCATGAGCCGGTCATGGCCCACCTGCGCAAAGGCGAGATTGCCCAGGGAGCGGCCGATCAGATACGACCGGATGCGGCTGGACATGGCGCCGTTGGGCTGCATGCCGGGTTCCGGCAGCCCCTCCGCCCAAACGGCCTCGGTCGGCGCGAGAATCCGCGGCCAGTCCACGCCTTTGGTCCACGCCTGGTTCTCCCCCTTCTCCCCGTGCGGGTTGCTCTCCACCACCACCTCGGGGTTAAGGCGCTTGATCGTCTGCCGCATCTCCTCCAGATATTCGCCGACCGCCTGACAGCGGAAGTCCGTCCACTCCTGAAACAGCGGATCCCGCATCGGATGCGACGTCAGCTCGACAGCGGGCGGCACGACATGGCGCACGTCACGGAATCCGAAACGGTCCTCCAACTGCTCCGGCGAGTATTTGTTCCGGAGGAACGCGCGGAAGTCCCGGATCGCCAGCGGATGATGGAAGTTCTCCGGCCTGCCGTAGTTCACCGAGTTGTCAAAATGAATCAGGTCCACCTTCGCTTCCAGCACGGCCTTTTTCAGCACGCGCCGGATATAGGCCCGGTATCCGGGATGCCCGATATAGGGAATCCTGCGGAAGGTCTGCGTTCCATGATACGTGACCGGCTTCCCGAGATAATCCGGCACCAGCCACTCTGCGGCCCGGGGCTCTTCCAGCAGCAGCGATTCGTAACAGAGCGTGTTGCCGATGTACGCGCCGACGCGCAGGCCGTGCTTGCGGCAACAGGCCGCGAACGCGCGCGCGCGCTCCATGTACGGCCCCTCGCCTTTGAGGCCGTGGCCCTTGAAGTAGTGCGTGATCACCAGGGTGACGCCCGCCTCCTTGAGCCGCCGGACCGTGTCCTCGGACATGCGCTCCTCATACGCGTCGAGATAGTCGACCGCCAATTCGCCCCAGCGGCGCTGCGTGGGGGGCTCGCAATCCCAGCCGCCCGCCACAACCAGTGGCGTCGCATCCAGCCAGTTCGGCCGCTGTGCGGCGCGCGCGGATTCGGTCTCGCGCAGCGCGCGGCCGGACGTGTCCGTCCCGTGCGCCTGCGCCGCGCCCTGCGGCAGTCGCGCGCAGGAGGTCAGCAGCAGCGCGCACAGCGCGGGGACGCCACGGAAAACAAAGCCGGTTGCATCACGCATCGCGTTGCTCCTTCTGTCAGGGTGTCGGGGGCATATACAGGAACAGATGCGACCGCCGCTCGCTCTCGCCCAGATAGAGCGTGCCGTCATCCCCCACGGTCATGGCGTCAAACTGCTGTCCGCGCCAGTAATAGTGCGGGCTGCGGTCCGCGATCAGAAGCCCGAGGTCCGTAAATCCGCCTGTGACGGGGTCAAAGCAATAGAACTGGCACGGCCGGGAGGCGGAGCGTTCGCCCGCCATCAGATAGACCCGCCCGTCCCGTCCGACGGCCAGGCAGCGGATGCGGCGCGACGCGCGCGGCTTGCCGTGGTTGATCACCTGCAGGGTCGCGGGGTTTAGCGCAAAGAGGTAGCCGTCGGAACTCCCGCCGTAGATCAGGCCCGAGGGGGCTTGCGCGAACATCTCCGCCACCGCGTAATCTGTATAGAATTGCAGATGGTAATCGTCCCCCGGAATCCGTGCCTGGGCTTCCGCCATTTGCTTGCCCTTCGGGCAGTAATACCGGAGCCGGCCGCCGGTGGAGGAGAAAAAGACCCGCCCCGTGCCCGGATCGCAGATCAGCGCGCGCGGCAGGCTCCGCCAGTGCCGCTCGGGGCCGCGGAACACGATTTGGCTGTCGACTTCCCCCAGATCCCTCACGCGCCCCCGGCGGAGGTCATAGACGAAAAAATGGCCGTCGGGATAGGTCAGCCCGTACACCTCCTCACCCGCCGCGTCCGAGGTCAGCGCATAAATCGCGTTGCGCGCGACCGGAATCCCCAGATCCTCCGTCTCGCACAGCATGTCGGGCAGTCTCACCCGGCCGTTGCTCTGCTGCGGGCGGTAGCGGTAGAGATGGCCGCCGGCATACCCGCTGTAGTGGCGCCGGATGTCCTGCCACAAAATCTTGTCCGCTTCGTTTCCCCTGCCGATGCCGCCCTCGGAGAGGGGAATCTCGCGGAACAGGTCGCGCCCGGTGCCGAGATAGAGGTTGCCCTCGCGATCCTCCGCGAGCGCGTGATGGACCCCCTCCTCCGCCGCGATCCGCCCCAGATGGCGCACCTTGTTGAGGGCGGGATCGAACAGGAAAAGATAGGCGGATTCCCCTGAGGTCGCCCCGTAAATCAACCCGTCGCGCGCAGTCAGCAGCGAGGTGATCGCGCTGCTGTTCGCCGGAATCTCATTGACCCCGGCGTACCCGAGTTCGCGCAGGTCGATCCGCTGCCGGTGGCGGATGTTGACCTGCGCCCAATCCTGCGCCCTCCCCGAAAACGCGCAGACCGTCAGCGCCAGCCAGAGCGCGGAAAGCAACGCCGCCCGGTTTCGCTTCTCCCTCATGACTCTCCCCCCTCCTGCGGGCGGAAAAGGATCAACTGCAGCGCGACCGGCACCTCGCCGACCTGCGCCGTGGCCTCTTTCGGATCGCGCACCTCGACCTCCCCGCACAGGTAGAGCGTGCCGTCCGGCCCGACCGATGCCGCCTCACAGCCGAACACCCGGCGGCCGTCGCGGGTTTGCAACATCCCCCGGTCGATCCGCTTCCCCTTGCGGAGATCGTATTCGATCAGGTGATGCCGCCGGGCGTTGCCGAAGGTTTCGACATAGCCGCCGAGCGTGTATTCGCGCGCCGAGGGGGCGAAGAAGATCCGTTGCCGTTCGCTGTCCAGGGCAAAGGCCAGTGTGGAGTACGGGGCATCGCGGCGGTCGAGAAACGCACCGTGACACAGTTTGGCCAGCGGGGTGACCTCCCCCTCCCGGCCGGCGTGCGGATCGTAGCGGAACAGGATGGAGCCGCTGCCGCAGGTCACGCCGTATGCGACCTTACGGACCGGATCCCATTCGATGGCCCGCCAGTCATAGGTCCGGTCAAGCATCGGATTCCCGAGCTGGGCCGGGAAGGCGGTCGGATCATGGGGCAACCGGACCGCGAGATCAACCACTTGCTCGCTCTCCGCGTCGTACTTCCAGACGCGCCCGACCGGAAAACAGCCGTAGACGTTTCCGCGGTCATCGCAAAAAATATCGCGGCACACGTCCCAGTTGGCCACGCGCCCGAAATTCCTCGTGACCCGCGTTTTGAGATCGAACCGGTAGAAGTATCCGGTGAACCCCACGCCGAACAGGTACCCGCGTTTCGGATCAAGGGTCAGCGGGTAACAACCGATCCCCTGATCCACCAGACCCATTTTCTCCAGCCTGCCGCTGCGCGGATCGAACTTCATCCAGTGGCCGCCCTCCCAACTGGTGTAGTCGATACTGCGCGGACCCGCGCCGTTGTTCATGGGCACGAAGTAGAGATTGCCCTCGTCATCCTCGACCGGCCGGTGATGGATCTTGCTGGCCGTGCGGACCCCCTTGCCCCGTTCGCCCAAAAAGGCCGCCAGATCGAACAGCAGCGTGTTGCGCCGCTCCTCCGGCCGGTAGACATAGAAACTGGAGGTGATCCCCTCCGTGATCAGCCCGGTGTACACCGCGCCGTTGCGGGCGGCGTACAGGCCGTCCCACATGTAGTAGTCTTTGCCCGGATACGCGACCGCCTCCACCAGGCAGAGGTCCGATTCCCCGGCCGGCGCCGCGCACACCGCGGCGAGGAGAAACGCGAAGCCAAGCCGTTTCGTCATCCTGTTCACTCTCCGCATCTTTCCGCCTCCCGCAGCAAATCGCCTGTCGTGTACTTCCCCAGCGCACCGAAAACCACATCGGAAAAGCGGTGCCGCAGGCCTTTCGCAACCACCGTTTCCCAAGCCGGCGGCGCGTCGGTCAGCCGCACCGCACCGAACCGCGCGGGCTCTGCGACTGCGGCATGCAGCGCGGGGGTCACGGCCCAGGATGACGCGTGCAGCGCGACCGGCCCGTTCCCGCACGTCTCCCCCAGATAGCGCGCGGCGGCCAGCAGATCCTCCGTCCGGATGCCGACCAGCGAACGCCCCAACAGATAGGCCATCATGGCCGGCCCCTCATCCCACGTGATGCCGGCCGACCAGACGCCGTACCGCTCGCCTTCCGTCTCGCCCACGCCGGAGAGATCCAGTGCCAGCACCGCCCGTCCCTCCGCGCGCGCCAGCCTCGCCGCCTCCGCTGCCGCCTGCCCCTTGCCCTGCCCGTGGGCCAACAGTACCGGTGTTCCGCGCGCCGGTCCCGAAGGCCGCAAGAACACGGCGGGCAGGGGGTAACGCGCATCGCGCCACAGCACCAGCCGGCTGATCCGGACCCCGTGCTCCGTTTCGCCGGTTTCGCGTTCGCAAACCCGCAAGGCGGGGATATCGGCGAGACGGCGCACGCCCGCCTTGCGCCGAACGGCCTCCGCCAGCGCGCTTCCGGTCAGACGGACCCGCGCGGCCGCGGCCTCCGCGGCCCGCGCGCGCATGAGATCGTAAACCGATTTCGCGCCGGGCAGCGTCAGCACCGCGCCCGTTTCCGTGACCTGCGCCTCCCGGACGCTCAGATGCGTATCCGGGCACATCGCGAACCGCGCGCCGGGAGAAAGCCACCGCACCATCCAACGCACCGCCGCCTCACGCAAAGGCGGCGCCCAGGTGTGCGGTCCCGCGTACTCTTCGAGCGTGATGCGCTCCGCCGCGCCGAGCGCGGCGTACACGGCGCAGACCTGTCCCACCGTCTCGCGCGTCACGTGGATCGGGTTGAAATCCTGTTGCGCGGCGCAGACACAGGTGGGCCGGACCGCGCGCATCAGCAGCCAGCCCGCGTGTTCCAGACCGAAGGCCATCTGGCCGTACAGGTTCTGCTCCGCATCCGGCGGACCGAAGCCGAGATTCGGCCCGTCCGGCGGACCGCGGCGCTCCAGCAGCGCCTGCATGGACGTGATATAGCAACTGGGTGAAGCCGCCGTGATGCGCTCGTCCAGTGCCGCGAGAAAAGTCGTGAGGGTGCCGCCGCCGCTGTTGCCCATGCACCCCAGGCGCGTTTTGTCCACCTCCGGACGCGAGGCCAGATAATCCAGGGCGCGCATGCCGTCCCACACCATGAACCGCGCCGTACTCCATCCGAGCAGCGTCGCGGGAACATGGATATGATTGTGGCCCCGCCCGAGGTTGGCGACCGAACCCTGCAGCCGCTCGCCCTGCTCCAGCGGATCATAGACCAGCGCCGCCATGCCGTTGGCCGCGGCCAGCGCGGCCCCGTTCTGATATTTGACGGCGGCCTTGCCCTCCTTGCTGTGCCCGCAAGGCACCAGCACCCCGGGATAGGGCGGCGCGTGGCGCTCGGGCAGCGGCAGGAAGAGCAGCGCGGTCACATGCAACCCGGGCTGGCTTTCAAACACCACCTTTTCCACCCGGCACACCCCGGTCCGGATTTCGCCTGTCACGCGCGCGTTCAGCGGCGTGCGTCCGGGATAACCTCCGAGAGCCCCGGAACACGCCGCGCGCATTTGCTCCCGCCACGCCCCGAAGGTCCGGCGATCGCCGAGGGCCGCGTAGTTCTCTCGGCTTCGCCGCGCCGCCCGCGCCATGTCGTTGGACAGCGCGTAATATAGCGCCAGCCGGTGCGGTCCGCCCGCCTCCGTCTCACGGAGGACGGGCCTGCGCAACGCGTCGGCAATCGCGCTGCCAGCCGAAACGTCCGCCGCGACGATCAGGGGAAGCACGGCACCCAACACGCCCGCGACGCCCTTGCGGACCCGGCCGCGCATCATTGGAAGGATTCTTTCATGACACACTCTTCCCCGTCGTGCCCTTTGTGGCCTTCGTGTGAGAAACAACTTGTTTTTTATTGCTGTTGTGGGTTGGTAAGGCACCAACCTCATCGGGGTGCCCGCGGCGGGCTCGGGAAAAACCGCCCTGCCCGAGTCTCCCCGAATCAGTTGAGCGAGATCACCGTGCCCGGCGGGATGACGGCCAGATACCCCTGCCCGTCCAACCGGAACCGCTTGCCGCCGTACTGGATCGCGGCAAGTTGCTCCGGCGTCAGGCCGGCCGCGTCCGTGCCGAAACGCAGCGTTTGCGCACCAAGCGTACCGGTCAGCGTCAGCGTGCCGGTCCAGGTCTTGTCGTTGCTGTCGGCAAAGCTGACCGCCGCGCTGCCGTCGCCCAGCGCGATCACGCTGTCAGCCAGCAGTTCGAGCGCCGCGAAGGCGTTGGTGTTCCCGCCCGCATCCAACACCGCCCCGCGCAGCACCAGCTCGTTCTTGCCGTCCGTGTAAAGGTTGTCCGCGCCCAGCCGCAACCCGCCGCCGATCACCGACACGCTGCCGCGGTAAGTCTGCGGCCCGGTGAGCTCCAGAACCCCGTCGCCGCTCTTCACCAGACTGCCGCCGATGCTGTCACTGCTGATCGTGCCGGTCAGCCGGGCGTCCACCGCCGCGGACCCGTTCCGCACGCGGAACTCGCGCGGATAGAGATACAGGTCCAGATCGTTCTCGAAGATCAGCGTGGCGTCGGCATACGGCGAACTCAGCACAAAGGGTTTCCCGTCCGGGACGAAATAGGAGAGGCCCCACGTCAGTTTGGCGCCCGCCCCGCCCAGATTCACGGTCCGGTCTTGGCCGTACGCGCTGAACCCGCCGCCACCGAAGAAATTGACGCTGTCGCTCGAATTGTTGCTGACCAGGCGCGAGTAGTCGCCCGGCGTTTCGCCGTTCACGTCCGCGCCCAACTCCAGCACCGCCTCGCCCGCGATGTAATGGCGGCCCGATGTCCAGGTGTAGTTCCCCATCGCGCGGATCGTGCCGCCGACCATGTACAGGGTGGAGGCGATCGGATTCACCATCTCGATCAGCCCGCTGCCCCCCAGCGTGAAGACTTTGGACCCCGTCACCGCCCAGGTGAATTTTTCCGTGCCGTAATGAAAGAGGTAACTCGAAGCCTGACTTCCGTGCGTGCCGTTCGTGATGGTGACCGGGTGTGCGCCGTATGCCAGAATGCCTCTTCCGACAGCGGTATTGTCGGTCTGGATCAGCTTTCCGCCCAGGTCCAGCGTGACCGGGTTGTCCGTCGCGTTCAGCGTCAGGGTCGAAAAACTGAGATTGGCCGTACGCGTGAGGTCGCCGTCCAGGATCAGGTGGTCGCCGTTATAACTGGACGCGTTCGCTTCCGTGAGCGCCACGGCGTTGGTGTTCCGCACGATGCGGTTTTCCGCATCCTGGGCCGGGAACCCGACATGCCCCGTCGCGTCCCGGATCATCAGGTAGGCGTCCCCGCCGTCACGGGAGAGGAGAACCCCGTTGACATTCCGGACGGCGCCCGCATCCGGGAGCAGGGCGTTCGTGGTGCGCAACGCGGCGTTTCCCGCCAACTCAAAGAAGACATGGGCGGTCGAACCCGTCACCACCAGCCCGTCCAGGATCACCTCCGTGCCGTCCCCTCCGTTGCCGTCGATCCGCAGCCGGTTCGCCCCGAATAGGATTGAGGAGCAGATTCCGAACTGTTGGACTGTCGTGTTCCCGGAGCCCGACTTGCCGAGGATTTCCAGCGCGCCGTTATCAAGGTTCAGCGTCCGCCCCGCCGCAAACAGGCGGTTGCTGCCCGCGCCTTCGCTGTCGCGGGAGAAATCCGCGATCAGGGTCCCGCCCTTGACACGGATGTCCGGATTCACCCCGGCCGGCTGGCCGGGGAAGGTGTTGTGGCCGGTCAGCCGCCAGATGCCCGAGCCCTCTTTTTCAAAACGCGTCACATCGTCGGCCAGATCCCCGTCAATGCGCCCCTCGCCCTCCGAGATGCCGCCGAACCAGTATTTGCCGTTGCTGCCCCCATCACTCGACGAAACCGCGCCGGTGAGGCGCAGCCCGCCGCACGCGCTGTCGTTCCGCAGGATCGGGCTGGCGTCGCGCCGGGTAAGATAGGTCCGGTCCGAAACCGCGTCCCGCGTGCCGATATAGCTGTAATACTCCTGATAGCGCCCGCCGAATTGGGTTCCGGTCCCGAAGGCGCACGGTTCGCCGCCGTCAGCCAGGGAGGTGAAGAACATCCGCCAGTAACTGCCGCTCGCGTAGACAATCCCCGTGAAGGCGTTGTCCGGATGGCTCAGCCGGACCGTCGGTTTGCCGTAGACCGTCGAGAGGTACAGGTTGACGTCGCCCGTCATCCGCGCGTCCACCGCCATTTGGCCGAACCCCGAAAGGTAGCGCGTCCCCGTGCCGGCGAAGGCGAGGGTCAGCCCGCGGGCGAAGGTCACCCAACTGGCCGCGTTCTGCGGGCCGATGATGAACGAGCCGTTGAGCGTGACCGTGGCGCTACCCTCCACCCTCACCTGGTGTGTCACGCCGGCGGCGGTCCCGAAGTTCAGGTCGGCGTTTGCGGTGTAGTCCTCCGTAAACGTCAGGGTCACGCTCTCCGTGATCCCGCTGAAATCATCATCGATCACCCCGCCGTCCCAGTTGGCGGAATTATTGATGTCCGTGCCCGCGGTTCCGCCCGGCACGCCCGCACCCTTCCATCCGGCCCATGCCGATGCCTGCGCCAACAGCAGCAGCAGCGAAAAACAACACACACGCATTCTTTTCATTCTGTTTTCCCGTCTCATGCCGACCTCCTTTTTATCATTTCCCACCCCTCTGCGATCACGCCCCGCACAAACTCTTTCAATGCCGTCCCGGCAACCCCTGTTCGCGCACGCCCGGCGCCTCGGTCACCGGCCACGTGGCGCGCAGCCGGTCCTGATATAAGCCGATCCGCTCCACCGGGATCGGCTTGAAGCCGAGTTTGAAGGCGGGCGACTCCGGCCTGAGCCGGTAGTCGTCCCGGTCCGGATCGACAAACAGCGGATCCGCGAGGATCGAGCGGGTGTCGAATCCCGCGGCCTGCCACCCCGACCACTCATCCATCAACTCCGCCTCCCGCAGCTCGGCCCCGTCCAGCCAGACCGGGCCTTTGCCGTTAAAGGCCGTCACCCGCAGACAGAGCGTCTTCAGCGCCGGGTCGTATCCCGGTTCGCCCGCGCCGGGCAGGCGGAAACAGAACGTGTGGCACGCCCACTCCGGACCGGCGGGAACATGCTTTTCGTGGACATGCCAGGAGCGGTTGGTCCCGCGCGCCCGGTCGGTTTCCGCCATCAGCCGCACCGGGGTGTCGCGCCGCAGCGCCCGCGTTTGGATCCGGCATTGGTACGCGGCGCCGGCCCTCACCGGCACCGGAGCGCTCGACAGGGTGACCCATCCCCGTGTGCGTTGAATCCCGCCGGTGGGCGCGAGGGCGGTGAGGCACACGGCGCGCGCGCCCGCCGCGCGCGTCCCGCTCGTCAGGGCCGCGCCGCCCCCGAAGGGCATGAGGCCGCTGACCTCCCATCCCTGCGGCGCGCCGTTCGTGCCGGCCGCCTCGAATCCGGGATTCGTAAGCAGATTCGGCCCGCGCACGGATGCGGCCTGCAGCCAGCCGGTCCGGGGCGTGTGTCCGCCGTGCCAGATGAGATTGCGGTCGAACACGTTCTCCTGCGGAAAGTCGTTCCGGCTCAACCGGTACAGCGCGGACGCCGGGTCCCGATAGGCGATGATGTTGCGTTCAAACCGGTTGCCCGACATGCGCCAGGCGGTTTCCAGCTCCATCTTGCCGATTTCCGGAATCTTCGCGTAGGCGGGCAGGCCGCGAAACCGCGCGAAGGTCTGCAGATGGCGCGTGACCACGTCCGAAGACGGGTCATGGCCGGAGAAGGTGACCTGCCGCAAGCCGTGTTCGACGAGGATGTTGTTTTCGATACGGTTATCGCGTCCGGCATGGACAAACACGCCGCCGAGCGCCGAACGCGCCAAAATGTTGCCGTACACCCGCGTGCCGCTGTGATCATCGTCCAGATAGATGCAGCACGAACTGTGCGGCCAGCCCCAGGTGCCGTCCGCATGCCGACCGTACCCCATCACGTCATGAATGAAATTGTGGCGGATGACCTGCCCCCGGATGTGCCAGTTGCCGCCGTTGTAGTAGCCGCCGGTATCTTCGGTCTCCAGATTCGTGTGCCGGATGTGGTTGTACTCGACCAGGCAGTCATTGCCGCCGCCGTAGATGCCGCTGCGCGTGGTGTCGTGAATCAGGTTGTGCGAAACGCGCAGCCCGACACCCCGCATCACCACTCCCGCGGCATGGCCGTTCAGGG
Organism: Kiritimatiellia bacterium; assembly: GCA_034003585.1. Taxonomy (GTDB): domain Bacteria; phylum Verrucomicrobiota; class Kiritimatiellia; order RFP12; family UBA1067; genus JAPXSY01. The sequence continues at coordinate 43,862 of JAVEYH010000004.1, forward strand.
CGCCGACATGATGGATGTAGTTGTTGTCCACGACATGCCCAGCCGGCGCGAGGGTCTCCGGGTCGCCCCCGGCGATCACAATTCCCTGGCCGCAGGTGTCCCACACGTCATTGCCGATTACCGCGCAGGCCTTTCCTTCCTCGATCCGGACAGCGGCGTACCCGCCGATCCCGTGAATGCGGTTGCCGGCGATCAGGCAGTTGGTCGCGGCCGTGACCGTGACGCCATACCCGTCACATTCGGCGATCTCGAAACCGCGCAGGGTGATCCACGCCGCGCCGGGGTTGATCCGGATCAGATCCCCGATGACCGGCACGCGGATCTCGGCGCCGTCCAAGGGGCCGGGGGGCCAGAAATAAAGCCGGTTGGCCGCCGCATCGTGGTACCACTCGCCCGGCGCGTCCAACTCCTCGAACAGGCCGCGCACATAATAGCGGTCGCCCGGCCGGATCGTTTGCGACGCCTGCGAAACAATATCGCGTGTCAGCGTGATCTGCCGCCGCGCCGCATCAACCGACCGGATCGGCACCCGGCCGCTGCGCCAGTTGTAGCGGGGGAAGAGAATTACCTCTCCCTCCTGGGGCCGGGCCCAGCTCCGCCAGTCCCCGGGTTTGCAGGTGACCACGCGCCGCGTCTCATTCGGGAGGGTCGCGGACTTGCGCACGGGGTCGCCCGCCACATACGCGAACCCGCCGCCGTGCGGGTTGGCGGGATCGGCATTCGGATAGCGGGCGAGCGGTTGCCGCGTCCCGCAGAAAAAGAGCTGGCTGAGCCGCGCGCCCGCGGGCAACGGCAGCGTCAGCGGGGCCTGCAGGACTTTTCCCGCATGCGGCTCGAACCCCGTCACCCGGCGGGCGCCCGAGAGCAGGGGCCGTTCACCCGTTTCGGCGCGGTACACCACCGGCGCCTCCGCCGTGCCGCCATCCTCTGCCGACAGCTCGAAGGTTTGCGACAGCGCAAAACACCCGCCGCGCACAATGACCGCCGCACCGCCCGCGGGCAGGCCGCCCGCGATCCGCGCCGCGCGGATCGCGTCCCGCGCGCGCTCCAAGGATGCGAAGGGGCGCACCCGGGTTCCCGGATTGGCGTCCGAACCGTCCGGCGCCACATAAAAACAGAGCGCGGGCTCGGGGGCCTCCGCAACCGCGGCGGCGTCCTGCGGGGAATGCCGGCAGCCCGCCACCATCAGACACGCCAGAAAACCGGCACCGACACCCGGACAGAGAAAGCCTGGCTTCCGCAGCATACACGCCTCCCGTTCAGACCGCGAGCGACCAGGGTTTGCGGTAGGCCACCCCCAGCAGACGATCCGCCTCCGGATCGTTCAGGAACCGTTCCGCAACCGGATCCCATTTGAGGGTCTTGCGCCCGAGACGCAGTCCGATGTTCGCCAGGTGCGCGATGGTGATCGTGCGGTGGCCGGTCTCGCACGGCGAGATCACCGGTTTGCCGGTCAGGATCCCCTCGATGAAATTCCGCTCGTGGTTGCCGCTCACGTAGAGCTTCACCTCGTCATCGCGGATTTTCTCGCGGATCATCTCGGCCGGCGTGGTCTCCAATTTCCCGGCGCACACATACAGCTTCCGGTCGTTCTCGCCGTGGAATCGGAGAAAGCGGTTCTGCTTCTCGCCGAACTCCGTGGAGGCGTGGACGCGCGTGCCGTCGGCATACACGATCTCAAAGCTGTATCGGGGCGCGACATTGTAGAGGCTCTCCGGCCGGTCCAGCTCGCCCCAGAGGTTCTCGATCGCGACCGGCCCGGTCTCATCCGTTCCCAAAGCCCATTGGAGCACATCGATGAAGTGCGCCCCGTGATCGGTCAGCATGCCGCCGCCGTAGTCGAAGTTGTTGCGCCACTGCATCGGCAGATGCAGCTTCGGAATGTACGGGCGGACCGGCGCGGGGCCGAGCCAGAGGTCGAAATCCACATAGGGCGGCGGCTGGGGCCAGGGCGTTTCGCTGAGCTGCGCCTCGGTTTTGCCGAAGGTCCGCAACGTGCCCGGAAGCCCCAGTTCGATCTTGTGCAGCCTGCCGAGACGACGGTTGCGGATGAACTCCGCCGCGATCCGGCGGTACGGGTCGCTCGAACGGCCCTGCGAGCCGGTCTGGAACACGACCCCGTGCTTCCGGACCGCCTCGCACAGGGCCCGCCCCTCCGCCACACTGTTCGCCAGCGGCTTCTGCCCGTAGATGTGCTTGCCTTTGCGCGCCGCCCAGATTCCGATCAGCGCGTGCCAGTGGTCCGGAGTGGTCACGCACACCGCGTCCAGTCCGCGGTCATCGAGCATCTCCCGGAAATCCGCGAACGCGCGGCAGCCGTTGTAGCCGGCCTTGCCCTCTCGCTCCGCGTAAAACGCATTCACCTGGCGCCGTCCCGGTTCGCGCCCGCCGGGCATTTCCGCCTTGTATCCGTAACACGGGCCTTCCGACACCGGATCGCAGACTGAGACCACCTGCACGTTGTCCAGGTTCAGGAAATTCTTGAGGTTGGCGTTCAGCCCCATCACGCCGCACCCGATCAGACCGAGCGTGACGCGGCCGGACGGCACGGGCCGTTTGGCCGCGCGTCCTTTGTAGGCGACGCACCCCGACGGAATCACAACCGGCGCCGCCAGCGCCCAACCCGTTCCGGCCTTGAGAAATGCCCGACGCCTCATCGTCCGTCCCCTTTCATTCAAATTACGTTCATGCGTCACCCCCCCGTTCGGGAGGTCCCTTTGACAACCAATAAGCACTGTACCGGAGAGGAGGGAAAGCCGCAATTTCTAAAAACCGCGTTTGACTTATGTTTTCGCGACATCTTTTTTTTGCGCTTGCAATCAACCCCGAATCCGGGAAAATGGCCTTTGTGATTAAAACCATCCGCATCACCGTGCCGCAGGTGGCCGTACTGCTGGAAACGTCACACGGCGTTTCCCGCATGGAGTTGCAGGGCATTCTGAAATACGCGCGGGTGCACGGGCCGTGGAGCATCCATAACACGCTGGGGGGCACCCGCGACCTGAAGGTGCCGGACCTGCGCCATTGGAAAGGCGACGGCATCATCGGCCGCGTCACGACCGGCGCCATCGCGCGCGACATCCTCGCCTCGCGACTGCCGGCCGTGCTGTTCAACCCGGGCGAACCGTTCCTGAACCGCGCGCACCCGCTCTCGAAATGCAGCCGCACCCGCAGCGACAATGTGGCGATCGGACGGTTGGCGGCCGAATATTTCATGCGGCGCGGCTTCGCGCAGTACGCCTACGTCGGCGAGCCGGGAGGCATCAGTTGGTCCGTATGGCGCCAGGAGGCGTATGCGGCCCGGCTGGAGGAGGCGGGGCATTGCTGCCTCGCCTATCCCCTGCCGCCGAGAACCCGAAAGGCCTGGGACATCGAGCGAACGCTCCTCTGCGCCTGGCTGCGGCGGCTGCCGAAACCGGTGGCGGTTTTCGCGGCCAACGACCGCCGCGCGCAGCAGGTGCTCGACGCGTGCCTTGTCTCGGATATCGCGGTCCCGTACGAGGCGGCCGTGCTGGGCGTCACCAACGACCTGCTGATCTGCGAGACCTCGATCCCGCCGCTCTCCAGCATCGCCCTCGATACCGAGCGGGCGGGATATGAGGCGGCCCGCATGCTGGACGAGCGGATGCACAACCCGCGCATTCCCCGTGAGGTCTTCACTTACGGGCCGACCGGTGTGGTCACGCGCGCGTCGACCGAAGACCTGCGCGTGTCGGACAAACTGGTGATCCGCGCCCTGGAGTTCATCCGCGTCAACGGCGGACTGATGATCCGCGTCCCGGATGTCGCCGACCAACTGGGCGTCACCTGCCGCTGCCTCGAGCGCCGCTTCGCGCGAACGGTCGGGCAGTCGGTCCACGAGACGATCCAGCACGCCCGGCTCACCTCGGTCTGCGCGATGCTGACGGAAACCGACCTGCCGCTTGCCGCGATCTCGAAGCGCTGCGGCTTCACCCTGCCGAACCACCTCTGCACCCTGTTCAAAACCCGGTTCGGCCTGACCATGCGCGAGTACCGCAAGCGCGAGCAGGCGCGGGCCGCCAACCACCCCCCCCTGCCCAGCACATGACGGCTCGGCAAACCGTTGCCGCCCCTTCCCGCAGGGTGTCACAACTCCTCATTCCTCCTTCCTCGTTCCCGGTTTCCGTTCACGTACAGCAATTCTCATTATGGCCTTTTCCCCGGAATCGCTATCGGGATCGAAATCGATGAACCCCGCCTGGAACACCGGCTTCCCCAGATCCCGCGCGTTTGCTATGATGCGGCCATGTTGCGTTCCTTCCTGGCTGGCGCCGCGTTCCTGCTGACGTGCCTTTCCGCGTCCGGAGCGGCGGCGCGGTTCACGCCCCCCCGGAACTACCCGAACATCGGGCTGGAATTGCCGGGCCTCGATGCGGCGCGGGCCGATCCCGTGCCGATGCCGCAGGCGCAGACCTTTCTGTTCGCCGGCGACGGCACGCTGTCGCGCGAAGACCGCTTTCAGCCGTTCGAACTCTGGTACGGAGCGCAGTGTTGCGCGCGGTGGCGTGATGCGGCGGGCAACCGGCTCGTCCTCGGACGCGCCACCCGCCGGTTGCCGGCTTTTGCCGAAGAGACCGTTTCGCGTGAACGCTTCGAACAGGCACTGCGGGCCGGGGCCGGCAGCGGGGAAATCCGCGACCGCGAGACGCTCAACGAATGGGTCGCGACCTTCGCGGACACCCCGGTTTACGAGCCCGAGCCTTTGCGGCTGAACGCCTTCGCGCTGGACGAGGTCCTGTTCTATCCCTGCGGGGAGGCGGAGAAACTCGTCTACGCCTTCCTTCCCCGCCGCCGGGGCGCTGCCGCCCGGCCCGACTGGTTCTGCGTCACGTTCCACGCGCCCGGCGCGACTGACCCCAACGCGCTGCGCGAGCACTTCGAGGCGGCGTTCCTCTGTTCAATCAGCCAGCCCTCGCGCGCGGAGGCGGACCAGGGGCCACAGGCGGAAGAACTGGAGATCCGCGGCCCCGAGGGCGCGCGCCTCCCTGACCTGACGGACCATCCCGTGCGCCGCGAGGCGCGCAAGAGCGTGGAGAATTACGGCGACTGGTGGTTCGCGGAGACCGGGGACGCCATGATCCTGTCCGATGCCGACACCGATCTCGGCAAGCGCCTGATCCAGACGCTGCAGGAGACGCTCCCCCCGCTGCGGCAGGCGTTCGCCCAACTGGTGCCGCCCCTCACGCGCGACCGCGACATCGCCCTGCTGCGCCTCTTCCAGCGGCGTCCCGACTACGCGCACTACACCGGTCCGGCGTACGCGTGGACCGGCGGCATGTGGATGCCCGGACGGCGCGAGCTGGTGTTGCCGCTGGACGCCGACCCCCAAGCCATCCTGCGCACGGTGCGGCACGAGTCCTTTCACCAGTACCTCTCGTTCGCCTACGGCATGGTGCCCGCCGCGCCCTGGTTCAATGAGGGCCACGCCTGTTTTTTCGAGAACGCCCGCACGGATGCGGAGGGGCGCGTGATCCTCGATGAGGACACCGACCGCGTCTTCCTGCTGCTGGACCATCTCGATACGGCGCTCACCCTCCTGCCCCACCTGCTGCACGCCTCCTACGAGGAGTTCTACGCCGGTCTCAGCACCGGCCGCCGCCTGAAGTACGCCATGGCGTGGGCTCTGGTCTACTACCTGCAGAAGGGCGCGCCGACCGAACGCAACACGCCCTTTCAGCAGATCCTGCCGGCGTATGCCGACGCGCTGGCGCGCGAGCTGGACGGCGCGAAGGCCACCGAGGCGGCTTTCGCCGGAGTGGATATGGCCGTTTTCCTCGACACCTTCCGCGAGTTCTGGTTGAAACGGCGCGGCACCGCCATGCGCTACGACCCGCTGCAACAACGTTGAGATTTTCATTTGCGCGGCCCGGCGGCCATCCGCTATCATACCCCCATTCATCAACGGTTCCGGCGTGACGGCCGCCCGCATGCGCGCGGGATCCGGCACGGCCACCCAAGGAGGACATCATGGCTTATCAGATCACAGACAAGTGCGTGGCGTGCGGACTCTGCAAAGACGCGTGCCCGGTGGAGGCGATCAGCGAAGGCGCCCCGATCTACACGATCGACGCCGACAAGTGCATCGACTGCGGCGCCTGCGCGGGCGAGTGCCCGAACGAGGCGATCATCGCGGGCTGATTTCCGCGCGGATTGGGTCGGACAACAAGGGCGGCAGGTCTATCCTGCCGTCTTTTTTTTCGTTTTTTCCGGGGTTCCTCCGCGGGGTTTCCCCTTGAACCGGAGGGAACGACACGCTACGCTATCGGCCATCGGGTCTTCGTTATGCGGTACGCGATCGTTTCCGACATCCACGCGAATTTCACGGCCTGGCGGACCGTGCTGGCCGACATCGCCGACATCCGGGCGGATCAGATCATCTGCCTCGGCGACGTGGTGGGGTATGGCCCGCAGCCTGTGGCCGTGCTGGAGTCGGTTTACCGGACCGTGCATGTGACGCTGATGGGCAACCACGACGCGGCGGTCTGCGGCCGGCTGGATCCCGGGCTGTTCCAGCCGCATGCCCGCGCCGCCGTGCTGCGCCACCGCGCGCAACTTTCCGCCGCGGGCATCGCGTGGCTCGAACGGCTCCCGCTGGTCCTGACCGCGCCGGAGTTCCGTTGCGCGCATGGGGACTTCTCCAACCCGCCCGCCTTTTACTACATCCTCGACGAGCAGGACGCGTGCCCGTCGTGGCAGGCCACGCGGGAACCGCTGCTCTTCGCGGGACACACCCATCTGCCGGGCATCCATGTCAGCGGACCGAGCGGGCGGGCCCATTTTTTGGAACCCCGCGACTTCACGCTCGAACCGGGAAAACGGTATATCGTCAATCCGGGCAGTGTGGGGTATCCGCGAACAGGGCCGTTCCGTTCCTCCTACTGCCTGTACGACGATCAGGCCGGGACCGTCGTGTTCCGCCAGCTCCCGTTCGACGATGAGGCCTACCGCGCGGCCCTGCGCGAGGCGGGCCTGGAAGGCGCGCCATGGCTGGAGCGGTTGGCGTTGCGCCGTCACCGTCCCGCGGTCCGCGCGCGGCTCTCCTTCGCGAACCCGGTCACGGCGAGCCAATCGGGGCGACTGTCCGCGTGCCGTCGCGGTGCGGCGGCACGGGCCGCGCGCCGCCTCGCGTTCGGTCTTCTGGTGTTCGGGGCCGCGGGAACCGGGGGCCGCCTCGCCTTCCGTGCCGGACACTCCGCGGCCGAAGCCCCCCCCATGATGCCGGACTTCGAGCTGCCGGTACGGGCCGCCGAGCCCCTGATGTTCTCCGGAGAGAACCTGCTGCCGCCGTTGCCGGAGTCCATCGCCCCGGACCGACGGCTCGACGGGTGGCGCTACGCCTTGGAGGAGCGCGGCCGGCAGACGCTTGCCCTCGGACTGCGCGACGGCGGGCTCACGCTGGTGGTGCGGCATGACGGCACCCGGCGTTTCCAGTTGGAATCCCCGCTGATCGATCTGGCGGGGACCCGGATCACGGCTGTGCGCCTGGCCGCGCGCGTGCGGAAACCCGGGCCGTTCGCGGGGTCCGCCACCGTCCAACTGGTCACCTACACCCGTCTGCCGCATGACCTGCTGCAGCGGGGCCGCACCGAACAGTACGAGTTGCGCACCGCGCGGCGCCGACTCGCGCCGCCCGGGGCCGAACGCAATGTGCGGATCCGGCTCGGCCGCGCCGTCACACATGTGCGTTTCCGTGTGGAGGCCACCTTCGACGGGGTTCTGGAAATCGAACAGCCCTCCCTTCGCGCGGAACCGGAAGGACACACACCATGATTGAACGCATTCCCGACGAAGTCTGGGCCTTTGACTGTGAATGGGTGCCGGATCTGCAGGCGGGCCGCCTGCTGTACCGCCTGCCGGAGGAGCTGCCCTCCCGGGAAGTGCTGCGCGTCATGTGGGAACAGGGCGGCGCGACAGCGGAAAATCCGACCCCGTTTCTGAAAACGATCCTCTGCCGCGTGGTTTCGGTGGCCACGGTGATCCGGCGCGTATCCCGCAAGGGCGAGGTGCGGCTCTTTCTGCAGGCCCTGCCCGAAGCGCCCGATGATCCGGCGCAAGATGAGGCCCACATCCTGCGGCGGTTTCTGGTGGACGGCGTGGCGGCGCGCAATCCGCAACTGGTGGGCTTCAATTCGCGCAACGCCGACCTGCGCATTCTCACGCAGCGCGCGTTCGTCCACGGTCTGCCCCAACCGGCACTCTGCGGCCGTCTGGCGGCGAAGCCGTGGGAGAGCCTGGATGTGGACCTCATGGAGCGGATCAGCGGATTCGGCAAGACCTATGCGGTCTCGCTGAACGAACTGGCCACGCTGTCCGGCATTCCGGGCAAGCTGGACACCTGCGGCGATGACGTGTGCGGCCTCTGGTACAGCGGCCAGCGGAAAAGAATCGTGGAGTACAATTGCCTCGACGCCCTCACCACCTATCTGGTGTGGCTGCGCATGGCCTATTTCTCGGGGTGTTTCGACGCCGAAGGCTACCGCGCCGAACAAAGCCGCCTGCACGCGCTGATCCGGGAACGCCTGCTCAACCCGGAAGACGCCTACCTGCGCGCGTACCTCGACGCGTGGCGCGATCTGAAACGCCGCACCGGCCAGTTGGACGACGGCGTCTTCCCGCCCGACGATCAGTGAACGCCGCGTTTGCTGGCCTGGAAGAACTCGACCAGCGTCCGGATCTCCGGCAGATCCGTTACCTCATATTTGATCCGCTCCAGCGCCTGACTGCGGTTGAGGCCCTCACGGTAGAGCAGCTTGTACGCCTCTTTCAGCGCGGCACGCACCTCGGCCGGAAAGCCCCGGCGCTGCAACCCCACGATGTTCGGGCCGATTACGCGCACCTCAGCGCCCACATTGTCCGTCACCATGAACGGCGGGCAGTCCTGGCGGATTTTGGTGGCGCCGCCGATCATGGCGTGCGTGCCGATGCGGCAGAACTGATGAATCCCGGTCATCCCGGAGATGACCGCGAAATCTTCCACCGTCACCTCGCCGGCCAGCGTCGCGACATTGGACATGATCACGTGATGCCCCACGACGCAGCCGTGCGCGATATGGCAGTAGGCCATGATCAGGCAGTGACTGCCGATCCGCGTCACCTCGCCCGGTTTGGTCCCGAGATGCACGGTCGAGAATTCACGCAACACCGTTCCGTCGCCCACCTCAACGTAGGTGACATCCCCCTCCTGGTACTTCAGATCCTGCGTTTTCATGCCGACGCAGGCGAAGGGGAAGATTTGGCAGCCCTTGCCCAGCGTGGTGTGCCCCACCACATGCGCGTGCGCCTGCAGCACCGTGCCGGCCCCGATCCGGACATCCGGCCCCACCATCGCATAGGGTCCGACCTCCACATCGCTGTCGAGTTCGGCCCGGGGGTCCACAATCGCTGTCGGGTGAATGTTCGCCATACGTTCTTCCTCCGTTGCTTCGGATACTACAGGTTTTTGGAAAGGAGCCAGGCCGCGAGAGCCAGACAGACGCCGACCGGCAGCCACAGCAGCGCGTACGGCTGCAGCGCCGGGTACTTGTCCAGCGACTGCAGCAGGATCACGCAAAGATAGTAGGCCATCGCCACAACCAGGCTGACCGCCATGCCGACGGTGGATTCCTTGCGCTGGGTGCGGATACCGAGCGGCACGCCGATCATGACGAAACACAGCGACGCGAACGCGTACACGTAGCGCATGTGGTATTCGGTGCGGTAGATGCTGAGCAGCCGGCGCATCGCCCCGCGCGACAGACCCCGGACGTTACCGCGCACCCCGCGGATTGCCCGCCGCAATTCGCCGAAATGGAAATCCTTCTCTTTGCGGACATAACCGCGCCGTTTCAGCGCTTCGGGGATCACGTGCCGGAACCGGTCCGCGGAGGCCACTCCGGGGCGGTTGAACTCGATCGGGTCGACCCGCACCTTGTACATCTCCAGCACGATATCGGCCCCGTTGGTGGTGACCAGCGCCTTCTCCGCACGGATCTCGCGGGTGAGGCCCTCCTGACTGTGATCAAACACGATGAGGTCCTGAATCCAGTTGCCCTTCTTGCGCGCGAACCAGAGGGTCATCCGGGGAAAGTCGGTGATGAAGCGGCCCGACTCCAACAGATCCAATCCCACATCCACACTGATCAGCGAACGCAGGTTACGGCGCACCTCGTGGCTGCGCGGCACGATCTCATGGTTGATGTACAAACCGATCAGCGTGCAGAACACCCCCACCAGCAGAGGCCATTTCATAATGGCGAGCAGATTCACCCCGCAGGCCCGCATGGCCGAGATCTCACTGTCGGCCGAGAGGCGGCTGAACACCAGCAGCGCGCTGACCAGCAGCGCGAGCGGCAGGGTGAGCCGGAGGGTTTCGGGGAACCCCACAAGCAGGAAGAGCCCGACCGCGCGGGGCGGCAGGCCTTCGATCATGAGCTGCGTGATCCGGACCAGCAAACCGATCGTCATCACAAACGACAGGATCAGCCAGGCCAGCACAAACGCGCCCAGAAAGGCCTGCAACACATATCGCTCCAGAATCTTCATGCCCGCTATTATATAGCACAAAAGGCCGCAGAAGAAACGGCTGTTTCTTTGCGGCCTTCCGATCGCATCGCCCCCGCGGACGGCGGAAGCGTTACGGGTTCACATACTTGACCTTGTCGGCGTTGGTGCCCGCGCCGCGGATGTAGATCTCCACGCGACGGTTCTCGGGATTCCCGTTGACCAGGTCGGGCTGGACCTTGGGCCGGCTGTAGCCGTACCCCACGGCGCTCAGGCGCGACGCGGTCACGCCCTTGCCCGCCATATAGGACTGCACCGCCTGGGCCCGGCGCTCGGAGAGATCCTGATTGTACTTCTCGCTCGAACGCGTCCGGCGGTCCGCATGGCCCTCGATCACCGCCGTGGCCTGCGGGTTACGCTGCAACACGCGCACGACCTGATCGATGTCCTTGAAGTATTCGGGCTTGATCACCGTGGTGTCATAATCGAACTGGATGTAGACCTCGAACAGCATCAGGTCATCGGAGGGATCCAACGGGTTGGTCTTGTCCTCGATCACCTCGTGCCCGTCCGCCACGCCGCCCTTGTCGGTGTCGCGGTCCAGCGGGCTGGTCTTGTGGGTGAACACCTCGGCCCCGTCCTTGAGCCCGTCGAAATCGGTGTCCGGATTGAGCGGGTTGGTTTTGTAGACCTTGACCTCATCGCCGTCCGTCAGCCCGTCGCCGTCGGTGTCTTTGTTGAAGGGGTCGGTCCCGAGCTTCGCCTCCTCTTCGTCGGTCAGCCCGTCGCCGTCCGAATCCTTGGGCAGGGCCGCAACCGCCGCCGCGCCCTCGCTGACACGGCTGTCGCGGCTACCGCCGAAACGGTAAACCACCCCGGCATCCACCGTGTACTGCATCTCATGCCGCTTATCGACCGACATCAGTGCCCGGCTGTCAGCCCGGAGAGAGAAGTTGTCGGTCAGATGATACATGGCACCCAGGCCAATCCGCGGCCCCGTCAGAGTAGAGCGGTCCCCCTCTTCAAACACATTGCGGTCCGCCATATACACGGCCCAACCTGCCGAAAGGAACGGGTCGAATCGGCTGTACCGGTCGAAATGATACAGCGCATCAACCCCCAACCCGTACATGCGCTGCTTTTTCTGCGTCCAGCGCTCGTTGTTGGTCATGTTGGGCGCGAAAGACGCCTCCGTCTCCACCGACCAGTGGTCGGTGAGATCGTAACCGAGACGCAGGTTGAGATTCAACCCCTCGTCAATCGCCTGATTCCCCTCAGGGAAAATCATTCCGATCCCGGGATTGACATACCAGCGGGGCGCATCGACCAGCTCATCGGCCTTCACCTGCGAACACAAGATCCCAGCGGCCGCAACCGCTGAAAGTATCAGTCTTGATGTGCTCATCCGATTCCTCCTTATAGTCCAAAGTTGAAATGAGTTTACCGGAAGCGGGAGCGTGACGCAACAAGAATCGGATTACATGACATTCTTTTAAGATTGCGCCCATGCCGCGTCCACAACGGCCTGCACCACACATCGCTCCAGAATCTTCATGGGCGCTGTTATATAACAAAAAGGGCCGCAGAAGAAACGGCGGTTTCTCTGCGGCCTTCCGATCGCGACGTTCCCGCGTGCGGCGGAAGCGTTACGGGGTCACATACTTGACCTTGTCCGCGTTGGTGCCCGCGCCGCGGATGTAGATCTCCACACGGCGGTTCTCGGGGTTCCCGTTGACCAGATCGGGCTGGACCTTGGGACGGCTGTAGCCGTACCCCACCGCGCTCAGGCGCGACGGGGTCACGCCCTTGCCCGCCATGTAGGACTGCACCGCCTGGGCCCGGCGCTCGGAGAGATCCTGATTGTACTTCTCGCTCGAACGCGTCCGGCGGTCCGCATGGCCCTCGATCACCGCCGTGGCCTGCGGGTTGCGCTGCAGCACGCGCACGACCTGGTCGATGTCCTTGAAGTATTCGGGCTTGACCACCGTGGTGTCATAATCGAACTGGATGTAGACCTCGAACAGCATCAGGTCGTCGGAGGGGTCCAGCGGGTTGGTCTTGTCCTCGATCACCTCGTGCCCGTCCGCCACGCCGCCCTTGTCGGTGTCGCGGTCCAGCGGGTTGGTCTTGTAGGTGAACACCTCGGCCCCGTCCTTGAGCCCGTCGAAATCGGTGTCCGGATTGAGCGGGTTGGTCTTGTAGACGTTGACCTCATCGCCATCCGTCAACCCGTCGCCGTCGGTGTCCTTGTTGAAGGGGTCGGTCCCCCGTTTCGCCTCCTCGTCGTCGGTCAGCCCGTCGCCGTCCGAGTCCTTGGGCAGGGCCGCCACCGCCGCGGCGCTCGCCGCCGCCGCACCCGCCGCGCCGCCGCCGAAGCGGTAAGCGACGCCGGCATCCGCCGTGTAGATGAATTCGCAGGTCTGATCCAGCGCCATGAAGGCCCGCGTATCCGCACGCAGCGACCAGCGGTCATTCAGGTGATACATGAGGCCCGCGCCCAGGCGCGGGCCGACCACGCTGTACTCGCTGCCTTCGCAGAACACATTGTCATTCGCGCGATAATAACCGAAACCGGCGGCCAGATAGGGGTCGAGCCGGTTATACCGGTCGAAGTGGTACAGCCCGTCCACAAACAGGCCGCGCACACTCTGTCCGCCGAGCCCGTCCTCCGAACCGGAGGAACCCACGCCGGGCCACCAGCATCCGTCTCTGCATCCTCCGTCCCAACCGCCTCCCGCGCCGCCGTCATCCCGTCCGTCCCGCCCGTTGCTGGTGATGTTGGGCGCCCAGGAGACCCCGCCTTCAACCGACCAGTGCTCGGACAGATCATACCCCAACCGCAACAGCAGGTTCAGACCCTCATCCACCGGCTGGTTGCCCTCGAAGAACATCATGCCGACACCCGGGCTCACATACCAGCGGGGCGCATCGGTCCACTCCTCGGCCTTCCCCTGTGAACACGCGATCCCAACGGCCGCAACCGTTGAAAGCATCCGTCTTGCTTTGCTCATCCGATTCCTCCTTCATGTTCTAAGGTCATGGCTACTTTACCGGAATCGGAAGCGCGACGCAACAAGAACCGGATTACATGACATTTTTTTAAGATTGCGCCCATGCCGCGACGCAAACGGGATTCCCGGAAAAAAATACGGCCCGCCACGTTCCCCCGTGGCGGGCCCGCATCCTTGCGGACACAAGCCCCGCATGAGTCTGCGTGCTTCTGTACGCACCCCGAATGTCCGAACCTGGCGTTCTCTAGCGCGGGAAAGGGCTGCTTTCCGGCGTCGGAACACTGGGCGAGCGTAGCGCATGCCCAGTTCGCGTTCTATTATGCAACCCTCATGCCAACCGGCGCGTCAGAAGTCCCAAACCCGTTCGGCGGGCTTTTTCGCAGACGCGAAGGCACAGACGGCCCGACCTCCGGCGCTCAGAACGGCCTGCCCGTCTCCCGTGGTCAGACGCAGGGGGCCGCACCCCCGGTGGCGCAGCACAGCAGCCGTCAACAGTGCCTTTTCCAACCCGTCCCCGCGCCGGTAGTTCCACACCTCATCGGGTTGCGCGAGCCGCGCGGCCCCGTCGTAGATGGAGTCCCCGGGCCAGGCGGCGAGCCGCGCGACCAGTTCGCTTTCCGACAGTCCTGCGGCACCCGTCAGGCTCACCGGGTTCCGCTCCAGCGCGGCCTTGACAAACGGGGCGTACGGCGTGCGGGTCAGGTCGCGCCAGACGTAAAAGGCCAGATCGGCGGCGGGGTTGACCTCCCGCAAAGCCTCCACCCGCGCAATCACCTCCCCGCGCGTCAGATCCACCGGCAGCAGAACCGGCGGCGGGCCGTTCTCAAACGTCACGCCCGCGGCATCCGGCAACCGCGGCGCCGTGTGGCAAAAACGCTTCAACTGCTCGACCATGTCGGCCGCGCTCATGCAGGCGTCGCCGATGGCGTCGCGCAGCGCCTGCAGGTCTTCGGGCCGGTCCAGATCGATGGCGCGCTCGCGCACAAACGCCTCGATGTCGTTCAGCACGATCTTACACGGGCAGCACGAGGCCGCAAAGGTCTCCATCGGGATCATGGCCAGCAATTTATCGCGCGTGGCGTCCGTGACCTTGTACGGGCACTCCTGCTCAAACCGGAAGGCCTGCTCCAGCGCCAGATAGCGATTCACCCCGTGAACCGGCCAGCGCACCACGAAACACTGCCGGCACTGCGGATCCTGCCGCAGGAAATTACCCAGAATCTCCGGCGTGAGCGGAGTCTTCAGATACGCGCGCAACCCGGCGGCGAACCGCCCGTACGCTTCGGACGCGATCGTGGCGCGCGGGTAGAGCATGTGGATCCAGCCCGTGGAGTGCGAGACGATCGTCACCCGTTCGTTCTCCAGCGCCCGGCGCGCCTGGCCCGAAATCTGGGTGCCGTTGAACCACATCGCTTTGGTCACCAGCCGCCGGTTGTTGATGAGCACGCCGTCGTCCACCTCCACGAAATTCTGGGAGTGCAGGGGCGTGGCCATCAGAAACACCTTCTCCAGCGGCAGGCCCGCCACCACATACAGCGCCGCGGCGTAGAGCGCGGCCAGCGAGACACACTCGCCCGCACCGGTGGCGTACCCCTCACGGTACCGGAACGCGTCCATGGCCTCGATCGTCTCGGTCTTCCAGTAGGGGATCACCTCCGAGGCGTATTTGTCCAGGCCGAAATGGGTGCGGATGTCGATGTCGAAGTAGTAGGTGTCGCCCTGATAGCCGAACAGCGCGTTGGACTGCGCGATCACCTCGGGCGCGAGGAACCCGGCGAACCGATCGAGCTCGCGGCGCTGATCGGTCAGCCCCCACGTCTCCAAATCCAGATTGAACACGTAGTGGTCCATGATGTACTGCTTCAGGCGCAGCAGCCTGCGGTAGGGCTTCATCTTGCGGATCCCCTTGAACCAAGGATCCTCGCGCCACTGCCAGAGGCGCGGCGACATGATGTTCGCCAGCACCAGGCTGTACATCAGCTCCGGAAAAACGAAAATCTCCATGTCGGACAACGTGACGGCCGACGAATACCGCTCCAGTTCCTCCCGGGTCATCCCGCATCCCCCTCTCCCCGGCGCGCGCGCCGGTCCCGCACGGCCCCGGCCGCGAGCAGCATCGCGAACACGGCCGCGCCGGGCATCCCCAACATCCAATCCCCCCACACCGTATAGGGCGCGCGCAACGGAACCTCCGGCACCGTCACGGGCGTCACCAGGAACCCGTCGAAATCCGCGACCGCGCCGCCGGATTCCAGCCGTTTGACGCGCCCCACCGCATCCACCGCGCACGACACGCCGGAATTCGCGGCCCGCACCAGCGGCACCCCGTTCTCCACGGCGCGGAACACCGCCTGCTGCTGGTGCTGCAACGGCTCGACCGACCCGCTGAACCACGCGTCGTTGGTCATCAGCACCAGCAGCCGCGCGCCCGCGCGCACCGCCTCCCGGCTCAACGAGGGAACCGTGTCCTCAAAACAGATCAGCGGGCCCAGACTCAGGGTCCGGCCCGCGGCCCGCGCCACATGCAGGGGCCCCGGCCCGCGGCCCGGCGTGCAGCTCACGCCGGTCGGCGCGAAACGCTGCAGCCACGGGACGAACTTATCGCCGGGGATATATTCGCCGAACGGAACCAGATGCCGCTTGCGGTAACGCCCCAACGTCTCGCCGGTCGCGGAAACAAGCCAAGCGGCGTTATAATAGCGGCATCCTTCAGGCGCCACGCGCGAAACCTTGACGTGCTCGATCTCCAGCGCGCCGGTCAGCAGCGGGGCGCCGGCCGCCGCCGCACCCTCCCGGATCACACGCATCGTATCGGCGTCGTAAGGCACGGAGCCCATGACCGCGGTCTCGGGCCAGACCACCAGATCCGGCTTGGCCGCGCCCACGAGGCGGGACTGGCTGACCAGCCGTTCCCACTGCGTCCGCACCGTTTCGTCGTTGACCGTAAAAATGCAGGGCGCGTTCGGCTGGATCAGCGCGATCCGGCACACGCCGCTTTGCCGCGCCTCCCGGTCCCACGCGCGGACCCGCCCCATGCCCCAGAACCACACGGCGAGCACCGCAACCAGCGGCAGGAAGGTCTCGGCCGAACGCGCCAGCCTCCCCGCCCAACCGCACACCGGACCGGCCGTCGGCGGAAGCGGACGGCACCGCGCGATGAACGGTTCCGCCACCCGTTCCAGCAGGCTCGCCACCGCGCCGTTACCCATCACGAGCAGCGCGGATACTCCGTAGACGCCCGTGACCGACGCCACCTGGATCAGGGCCGTGTTGTCCACCTGGCTGACCCCCAGAAAGTTCCAGGCGAAGCCGGAGAGCAACCGTCCCCGCGCAACCTCGGCCCCGACCCACAACAGGGGATCGAGCACCGCCACCGCCGCCACGCGCCGCCATCCCGGAATCTGCCCTGCCCAACCCCAGACGCGGGCCGAGGCCGATCCGGTCACAGCCAGGAACAGCGCGCACCAGGCCGCCAGCGCCCCCTGTCCCAGCAGCACCAGAAACCACGGGCCGTTGTTGCGGATGATCGCCGGGAACCAACTCAACGTCAGAAGCCAGAAGAGCATCCCGCACAGCCACGACCAGCCGAACGCCTCACGCGGCCGGCTCCGACGGATCACCAGAAACAGCGGGGCCAGCGCCATCCACATGCCTTCCGCCTGCGCCTGCGGCGGAAACGCCGCCCACATCAGCAGGCCGCTCGTGCCCGCCGCCGCCCCCTTGACCCACCCCGTCCTCAATCGTGCTGTCACCCTCAGTCCCTACACCTTCTTGTACGCGCACCAGACAAACGACACGATCGCCGCGCCCCAGAGCACCGCGACACAGTACCACGGCGACAGGCCCGTCACCTGCGGCAGGGTCAGCGGCCCGCGATCAAACCACGCCAGCACGCTCGCCCTGAGCCAGGGCTCGGCCTCGGCATAGAGCGCCGCGCCCGCGAGCATGCCCGCGAGCACAAACAGCGCGTGCCACCGCCCCTCCGCCACCGCGCCCACCGCGGTACCCGGGCAGAGCCCCGCATACGCCCACCCCGCGCCGAACAACAGCCCCCCGACGATCACGCCCGCGTGCAGCGGCCGGGGACTCATCGTGATCCGCCCCGCCTCCGCCAACAGTTGCAGCCCCACGCTGCCCACCAGAATCGCCGAGAACAGGAATTTCACGACCGTCATGTCACGAAACAGCAGGGCGCCGACCTGCCTGTCGAAGCGCAGCACCCCGGCCTTCTGCATCAGGAAGCCGAACAGGCACCCGGTCACCAGCCCCAAAAGCGGCTCACTCATACACATCCCCCCGCTTGCCGATCGACCGGGCGAGCACCGCCCCGCCCATGAAAAAACAGGCCATCCCGACCAGACCGCTCACCGAAAGCTGCATCACCCCGCTGAGCCCGAGCCCGCTCGGGCACCCCCCGGCCAGCCGCGCCCCGAACAAAGCCACCGCCCCGCCCAGAAACCCGCCCGCCGCGCGCTTCGCCACATTCGGTCCGAAACGCTTGCGCCAGCGTTCCGGCACCCATTCGGATTCGAAGGTGCGGCCGCCCAACGCCGCGATCAGGGCACCCAGGGCGATCCCGCACACCAAACCGGCCTGCCAGTCCCAGACGCCTTTGTGCTTTTTCAGGTAATCGTTCCGGGCCGCGTGCTCCGGGATGATCCGCCGCTCGATTTCCGCCGCGGCCCGCACAACCGTGGTGGAGGTTCCGAAATATACGGTGCGTCCCGTGACTCGTGTCGTGGCGTACGCCGACGCGATCGCGAGCAGGCCGGTCAGCGCGCCCGTCAGATAGGGATTCCAGCGGCGCTCCCGTTTTTTGCCGATCATTCCGTCTCCTTTCCCGCGTCCGGACTGCACGAAGTTAAGCATAACACGCCCCGGGAGACGGGTCAACGGCGCGCGAATCCGCACTTGCATAATCCGGTACGCCCGCTTATCCTGTGCCGCGCTTGAAGGGAATCCCATGTACTGCACGCTGCTGAAAGCCAAACTGCACCACCTCCGGGTGACGCAGGCGGATAAGGAGTACGAGGGCAGCCTGACGATCGACGAGGATCTGATGGACGCCGTCGGCATCCTGAATTTCGAAAAACTGCTGGTCGCCAATCTCGACAACGGCGAGCGGTTCGAGACGTATGCCATCCGCGGCCCGCGCGGCAGCGGCGTGGCATGCCTCAACGGCGCGGCTTCCTATAAGGGCCAGATCGGCGACCGCCTGATCGTGATGGTGTGGTGCCTGCTGGACGACGCCGGGCGCGCGGCGCACCACCCCCGGATCGTGCGCCTCGACGAACGCAACCGCATCGTGGCCGCCGCCGTCTGATCGCGGCCATCCAAATCTTTTCTTCTGCGCGGTTGACATCCGCACCCGGGGATGGTTAAATACCCCGACTTTTTCGCACAGAAAAGGGCCTGTGGGGGTATAGCTCAGTTGGTAGAGCGCTTGAATGGCATTCAAGAGGTCGGGGGTTCGACTCCCCCTACCTCCACCACGTATCAGCCCGGCCGCTGGGGCCGGCACTCTGCGAGTTGAACGCTGCGCGTTCACGCCGCCCTCCCGTTCCTGACCCCAACCTGTCTAAGACGGCACTCCGCTTTCGCCGCTTGAACCCCGCGGTTTCGTTGTGTACTATCGGGTTCGATGAATCGTGTTCCGTTTTCCCTTCGTCCGGGTACGGCAAATCGCGGCCGCGCGGCTGACGGCGGGATCGGATGCGATCAGGGGGAGGAAATCGTATGAATCGGGCTTGGGGATGCGTTGTTCCGCTTTCGATCGGCTTGTTGCTGAGCGGCTGTTCCGGCATCGGCGTGACACAGAAGGGGACGGTGCTGCACGTCGCGCCGGACGGGAACGACGCCTGGAGCGGACGGCTGGAGCGGGCCGCAAACCATGACGGCCCCCTGGCGACGCCGGACGGCGCGCGCCGGGCGGTGCGCGCCTTGCGGGCATCCGGCGCCTTGCCGCCGGGGCCGGTGACGGTTCTTTTCGCGCCAGGCGTCTACCGGCAAGCCGCGCCGCTGTATTTCACGGGACAGGACGCGGGAACCGCGGAGTCGCCGGTCCGATATGTGGCGCGGCCCGGAACGGATGTGGTTTTTTCGGGCGGCATCGCGGTCCCTCCCGCTTGGGAAATCCAGGACGACGTGGCGGCAGCCCGGCTGGAGGCAGCGGCACGGCCGCATGTCCGGATCTATGATATCGGGAACGGCCGACTGCCGGAAATCCCCGAGCCGGGCAAGAATGCCTGGTTCGCCCCGCTCTGGTCATCGGAAAACAAAATCCCGCTGACCGCCGCCCGCTGGCCGAACGCGGGTTTCGCGAAAATCGCGGACGCCAAGCGTACGAAAAAAGGTGTGGCCCCTTCGCCGGAGGAGAACGGATTCACCTATGCGGGTGACCGCCCGGACCGGTGGGCCGGGGAGGCGGACCCGCGCGTCTCCGGTTTTCTGGGAAACGACTGGGCCGCGGCGAACGTGCGCGTCGCCTCGATCGATCCCGCCCGCAAGCGCATCACGCAGGGCAAGCCTTCCAGCGCGTACGGATTCCGGAAAGGCGGCCGCTGGTTCGGCTACAATCTTTTGTGCGAGTTGGACGCGCCCGGGGAGGTTTACGCCGACCTGAAGGCCAAACGCCTGTTCCTGTGGCCAAGGGCGGAAAAGAAAAACGCGGAACTTGAGGTCGCCGGGTGCCGGACGCTCCTGATTCTTCGGGAAACCGCCCATCTCGCGTTCGAGGGGATCACCTTCACCTCCGGACTGGAGTCCGGTGTCGAAGTCGGACAGAGCGAAGACCTGGCGTTCGTGCGTTGTCAGTTCCGCTCCATCGCGGGAACGGGGCTGCGCATGGATGCCGTGCGCCGCGTGCGGGTGGCCGGGTGCGAGTTCACCCATTTGGGGGCGGGCGGAATCTCCGCCTCGTCGGGCGACGCCCTGCAATTGACGCCCGGCGGGCTGGTCATCGACAACAATCATTTCGCGTTTTTCGGCCTCACCTCCCTCAGTTATGCGCCGGCCCTCCAGCTTAGCGGCTGTGGCGCGCGGGTGACGCACAACCTGTTTCATGACGGCCCCCATGCGGCAATCCTGTTCGGAGGCCGTGAACACCACATCGTCCACAATGAGATTCACAGCGTCTGTCTGGTGGCCGGAGAAATGGGCGCGATCTATACCGGACGGGACTGGACCCTGGTCGGCAACGTGATCGAGGGAAATTTCATCCACGACATCTACCGCCCGTGCCCGCAGCCCACCCGGGGCATCATGCTGGATGACGGCGCGGGTGGTCTGACCATACGGAACAACCTTTTTGTGCGCTGCGCCGAGGGCCTCTGCCTGTCCGCGATCGGCAACGTGGTCTCCAACAACGTGTTCGTCGCGTGCTTCCCATCGATCGGGGCCTGGCGGAACTGGACCGCTCCGGAAGAGTTCGACCTGTCCCTCCGGAACAACGACACGCGGCTCGCGCGGCTGGCGAAGGTGCCGGTGGATGAAGCGCCGTGGAAGGAGCGCTACCCGGAATTGGCGATGCTTCGCGACGCCATCCGGGACCGGAAACCGCGCCCTGCGGCGACCTACAGCCGGATTGTCTCCAACGTGGCCTGGCAGGGCGGGGACGAGTGGATCCACAACCACTACAAGACCTTCGGCGGATGGGTGATCGAAAACAACTCGGTAGCGGAAGATCCGCTGTTCGTCTCGCCCGAACGGGACGATTACCGTCTCCGGCCCCAGTCGCCCGCGCTCAAAATGGGGTTCCGTCCTCTGCCCATCGGAAAAATGGGGCTGTATGCCAGTTCCGAGCGGGCGGTATGGCCGGTTCCGCATCCGGTCTCCACCGGATGCGGCAACCTGAAGTATGTTCCGGAATCCGGCAAACCATGAGACGGCGCCCGCCTCACTTTTCCACGGTCAGCGCCACATAAGCCAATTCCGCGTCCGGCAGGCCCGCACACCCTTTCACCTCGATAACCGCGTGGGTCGCCTTGTCCGGCGCCACGGCTTCGAGCCGGGATTCCGGATGGCCCAGCGCATGTTCCGCAAGCGCTTTCCCCTCGCGCGCGTGCGTGGCGAAGCGCAGCACGGCCTCGGCTCCCGGACGTTTCCACTCGACTTGCACGCGGCAGACCTGCCCCGGCCTGACGGGCACCGCCTCGGTTCGCCAACCCCGGTCCCGCCCGCGCCGGTACCACATGTCCCGATGGTCAGGCGAGGTCCACCGCAAGGCGAAGGCCGGATTGCGCAGCAAATTTCCGGGTGCCCGGGCAGGCGGCAAGGCGAGGTCGCACACGGTCTCCGCGCCGGAGATTGTGACCGGGCCTTCGAACAGCTCGCTGCCGGGACGCACCGCCAGCAGACGATACGCGCCGGGCGGGAGATTGCGGAACCGGTACACGCCCTGGGCGTCCGCCAGCGTCGAATACGAGGTGCCGGCGAGCATCACTTTGGCCGGCAGGACCCCCAACGGGCCCGGCACGGTCTCGCCGGTGACGCGCCCCTGCAGCACCCCGCCGCCGGGAGCGGCGGCAAGCAAGGCGCCGAGCGTGGCGCACAGGTCGGCGGCATTGCGGGCCGAAGCGTTGGCGCACGCGAGGATCAGCGGTTCGGCGGCCGCGCGGTCTCCGGCCGCGACCAACGGCTTGATGCGGTTGGCGATTTCAACCGTCTCGGCGTTCAACCGCTCCTGATTCGCCCAGTAGGCTTCAAAAGCGGAAGCGTCGTCGCTTCCCAGCACACGGGGAACATACCCCGCAATGCTGATCTGCTTGCCGTTCACCCAGTTTTCCATCGGCCCGTGCAGCGGGCCGTGTTCGAGTATCGCGTGGGGCGGCGCGCCGGTATCCTCCGTGAAATGCAGCAGCGCCCCCACCCAGCGCGCGGCGTTCTGCGCGTTTTCCGTACGCAGCGCCTGCAGCGCGCGGCGGAAGTAGTGGCGGAACAGCACTTTGCTGTGTGCGCCGTACTTGCCGCTCTCGCACAGGAAAGCGTGCGACGTTTGAAGATGCGTGGGGCGCTCGGGCGAGAACAGATAGTCGTCGTAATAATAGGCCCCGCTCCACTCCATCCAAAGATCCGGCACCCAGCACGTGCTGCGGAGCTGCGCCGTTTCCGGGCCCAGCGCGCGGGCCAGCGGCGCGTCCGGCCCGATGGCGGCGACCGCATTCTGGGTGATGTCCGGATGGGGGCCCCACGCGAACAGGCTGCCCGCAACCAGAAGGCCGGCCAGGGCCAGCCCTTTTCTCAACCCGTCACAACCGCATACAGACGCGGGCCGCCCACCCGGGCGTAAAGGCAAAACAATATCCTTTTTCATGCTGACAGCATGCGGGATCTGCCCGGGTCTGTCAAGCCGCACCCAAAGGCGGTCACCCCTCCGCCAGCCGGGCGAGCAGCGTATCGGTCTGACCGTCCGTGCCGATGGTGATCCGGAGATACTCGCCGGTCGCCGGGCCGGGGAAGTAACGCACCACGATCTTCGCCGCCTTGAGCGCGTCGAAGACCCTTTTCGCTTTCCCGTCCGGCGGGCGCGCGAAGAGGAAATTGGTTTGCGAATCGCAGACGCGCCAGCCCCGGCCGCGCAGTTCGCGCGTCAGGCGCTCGCGCGTCGCGCGGATTTTCCGGACGTTCTCACGCATGTGGGGCAGGTCGTTCAGCGCGGCCAGACCCACCGTCTGCGTAATCATGTCGAGATTGTAGGAATCCTTGATCTTGTACAGCGCGGCGATCAGCGGTTCCGGGCCGACGACGTACCCGAGGCGGAGCCCGGCCAGCGAGAAGGATTTGGAGAGGGTGCGCATGACCAGCGTGTTGGCCTGGCCCGCCTCCAGGGCGAGATCCATGCAGGACGTGTCAGCGAAATCGCCGTACGCCTCGTCAATCAGCACCACGCCGTCGAACGCGCGGCAGAACGCGGTCACCACCGGCTTTTCATACAGCATGCTGGTGGGCGCGTTCGGGTTGGTCATCAGAAACAGCGAGGCCCGGTACTCCGCCGGCATGCGCCAGCGGAAATCCGGCGTCAGCGCCACCGGCCGTTTTTCCACGTTCCGGATCTCCGCCAGCACCGGATAGAGCGAATACGAGGGCACAAAGTAGCCGATGCCGCCGTCGTTCTCCACAAAGGCGTAGGTGCTGAGCGCGAGGATCTCATCCGAGCCGTTGCCGATGAAGATCTGGCGGTCCGAACAGCCGTGGATCTCCGCGAGGCGCTGACGCAGCGCGTGGAAGAGCGGATCGGGGTAGAGGCGCAACCGGGAGCAGTCGAACGCGGCCAGTGCCTCCGCCACGCGGGGGCTGGGCGGATAGGGGTTCTCGTTGGTGTTGAGCTTGATGATCCCCGGATCGCGCGGCTGTTCGCCGGGGGTGTAGGCCTGCAGGGTCGCAATGTTCTGGCGGATGTACATGATCGGATAGTGTATCAGATTCCGCGCGGCGGGCAACGGAATCGGTTGGCGAACGAGGCAGTGCGAACGGGGCGCGTGTTCTGCTCGTGGCCTGGCCGGGAACGCGGGTGCCCCCACTCACAATTGGGTTTCAGGTTCCGGGTTTCTGGTTTCAGGTTGCGCGATGAAACGTTCCGTGATTCCGCGCGAGACTTTTTGCGCGAAACGTGGTGGCGGGCGGGGACGCCCGCGCTCCCGACTCGCCCGTCCACCTTTTCACCGGAAACGCGTGACCTTCGCCCCTCCGCGGTCACGAACCGGTTCCGCGCCTCCTTACCGGAGGCGTTCGACCGCAATGGTGTAGCGGAAGCGCGCGGACGCGTTGGGGGCGAGCGCGAGCGGCTCGTGGAAGATCATGGCGGGGCCCGCGACATAGTAGCCGCGGCCCCGGTGCGCCGTGACACTGTGCCGCGCGAACCAGGGCGAGGGATGGCGCGGGTTTTCGGGATGATCGCGAAAAGTGATGCGGGCGCGGGCGCCGGACGCGGCCGCAACCGCGACGACTTCCATGCGCGCGGCCGGCTCGCCACAGGTCATGGCGTTTGTCCGCCCCGCCTCCTGGGTGTACGTGTAGGTAAAGCCCGGACTGTCGGCAAAGCGCCACATCAGCCCCGCGTACCCGCCGGTGGCCCACACGCCCTGCCCGTCGCGCTTCGCGGGCGTGGCGGAGAAAACCGCGCCCTCCTCCCGCGCAAAGAAGGTGCTGTCCCACTCGATCGTGTAATTCCCGTCCGGCGCGGTTTCCACCCGTACGGCGCGTTGCTCGCGCACCAGGGTCCGGCCGCCCGCCGCGTAGTCGATCATGGCTTCGGCGCGGAAGGTCAGGTCCGGCGCGGGCGTGACGGTTTGCGCGACCACCCGCGTGACCCCACCCTTGGGGTCGGGCTCCCAGAAGTTCTTGCCGTTGATCATCTTCCAGGAAAACCAGAAGCCGAGGTGCCAGGCGTGGTCCGCGGGACGGAAGTTTGTGAGCACGTCATCCGTGCCCGGGATCGCGAGCGGGTGAAAATACGGTTTGCCCTCTTCGCTTTGCGGCACGTAGGTCCAGCAGGTCCGGTCGCCGAGGCGCATCGAAACCGCGCCGGTGGTGGGGTCCGTGACGAACCGCCGCGCCTCCTGAGCGCGCAGAAGGGGCCCCCGGCCGAGAGCCCCCAGCGCGAAGACCAAAGCGACACGGCACCCGAAACGCGTTCCCTTCAAACCCAAGAGCCCCTCCTTCCGGCGTCACCGCCACTGCGCGCCGTCGAACGTTTTCAGCACACCGCCCACTTTGACGGAATCGCCGGTTCTCGGCGTCAGGCCCGCCAACAACAGCGCACACCATCCCGCTTTCATCCGGACTCCCCCGCTTTCCCTCACAAGAGTTCCTCACACTTTTTCCGCAACGCCTCGGCGATCAGTTGGTAGGCCTCGCCCGACCAGTGGTACTGGTCCCCGGCGGCGAGATCCAGGCGGTCCTGCAGTAGCGCGTAGAGATCGACCCGCTCGATCTTCTCTTCCCGCACGACCTGATCCGCCAGCGTGTTGATCCGGAGGACAACGGGGTTCAACTCGCCCAGCCCGGTGACCGGACGCCCTCTCGCGGTGTGCGGTGTGGTCGCGGCCCAAACCAGCTTGGCCTTCGGGGCGCCTTTGCGGAACGCCCGGATCATGTTGCGCACCACTTCCCGGATCTGCTCGTCGGTCACCTTGTCCGGCGTCCACTGCAGCGAATGCAGCCCGTTGTTGAACACGATGATGTCGAACGGCGCGACCGACGCCGCGGCCTCGAACGCGGCGGCCGGGAAGTGGCCGACCCCGCCGACAAAGTGGCACCAGTGGTAGCAATGGGCCTTGTCTTTCAGGAGCGCGGTGAAGCGGTCGCCGTATCCCATCGAGATCGAATCACCGTAGTACAGGATGCGCGGCAGCGGCCTGTCGGGCCTGACCGGCAGGCGCACCAGCCACCCCTTGCCGCCGACGTAGCCGTTCTTCATCGTGTCCGCCGACTCACCGGGCAGATAATACTTCCGGTCCGGGCCGTACACCTTCAGTGAGAGGACCTCATAGTTCGCGATGCGCGCCTGGCCCTTCCGGGGCGGCGTGCGGCCGACCCATACGGGCGCGAGGTTCGGCGTGACGCGCAGCAGATACTGCGGCCCGGCCGCGCCATTCTGATAAACGGCCACCGCACCGTCGCGAACAGCGAACACCAGCCGCCAGACCTGGTTGCTGGAAGCGCGGAAACTGTTGCGCGCGTAGGCGATGCCGTTGACTGTGGCGGTCAGCGGGCTGCCCACGCGCCCCCATTTCAGCGCCTCCAGGGCGAACCCGGTGTCCGAAACGCGCTGATCGAGCAAACACAGGGCACCCGGCTCCTCCAGTTCGTTGAAGCGGACCGCCATCTCGATGGTGAAACAGGAGGGATCCGGGATGGCGCGGTTGGGGATGGCGAAGGCACTCGCGCCATCCATCCGCACCCGTCCCTCGACACGCTCAATTCGTCCGGTTGTCGCGGCGAACGGCGAGGCCGCCAGATCCCACAGCGGAACCGGCGCGCGGTCCGGTTGCGCAAAAACGGTCCCTGTCAGCGCGGCCAGCACCGCGCCCGCCCCAAGCATCCCTCTTTTCATAACGCTATCCCCGTTCCGGGCATGCGTCCGCATGCGCCGGAGATGAATGAAAGATATTGAATCAACGATACTACAGCCTCCGGCAGCGCACAAGGGAAGAAACCGTTCATGAAACCGGGACTTCCGCGGAACCCAAGTCCAACGGCGCGTTGGTTTGCCATGCGCCGCGGGTGAAATCAGGAATCTCGGCGGCTGCCGAGCGGTGAGACACGGAATACTCGCTCAGCGGCGCGATGCAGCTCCACGAGGCGGCGTCATAGACATCCTGGTCGAGGGGCCGGCCGTTACGCAGACAATCGATCAGCCGCCAGTCCATGAGAAAATCCATGCCGCCGTGTCCGCCCACCTGTTTGGCGAGCGCACCCACTTTTTTGACGAGTTCAGGGGTATACCGCTCCTCCAGTTTCTGCATCTCCTCCGGTTTCAGCCAATGATGCCCGCCCAGCGCGATGCGCGGCGGCAACGGCCATTTCATGGCAACCGCCTTGGTGCCCTGCACCAGGTGCGTGCGGGAGTAGGGACGGGGCGTGGTGACATCGTGCTGCGACAGGATGGTCCTTCCTTTGACCGTATGCACCATTGTGTTATTCATGTTGCCCCGGTATGACTTGCCGGCAAACGGCTTGTAAAACGCATCCGTGGCAGCCAGCTCATCAATCATGCGCGCCATCACGAAATCGGCGGACTGCATGGACACCAGATAGTCCATCCGGTCGCCGCGATTGATGTTCATGATCTGGCAGATCGGCCCCATGCCATGGGTCGGATAGAGGTTCCCGTTGCGCGCCTCTTCCTTAAGCCGCCACATCTCCGCATAGTACGTCTTGTCCAGATAGAGCGGCCGATTGAAATGCAGATAACTGCCTTCCCCGTGAATGATCTCGCCAAACAGCCCCTGCCGCGCCATATTCAGCGTCAGCAGTTCGAAGAAGTCGTAGCAACAGTTTTCCAGCATCATGCAGTGCTTGCGGGTGCGTTCCGAGACCTCAACCAACTGCCAGCACTCCTCCACCGTTTTTCCCGCGGGCACCTCCACGGCCACGTGCTTGCCGCACTTCATGGCATAGACCGCCATCGGCGTGTGCAGGGCCCAGGGCGTACAGAAATAAACCAGGTCGATGTCGGGCGACTCGCAAACCGCCTTCCATCGCTCGCTGCTGCCCGCGTAGCCTTTGGCCGGAGGGAATCCTTTTTTGGAGATGATCTGCTGGCAAGCGTCGACCCGGTCTTGATACAGGTCACTGAACGCCGCGAATTTCACGCCCTCCAGAAAGGTGAAGCGCTCCACCGCGCCGACGCCGCGCCCGCCGAATCCGCCGCCGCGCGCGCCCACGCCGATGAAGCCGATCCGGATCTGGCCGATCTTCGGCGCGGCGTAGCCGCACATGTTGAAGGGTTGCGTTTGCGGCGGTTGCGGCGGTTGCCTGCGCATGCCGGCCCGCAGTTCGCCAGCCGCAAACATCCCCGTGCCGCACATCGCCGTTTTCAAAAAGGACCGCCGTTTCTGCTTCATACTTTCCTCCCTTGTTCACATCATATCATTTCCCCGTTTCCTATAAAAAGCCGGATTCACGCAGAACAACTATCAGAAAAACAAACTTGCGCGTTTCGCCAAGACGCCGTTTATGCGCTATAGACCCGGCGCGTAAGGAATAAGGGCAGGAAACGCCGGGGTCGGCATCGGAACCGGTATCGGCAGCCAAAGGGGTTTTCGACCCCGATTCCGATACCGGCCCCGAACCGTTCCAAGACCCGTTGGTGACCCGCGCGATGACCTTTGCCATCCTGCGCACATGAACCTGACAGGCGGCAGCGACGTTTGATATTCTGGACCAACGGAATCCTTCCGGCGGTCCGGGCGGTTTCCTCGAAAGGAGCACATCATGAGAAAGCGGTTGGTTTCGTTTCTGGCGATGATGACGGGGTTGGCGGCGTGGGCCGGAGCGCAACCGCTCGGTCCGGAGCGGATGACGGAGGTGAGGGCTTCGGTCCGCAAAGGACTCGGCTGGCTCGCGGCGCAGCAGAAACCCGGCGGATTCTGGTCGGACGACAAGATGCCGGCCCTGACCGCGCTGCCGCTATGGGCGATCGCCGGCGCCGGCGAGAGCGCGTTCCGGGAGGAGGCCGACCGCGCGGTGGCCTACCTGTTGTCCAAACAGCAGCCGGACGGCGGCATTTACACCCCCATGCCCGGGCGGAAAGGCGGCGGACTCGGCAATTACAACACCTCCATCTGCGTGGCGGCGCTGCACGCCACCGGGCGGCGCGAGGTCATGCCCGCGGTCCTGAAGGCCCGTACCTACATCGCGTCCTCGCAGCACACGGGCGACGACTGGCATGCGGGCGGGTTCGGGTACGACAAAGACGCGGGGCGGCGCTATTCCGATCTGAACAATACCCATTTCTCCCTCGACGCCATGCGGCGCACCCAGAGCGCCGAGGAGTTCCGTCCCGCGGGCGTGAAGCGCGCGGACATCAACTGGGACGCGGCCCTCCGCTATGCCCTTCAGTTGCAGAACACCGAGGGCGAGACCGCTGGCGGGTTCGCCTACAACACGCAGGATCCGAAAGGCGGCGTTTCCACCAACGCCGCGGGCCGCGTGATGCTGCGCGCGTACGGCAGCATGTCGTACGCGGGGCTGCTCTCGCTGATCCACGCGCAACTCGACAAACAGGATCCGCGCGTGCGTTCGGTCGTGGCGTACGGCTCGCGCTTCTGGACCCTGGAGGAGAATCCCGGCCAGGGTCAACAGGGGCTGTATTTCTACTACAACGTCGTCTCGCGCGCGCTCAGCGCCGCAGGTCTCGACGCGCTGCCGAAACACGCCGCGCCGGGCGAGATCCGCTGGCGCGAGGATCTCGTCCGCAAGCTGATGGCCCTGCAGCGGCCCGACGGCTCCTGGGTCAATGAGAACAACCGCTGGTGGGAGAACGACCCGGTGCTGGCCACCGCCTACTCGTTGCTGGCTTTGGAATTCGCCTCGGGCCTGACACGGTGACGCGGCGGCGGGCGCCGCGCGGCCTCACGCCTTGAGGCGCGCGGTCAGCGTGGTCCGGCGCTCGCGGACCTGGTTGGCCTTGATCGCGATGGCGACGGCGCGGGAGGAGCCGACCACCAGCACCAGCCGTTTGCCGCGCGTGATGGCGGTGTAGAGCAGGTTGCGCTGCAGCAGCTTGTAATGTTGCGTGTGCATCAGAACGATCACCGCCGGGTACTCGCTGCCCTGCGACTTATGGATCGAGCAGGCGTAGGCGAGGACCAGCTCGTCGAGTTCGCTTTGCGCATAGGCCACGGGCCGGCCGTCGAACAGCACGGTCAGCGAACGGTCCTCCGCGTCCACCTCGCGGATGAAGCCGATGTCGCCGTTGAACACTTCTTTGTCGTAATTGTTGCGGAGCTGCATCACGCGGTCGCCGCGGCGGAAGCCCGAGGCCCCGCGCATCAAAGTGGGCCCGTCGGGATTGAGCGCCGCCTGGATCACCTCGTTCAGGTTTTCGGTGCCGAGCAGATTCCTGCGCATGGGGGTCAGGACCTGCACTTCGGTCAGCGGATCGAACCCGAACTTGCGGGGGATCCGTTGCGTCATGAGCTCGAGCGTGCGCGCGATGATCCGGTCCGGTTCGCTGGTTTCGACAAAATAGAAGTCGCTCTCGCCGCCGCGGGTCTCGAACGGTTCGCCGCGGTTGACACGGTGCGCGTTGCGCACGATCAGTCCGGAGGTGTCCTGACGGAAGATCGTGTCCAGCCGGCAGAAGGGGATCATGCCGGAAGCGATCAGATCGCGCAGGACATTGCCGGGACCGACGCTCGGCAACTGGTCGGTATCGCCCACCAGAATCAGGGTGACGGCATGCGGCAGGGCCTGCAAAAACTGATCCATCAGGCGGATGTCGATCATCGAGGTCTCGTCCAGAATGAAGCAGTCGCCCGTCATGGGGTTCTCGTCGTTGAACTCGAACCGGCCCTGACTCGGGTTGAACTTCATCAGGCGGTGGAGGGTCTGGGCCTCGCGGCCGGTGGCCTCGGACATACGTTTGGCGGCGCGGCCGGTCGGCGCGGCCAGGCGCACATCGAGTTTGCGCGCCCCGAAGATCTCGGTGAGGGCGCGGATGATCGTGGTCTTGCCGACGCCCGGGCCGCCGGTGATGATCGAGACCTTCGCGTTCAGGGCGTTGCACAGGGCCTCGCGCTGGAGCGGCGCGAGGCGGATCCCCATTTTGTTTTCCGCCCACGCCAGCGCCTTGCCGGTATCGATCGGCCTGAAGGGCCGCGGCGCGTCGAGAAGCAGACGCAGTTTGGCGGCCACCCGGGTTTCGGCCCGGCAGAGATCCCGCAGATAGACGCGGTTCTCCTCTTTCACCAGTGAGCCCTTCTCGTATTCCTGCGCCAGGGCCCCGGCGAGGATCTCCACCGAGATGTCCAGCATCTCCTGGGCGTGCAGCAGCAGGTCGGCGTCCACCGTGAAACAGTGACCGCCGTCTTCGGCCTCCGTGCGCAGGGTATGGATCAGGCCCGCGCACGCGCGCAGCTCGGAATCGTGCGGGATGCCCACGCTGAGCGCGATGGCGTCCGCGCTTTTGAACCCGATGCCCCAGACATCCTCGCAGAGCCGGTAGGGGTTGCGCTTGACGACGGCGATGGAATCGGCGCCGTACTGCCGGTAGATGCGGGAGGCCTTGGCCGTGCCGATGCCGTGGGACTGCAGGAAGATCATGATTTCGCGCACGCCGCGTTGCTCGGTCCACGATTCCTTGATGAGCTTGCGCCGGCCTTCGCCGATGCCTTCCACCTCACGCAGGCGGCCGGATTCGCGGTCAATGACATCCAGCGTCTGCTCGCCAAACCGGTCCACGATGCGTTTGGCGAAGGTGGGGCCGATCCCCTTGATCATGCCGCTCGCCAGATAGCGGCGCAACCCCTCGACCGAGGTGGGCGTGATGCAGGTGATGACGCGCGCCTGAAACTGTTGGCCGTGGGATTTGTGGCGGACCCACACGCCTTCGGCGTGCAGTTCCTCTCCCTCCCAGACCGCGGCACAGGTCCCGACCACGGTCACGAGTTCGTCGCGGCCCCGCAGACGCGACTGCGGCCGGATATGACAGACCGTATACCCGTTCTCGTCATTGCGGTAGACGATGGACTCCACGGTGCCGGTCACGCTCTCTTCCGCTGCGGATTCTTGAGGGTTCTGTGTCGGGACAGTCATGGAAAACCCACCACGGAATCAGGCGTACGGGAGGATCACGGCGGCGAGGACCAGCGGCGCGGCGCCGGGGTTCTCCACACCGTGCTCGCCGCCCTTGCCGGTGAGCACGGCGTCGCCCGCGGCGACCGGGATGGCACGGCCGTTTTCCAGAATCAGCCCCTGTCCGGAGAGCACGAGGTAAATCTCATCCTCCGCCTCGTGCCGATGGGTGCCGATCGAACCGCCCGGCGGGATCACCAGGCGCGCGCAGAGGCGCGCCTTGGCGCCGAACGCCTCCGGCCGGAACCAGTGCTCGACCTGCACGGTGCCGGTGCCGCCGCGCATGTTCTCGCGCCGTTCCACCTCCCGCTCTTGATCGCGTGTGATCATCCTTGCCCCCTTTTCCGCGCGTGTCCGCACTTCGCGGCACTGCGGGGCCTGACCCCGCCTGCCGTGATCCGGAATATACCATAACCCCGCAAACGGTCAACCGGCCCATTCCGCATCCGCGGCGAAGGGGTGCATCCCCGTTTCCCTGACTCCCGTCAACGAGTCGCGCGGGGATGCAGCCATTCACATAATGCGGCGATTGGCCTCTCGGGTTCGGCGTCGGGTTCGGCATCGGGACCGAAAACCCTTTGGCTGATGAACCCGATTCCGAACCCGACCCCGACGCCGACGCCGAGGGTTCCGTCATCAGCAGGATTGCCGGCATGGATGGCCGCGAGACCGCACCCGTTCACAGCGAAGCGGCACACGTTCCCGTACACGGGGAACCGGGCGGAGTCAGGGAAACGGGGATGCGCCTGAATCTGACTTGCAGGATCACGATTGTTTGATATATAAACGAACGGTCTCACAAAATTCTAAAAAAAGCCGGAAGGGGAAATCTGCATCTCCGGTTGGATGGGGGGAACAAGAAAGTGGCATCTGAGAAACTGAGGCGTATGTCTCTACTCTGCGCGAGACGTAAAGAAATTGTGTTCGCAACCGTAGTCGCTGCGGTGTGGTCGAATTTCGCGGCGACGATTGAGGTCAAGCCTGGCGACGGGACGATCGCCGCGGCGGTGGAGAAACTGCGCGTGCTCCGCGCCGGGCAACCTGATGAGCCGGTTACGGTCCGACTCGCCGGCGGCGTCTATGAACTCGCGGGCACGATCCGGCTCACGGCGAAGGACGCGACCGCTCCGGTCCTTTTTACGGCGGCGGACGGTGCGGAGGTCCTCGTGTCCGGCGGACGGTGTTTGAAGGGCGGGCGTGTCGATGGCGGCGTCGTCAAATTTCCGGTGCCGGAATGGAAAAACGGCTCGTGGAAGATCGAGCAGCTCTATATCAACGGACGGCGCGCGCTCCGTCCCTCTGTGCCAGAGAATCAGTACTTCTATCCTGAGGGGCGTATCGACGATCCGGAGGACGCCGAGAAGGCGAAGGCCGACGCTGCGAAGGGCAATCCGCGCAAAGTCAAAGCCGCGTACGACCGCTTCATCGCCGCGCCGGGACAGATCCCGGAGGAATGGAAAGGTGTCGAGGTGATCGTGCCGCACGGCTGGGTGATCACTCGCGCGCGGATCAAAAGCTACAATCCGGCCACGCGCGAGACCGTCATCGACGGCGGACGCCCCGGCTATATGCACGACATCACGACCGACCGGCACTATCGCCTCGAGAATGTGAAGGCGGCGTTCGGCAAGCCCGGCGAGTGGTACGCCGACACCGGGTCCGGCGAGATTTTCTACACGCCGCTCAAGACGGAGAAGGCGGATTCGCTCGAAGTCGTCGCGCCGCGGCTCCACACACTGTTCGTGGTCGAGGGAGACCCCGCCTCGAACCGTAAGGCCGGCAACATCACCTTCGAGAAGATCACCTTTGCCCACACCGCGTTCGTGCTGCCTGACGGCGGCTGCGCCGATCACCAGGCGAGTCTTGACCACGCCGGGGCAATCGTCGCGCGCTTCGCGGACAATGTCGTTGTTCAGGACTGCGACATCCGTCGTACCGGCGGCTGGGGCGTGAAGTTCGAAGGCGGCTGTACAGGATGCGCCGTGCGCGACTCGCGGCTTTTCGACCTCGGCGCGGGCGGTGTCGAGATCGGTTCGCCGAAACGCGGCATCCGGAAAAACAACCGCGCGGAATACACGGAGCGCTGCGCGGTGGAGCGGTGCTTCATTGAGTGCGGCGGACGCGTCCATCCGGCGGCGATCGGCGTCGCCGTGACGCTCGCGGGGCACAACCTCGTCTCGCACAACACGATCCGCGACTTTTATTACAGCGCGGTCAGCGTCGGGCACGACTGGGGCGACGGCAATCCCGCCGCGGCCGGCAATATCGTCGAGTGGAACCACATCTACGACATCGGCCAGCGTGTCCTCTCCGACCTCGCCGCGGTTTACACGCTCGGCGAGCAGCCCGGCACCGAGATCCGGAACAACCTGATCCACGACGTCTGGACGGCCCGTTATGGCGCGCAGGGCGTCTATCTCGACCAGGGATCGAAATACATCACCGTCTCGAACAACGTCATCGTCCGTGCGCTGGAGGCGTCGTTCTCCAGCGCGGCCGGCGCGTGCGGACACAACCTTTTCGCGAACAACATCTTCATGTTCCCGCGCCGCTACGCCGCGTGGCTCTATTCCGAGAAGGATTACGGGAATTGGATGCCGAAACACAGGCACAGCCCCGGCCACCAGCTCTTCATCGAGCGCAACATCTTCCTCGGCGACGAGAATCTCAAGGGCATGTTCCCCGCGGAAGGGCGCCAGCCGCTTTCCGACCGCATCCACTTCAAGGGCAACACGTGGTGGAACATTGGCTGGCCGGAGGATTTCAAGTTCAGTTCGTGGACGAAGGGGACCAACGTCCTTGACGTCGTCACCGAGGACGATCCCCCGGAAGCGTTCTACCAGTCGCCGAAACAGTGGCGCGACCGTCTGCGGCTGAAGGTTCCGTCAGAGGACGTGGCGAACTTCCTTGCGAAGACAGACGGCGATGTCGTGGCCGATCCGCTTCTCGCGATGCCGTATGGCAGCGAGGCGTTCCTCTTCCCCGCGCCGGACTCGCCGGCCGTCAAAAACGGGTTCGTTCCGTTCGACCTTTCGCGCGAGGTCGGTGCCGGGAAGCCGCACGCGAAGGGCAAGCCGCGCATGACGCGGCCGGAGAACGCGACACAGACCTTCCCTCGCGCGCCCCTCAGTCCGTCCGCCCAGAGAACGCTCGCGAAAGCGGAGTCTGCGGCAAAAGACACGCTCCGGCTGATCGTCTTCAAACAACGGTTCACCGGCGGCGGTGCCGGATTCGCGCTTCTCTTCCGCACGCCAAACGGGAAGAACTATCTCTTCGACGCCGGCAACGGAGGCAACTGCGTTGTGCCGTTCAGTTGCGGCCGCGACGAGATCGACCATTATCTATACGAGCACGACATCCGCAAGCTGGACGGCGTGATCGTCTCGCATTCGCACGGGGACCATTTCGGCGGCCTCATCTGGCTCGCTGACAAATACAAGGCGGACAAGTTCTGGGATTCGGGCTACACCTTCCCGGGATCGGACGGCGCGGGCGAGGATGGCTGGGCGAAGATTCTTCGCGAGAAGATGCTCCGCTTCCATCCGGACATGGCTTGTATCAAGGTCCGCCGCGGGGACAAGATGGACTGGGACGCCGATTTGGACGTAACCGTCATCAATCCGCCGCCGGGCGCCGGCATCCCCGTTCTGGATAACGACAAGCGCCCAAAGAACGACACCCCGGGCCACCACCTGCTCAACGCGAACGCGATCGGGATTCGCGTCAAGTTCAAGGACGTCGTGTTCCAGGTGAACGGTGATATCCAGGAGGACTACGCCCACGAGCACCTCTTCCCGTTTATCAGGGAGGCGTACGCCGAGAACGACCGCAAGGTGGACGTGCTGGTGGCCCTCAGCCACGGCATCCACGCGACGCGCGAGGAGGCGGAGTTGTCCCGTCCGAAAATCGCGCTCGGCAGCATCTATTTCGACGGCGCGCCCAAGAACTGGTGCCGGCAGTGGGCGCGGGAGCGCGGGGTTCTCAACCGCGAATTCGAGGCCGTCGGCGCGAAATGCTTCGATTCGGGTGTGTGGGGAACGGTTGCCGTGACGAGCGATGGCAAAACCTGCTACGCCGAGACCGAGTTCAAGAAACCCCGCAAGGGCGTTTCCGAATACAAACAACACGGAAAATAAGCATTGGCTTCGGGGGCGGCATCGGAATCGGGTCCGTCAGCCAAGGGGGGGGGGTCGGCCCCGATGCTTTTCCAAGACGTTGTTGCGGGCGGGGACGCCCGCGCTCCCGACTCCGCGTACTTCAGCGTTACGCGTTGGACGTTGCGCGTTGAACGTTTCGATCCTTCTTCCCCGTTCCCTGTCCCGCGACTGCGGCACCTCAACGGTAACGCGCACCCGCGCGGCTCACTCTGCCGCCGGTTTGCGCAGGCGGAGCTGGCCGCAGGCGGCGTCCGCGTCCCGGCCGCGCGACTGGCGCAGCGTGGTCGCGAGCCCGGCCCGGAGCAACCGGTCCAGAAACGCGAGGCAGATGCGGTCCCCGGGGCGTTCGCCGTCAAACCCCTCGACCGGCGAGAGCGGAATGAGGTTGACTTTGCAGGGCATGCCGCGCAACAGGCGGACCAGGGCATCGGCATGCTGCGGCGCGTCGTTGAGGCCTTTGACCAGCGTGTACTCAAAGGTGACGACGCGTCCGGTCTTCTCAAAATAAGCGCGGCAGGCCGCGATCACTTCCGCCACGGGCCAGCGCCGGTTGACCGGCATCAGCCGGCTGCGCAGCGCGTCATCCGGCGCGTGCAGCGAAACCGAGAGTTCAAACTGGATGCCCTCTTCGGCCAGGCGCCGGATGCCGGGCACGACGCCGCAGGTGCTGAGGGTGATGTGCCGCGCGCCGAGTTTCAGCCCCTTGGGATCGTTGAGGATGCGCAGGGCGCGGAGCACATTGTCGTAGTTGTCGAAGGGCTCGCCCATGCCCATGACCACGATGTTGCCGGGCCGCGGCAGGGAGGGCTTGGCGCCGGGCCTGCCGGATGGTGTGCCGGGTGTTGGCGGGTCGGCGCGCAGGAGCTGGCAGGCGGCCATAACCTGGCCCACGATCTCGGCGGCGGTCAGGTCGCGCGCGCGGCCCGACTGGCCGCTGGCGCAGAAGGCGCAGCGGAAGTCGCATCCCACCTGCGAGGAGACGCACTGCGTGAGACGGCCTTTGGAGGGGATGAGCACCGTCTCCACGCACTCGCCGTCCCGGCAACGCACGAGGAGTTTGCGCACGCCGTCCCCGGCGTGCCGGATGTGCACGACCTCCAGGGCCTCGAGGGGGAACGACCGGCTGAGCTGTTCGCGCAACTCCGCCGGCAGCGTGGTGAACTCATCCCACGACCGGGCGAAAGACTGGTAAAGTCCGGTGACAATCTGCTCCGCGCGGAAACCGGGCAGACCGAGTTCCCGGCAAAGCGGTTTCCATTCAGAGGGGAGCACCCCCCATGCGGCGGGTCTGTCCGGATCGCTCATTCGGGTTCCCTGATCCCCTGGCGCGGACGCAGGATCGGATTCTTGCCGCGATCCGGCGCCCGCGCCGTGAAGGGCCGGTCCGCTTCCTTCTTTTCGGCCGCCACAAAGGGCTGTTTCTCCGGAACCGCTTTCGCGTCGGCCCGGAGGGTCGGCACGCGGATGGGGGAACCCGGGACATACGGTTCCGTTTCGGTGTGGCGCGTCTCCGCGGAACGCGCCGAGGCCCCGGCCTCGGCGGTGCGGCTCCGGAAGAGCCGGCCGAAGAAGCCGCGCGTGTCCCGCTGCGCGGCCGGTCTACCGATCGGACGCGGCGCGGCCGGCTCCGTATACGCCTCACTCCGATACACCGCGTGGCCCGCGGTCCGGGAGGGGGTGTAGGGTTGGGTCTGGAACCGCACCTCGTCCCGCTCCCCGGCGCGCAACACCGTGATCCCGAGCAGAACCGGAAACGCGATCCCCCAACACCGCAGGCTCATCTCACGCCCTCCTGGACCGGGATGCGGCCGACGGTGCGGTGAGGTTTTCGATGGTCTGATGCAGCATCCGCGACAGCTCGCTGTAATCCGCGCTTTGACTCACGGTCAGGCGCAGGATGGCCGCCTCCATCTGCGCGTACAGCAACTCCGTGGCGAGCGTGGCGTTGATCCGGCGCAACTCCCCTTTGCGGATCCCCTCGACCACCAGCCGGTGCAGGATCCGGCGCAGCCCGATCGTATGCCGCGAGATGGTCCGATCCATCTGATGCCCCGCCCGCTGCGCCGCCAGCACATAATCAAGGATCACCGTCAGGATCACGCGCTGTTCGAAAAGCAGGGCCAACACCGCTCGCATCACGCGATCCAGCCGGTCCACCGTACCGGTCGGGGAGGAGAGGATCTCCTCAAACCGTCCGATCAGCAGATACGAGACCTCCCAAATCGCGGTATTGAAGATCTGCCGCTTGTTCCGGAAGTACTTGTAGAGCGTGGTCCGGGCGATCGAGCAACTGTCCGCGATCTTCTGATACGTCACCCCATCATATCCCTGCTCGGAAAAGAGCTGGATCGATTTGGCGATAATCGCGCGCTTGCGCGCCTCATGATCGATGACGATACCCATACGGACCCCTTGACAACCGGTGCGGCCCCGTACGGAAACCCGCGGCAGACGTGACCGACCGTTACGATTGGATTGTTGATTAATCGCGCGGCGGCGTCAAGCCCGGCCTTGACAAAAACCGAAAAAGTGTCATCCCGCGCATCCGCGCTTGCATCGGATGCGCGGTTTTGATTAACTGTGATCGGTTTCGAGCAAAAATGATCAAACATGGGCGACACGGTTTCCAGAGAGCTGGCCGAGGCCAGATGGCGCAAGGTGCGCACGTTGCTGCGCGAGCGGGGCATCCTGCGCGTGGAGGAGCTGGCCGCTGAGTTGGACGTGTCGGCCGCCACCATCCGCCGGGACCTTGCCGCGCTGGAGGCGGCCGGCGGCCTGCGCCGCATCCACGGCGGCGCCATCGCGCCGGACGGCCGGGACGAGGAGCCGCTGTTTGACGACAAGACCGCGATGTCGGCTGCGGAAAAAGGGCGGATCGCCGAGGCGGCGCTGCGCCTGATCCGGCCGCGCGACATCGTGTATCTCGACGGCGGCAGTACCATTCTGGCGCTGGCGCGCCTGCTGACCCACCACACCCAAACCACCGTCGTCACCAATTCGCTGCGCGTGGCCCAGGTGTTCAGCAGCGGCGGCCCGCGCATGATCCTCACCGGCGGCGAGTGCCGCCTGATCAGCCAGACCTTTGTCGGCCCGTTGACCCGGTCGATCCTGGGGCAACTGCACCTCGACATCGCCTTCATGGGCACCATCGGCGTCTCGGCGGAGACCGGCATGACCACGACCGATCCCGCCGAAGCCTACACCAAGGAGCAGGCCATGGCGCGGGCGGCGCGGGTCGTGCTGCTGGCGGACAGCTCGAAGTTCGGCAAAACGAGTTTTGTGCGTTTCGGCGCCCTCTCCTCGCTTTCCACCCTGATCTCAGACAAACGCATGCCGGCCGCGCAGCGCAAGGCGTTCCAGCGCGCCGGCGTCGAAACCGTACTCGTATAACCCCAACACGAAGGCACATCATGGCGACCAACAACCACCTCAGCACACGCAAACCCCGCTTCAAGCCCACCTCCTACCCGCTCGGCAAGATTCCGGCCTATGCGTACACGGGCACGCTCAAAGCGGAACTCGCCGACGGCCGGCTCTCCGCGGCCAAGGCCGTGGACATGCTGGAGGACATGCTGACGATCCGCGAGTTCGAGGAGATGATCGTCAAACTGCGCACCGGCGCCTACGACTCCTGCAAAGGGTACGAGTACCGCGGCCCGACCCACGTCTCGATCGGCCAGGAGGCCACGGCGGTGGGCTGCTGCGCGGCCATGGCGTATGATGACCTGATCACCTCCACCCACCGCGGCCACGGCGATTCGCTCGCCAAAGGGTGCGCGGCCATCCGCGGCATGAGCGTCGCGGAACTGAAGGCTCGCGTGCCGGAGTGTAACGCGACCCAGCGCAAAGAGCTGATCGAGGCCGCGCTGGAGAAACACGTCTACCGCGCCATCGCGGAGCTGTTCGGCAAGGAGGACGGCTACTGCAAGGGCCGCGGCGGCGGCATGCACATCGCCGATTTCAAGGCCGGCCATCTCGGCGCCAACGCGATTGTGGGCGGCGGGGTGCCGATCGCCACCGGCGCGTCCATCAGCTCGCGCTACTTCCAGAACCGCAAGGTCACCTGCTGCTTCGCGGGCGACGGCGCCTACGCCAACGGCGTGGTGCTGGAGGCGCTGAACTGGGCCGCCATGGGCCAGTTCACCGATCCCGCCTACGCGGCCCAGCCCTTCGGCCTGCCGATCGTCTACGCCATCATCAACAACCACTATGGCTTCACCGGCCGCGTGGACGGCGAGGTCGCGGGCGTCGCCACCGTCGCGCGCCGCGCCGCGGGTTTCGCGGACAACAACATGCACGCCGAAGTGGTCAACGGCATGGATCTGCTCGCCTGCCTGGACGCCATGCGCCGCGCCGCCGACCTCTGCCGCAAGGGACAGGGCCCGGTGATGCTGGAGTTCGACACCTACCGCAATTACGGACACTCCCTCGGCGACCCGCGCTTCGAATACCGCACGAAGGAGGAGGAGGCCTCCTGGAAGGAGCTCGACCCCATCGCGACGTTCGAACGCCAACTGCTGGAAACCAAGGCCATCACCCCGCGCAAACTCGAGGCGCTGAAGGCCAAGGTCGCGGACCGCAACGCCCGCATGGCGGCGCAAGCGGCCTGGTCCCAAGACCCCGACCCCGCGGACGTGATTCGCTACATGTATACCGACACCCGCGTCGAAACGGTGCCGGAGCCCTTCGCCAACGCCCCGACCGTGGGAGACCTGCCGGTGATCAAACGCGCCGAAGACGGCCAGATCACCTACAAGGACGCGATCAAGGAGGCGATGATCGAGGAGATGCTGCGCGACCGCCGTGTGGTGCAGTGGGGCGAGGACATCGCCGAGTACGGCGGGGCCTTCAAGGTCACCAAGGGCCTGATCGACGCCTTCGGCCGGGAGCGGATCTTCAACACCCCGATCTCCGAAGCCTGCATCTGCGGCACCGCGGTCGGCGCGGCCATGACCGGCCTGCGGCCGGTGGTCGAGCTGATGTATATGGACTTCGGCCTCATGGCCTCGGACCAGATCTCCAACCAGGCGGCCAAGTGGCATTACATGTCCGGGGCCAGCATCGAGGTGCCCCTCGTGTACCGCGCCTCCGTCGGCGGCGGCAAGGGCTACGGCGGCCAGCACTCCCAGACGCTCGAATCCATGTTCGCCCACATCCCCGGCCTCTATGTGGTCTATCCCGCCACGCCCTATGACGCCAAGGGCATGCTGAAGAGCGCGATCCGCGACAACAACCCCATCCTCTTCGTCGAATCGCAGATCATGTACAATTACAAGGGAGTCGTGCCGAAAGAGGAGTATCTGGTCCCGCTCGGCAAGGCGGATGTCAAACGCGCGGGCGACACGGTCTCGATCGTCACCTGGGGACCAATGCTCTACGAGGCGCTCAAGGCCGCCGACCAGCTCGCCGCCGAGGGGATCTCCGCGGAAATCGTGGACATCCGTTCGCTCGTGCCGCTCGACATGGAAACGATCCTCGCCTCGGTCCGCAAAACCGGGCGCTGCGTGGTGGCCAGCCACTGCGTCGGGATCGGCAGCTTCACCGGCGAGATCGCCTCGCGCATTATGGCCGAGGCCTTTGACGCGCTCGACGCCCCGGTGCTGCGCGTCGGCGCCAAGGACGGCATCGCGCCGCAGGCTTACTCGCTCGAAGACGCCTTCCTGCCGCATGACCGCGACATCGTCGCCGCGGTGAAGCAGCTTCTCTGATCGCCCCGCGTCAGAACCGGACCGCCGCGGGGCGGGACAGCGCAATCGAACGCCCCGCGCTCACGTGCCGGAACAAACGCGGAAGGGCAAACCGCGCAAACCGCGCCGGCCTCCTCACTTGCGGAGACCCGCCCGCGTGAAATCCCATGCCTTGAACCCGAGCGCGAACGCGGGGGATTCGGGCTTGAGGCGGAAGTCGCACGCGTCGGCGTTCTCGAAGAGCGGATCGGCGTACTTGCCGCCGACTTCCTTGCCGCACGCCTGCCACGCTTCCCACGCGAGGCCGTCGAGCTCCGGCTTGCCCGTGTAATCGTACCACAGGTTGCCGGCCCAGATGCCGCCCACGCCGCGCGGCCCGCGCCCGACGAGCGGACCCTCGCGCACCACGACAAGGTTGTTCACGAAGTGCAGCGTGCAGGGGATGTCCTGCACCACCTGGCGCGCCATGCGCACCGCGCCGAGCTTCCGGTTCCACGCGAACACGTTGTTGCGGATGACGCAGCCCGCGCCGTAGTGCTGGTGGAACCCGCCGTCCGTCGTGTTCCAGCAAAGGTTGCGCTCCATCACGATGCCCTCGGACCCCTCGTCCGTGTACAGCGCCCAACCGCCGTAAGAATAGGCCCACACGTCATGGATCACGTTGTCGTGCACCGTCGTGCCGAAACTCGTGCCGAGCGTGTACACGCCGCCCATGTCGCTCATGATGCCCTTGCCGAGGTCGTAGATCTTGTTGAACGCGACCTCGTTGCGCTGCGCCACGCTGCCGTGGAAGCCCCACGTCCACCCGACGGAGACGCCCGTGTAATAGAAGTCGTAAATCTCGCAGTGGGTCACCTTCGAGTCCGACACGTGCGTGAGCGCCACGCCCGTGCCCTCGGGATTGAACAGTCCGCCCTTGCGGATCACGCAGTTGTCGATCACGTTGAACGCGGTCGAGCGCGGCGCCAGTGTCTTGATCACCCGGCGTTTGAGGGTCTCGCCCTTGGCGACGTGCCCGCCGCCGGCGCCCATCCAGATGCCGCCCGCACCCAAATCCTCGATCGTGCAGTTCGTGATCCGGTTGGACACGCACCCGTCGTTGAACCGGAACGCGTAGTTACCCGTGTGCGCGATCACGCATTTGTCCCACGAAAGTCGGTGCGCGCCCTCGGCCGTCACAAGGCCGTCCGACCCGCTGGCCGCCTGGTGCTGCCAGCTTTCCGACGGGCCGTTCACGGCGAGCCCCGCCGTCGGCGTGACGTCGCTGTATGCGAACGTCAGGTTGCGGAACGCGATGTCATGCACGAATTCACCCTTGTCCGGATTGCCTTGGAACAGGATCAGCCGGCTCAGCTTGGCGCTCGGCGCGACCGCGACGGCCGTCGCGACGGCCTCGCCCGCCAGCGGCCGGTAACGCACACAGCCCGCCTTCACGTCGTAGAACCACTCGCCCGGCGCGTCAAACGCGCTCCGCACGTTCTCGAAGGAGACGAGTGTCTCGCGCTCGTTCCACTTCACCCACCCGCTCCAATCCCGCGGGGACCCGGTCTCGACCGTCATCGTGGCGGGATCGAAATTGCGCAGGATGCGGCGCGCCGTGCTCCATTTGTGCACCACGCACATCTGCGCGTACGGAAACTCGTCGGCCGGAATCTTCCCGAGCGCCGCGGCGAGGCGGTTCGTCAGCGTCGCGCGTTCCGCGTACGTGACCTTCCCGGCCGCGTTCGTCACCGCGGTGATGCCCGGCTTCACGAGCGTGAAATAACTCGCCGTGCCCTGGCCGCCGTCCGGCAGGCGCGCGCGGTCCGCGCGCCGCCCGTTGACCCATAGCTGCTCGAAATAGGCGGGCTTCCCGTCGGGTGCCTTCGGGATCGGCGCGGACCACGTGCCGTCCGCTTCGACGGTCCAGCCCTGAATCACGCCGCCGCCGGAAATCGTCGCGCCCTCGCCCTCACCCACCCACGTGACCGGAGCCTGCGGCGTGCCGGAATCGGCGGGCGTGAACGTGAGCGTCTCCGTAAGCGCGTAGATGCCGGGCTTCACGAGCACCGTCCACGCCTCCCGGTTCCCTTTCGCCTTGGCCGCGCGGATGCTCTCCAACGCGGCCTTCGGCGTCATCCCGTCCGGGGCGACCACCACCTGACCCGCTTGAACAACGGCCGCCACAGCCAAAGCCCCGAAAAGACACGCAAACCCCGTTTTGTTTCCCATTCCCAGCCTCCCCGGCATGTTGTGTTTCCCCGCCTGACAGCAAAACGCCCCCCCATATCCCGTAACCCGGCGTTCACCCGAAACCCGTGTCCCGGTGAGCGAAAAGGGGAACGTTTCCCTGCCTTCCCACAGGCTAACCCGGCAACAAACCGGTTCCTATGATTTCCTGTCATTATGCGGGGGATCGACGAAACGAGTCAACCCCGAAATCGGAATCGTTCGGCGGCAGCGCAAAAGCGGACAGGTCATCGGCACCGGGGAAGCTCCCGCCATGCGAAAGGCGATCCCATGTGCCATGGAACGTCCTGAACTCATAGGCCCAGCTTCCGGTAATCGCGCATGGTGAGGCCGAAACGGGCTTTGAAGAGGTTCTTGAGATAGTTCTCGTTCGGATATCCGCACCGCTCACCGATCACGCCGATCGGCAGATCCGTGTCCACGAGCAGCCGCCTGACCTCCTCCAGGCGGCACTGGCGGATGGCCTCAAGGATGCTCCGGCCCTGCAATTGACGGAACCGCAGATCCGCGAGCCGGCGCGAGACCTTCAGGTGGCACGCCACATCCGGCACGCCGATGCCGCGGCAGGCATGGGTCTGGATATACGC
The DNA here is from genome assembly GCA_034003585.1 of Kiritimatiellia bacterium. Taxonomy (GTDB): domain Bacteria; phylum Verrucomicrobiota; class Kiritimatiellia; order RFP12; family UBA1067; genus JAPXSY01. The sequence continues at coordinate 88,330 of JAVEYH010000004.1, forward strand.
GACCGC
>JAVEYH010000005.1:0-26498 GCA_034003585.1 Kiritimatiellia bacterium
TCCTCCCTACGTCACATCCCTTTCCCCTTGCGTCTTCGACAAAAATCGTTAAAATGTCATTCTCAAATTCGGTAAAGAAAGGTTCTGACGATGAGCGATACCCCGCAGACCATGAAAATGTTGCCCGGCGACGAGATCCGGCAGATCATGTGGCGCTATGCCGACCGGTACGACATTCAGATGGCCGTGATGGGTGCCCGTTCCGTGGCCCGCGGCCTCGTGGCCCGCCTGGTGGCTGACGGCGAACGCGCGACGCACGAGTGGACCGAGGCGAAGAACAGCCTCTATCAGGCGTTCGACGAGTCGGGCATCACCGCGGCGGGACTCGACATGGAGTACGGCGGCATCATCGAGGGACCGCGCAACCTGGCGCTGAGCCTGCTCGCCTTTGAGCTTTCGTGGGTGGACGGCGGCGCCTCCACCTCCAGCCTGATCAACAACCTCGGCCTCGGCCCGATCGTCGAGAAAGGCACGCCCGAGCAGCGCGAGAAGTACATGCGCGCCTGCGCCCCGGCCCAGCCCGGCGAGGACCGCAAACCGTGGCGCGCCGCCTTCGCCCTCACCGAGCCGCTTCCCTACGTGGGCGTGGACACCGGCGTGGTCAGCGGCCGCGTGACCGTGGCCAAGTGGGAAGAGGGCCAGGAGCCGGTGCTGCACGTCGAGAAACGCGGCCGCTTCCTGACCAACATGGCTGTGGCCAACGTGCTCACCGCCGCGGTCGACACTGGCGACCCGCGCATCAAATCTTCCTGCATGGTGATTCTGGAGGAGACCGACCCGGGCGTCTTCGACCGCGGCAGCCCGACCCTTAAGATGGTTCACCAGCTCTCCAACACCCACGACCCGATCTTCAGCCTCGACATCCCGGCCAGCCGCATCGTCGGCGGCTACACCGTCAAGGACGGCGTGATCGTGCCCAACCTGACCCACAGCGAGATCATCGAAGCGGTCTTCTCCCGGACGCGCGTGGCGGTCGGCCTGATGACCGCCGCCAAACTGCTCTCCGCCGTCGAGCCGGTGATCCGCTACCACCGCGGCCGTTACCGCGGCGCGGCCGGCATTGAGGCCGGCACGCCCCGTTACGATCTGGGCATCCAGATGAAAGAGGACGCCACCCAGCGCCTGGCCGATGTCTGGGCCACCGGCGAGGCCGCCACCTCGCTCGGCTTCGAGACCGCGCGCGCCTTTGACGCCCTCACGCCCGTCGAAACCCAGGTGCTCGGCGAGTTCGCGGCCCAGGGCATCTCGGGCCGCGCCCTGATGAAGGCGCTGCGCAAGCCGCAGGCCGACGCCGTCGAACTGCTGGGACAGCTCGGCAAGCCCGAGGCCGAGCGCGACGCCGCCCGCATCGCAACGCTGCAGGCCGACCCGCTCGTGCGGTACGTCTGGCTCAGCGCGCTCTGCAACGTGCTCTGTCCGGCCACCAAGCTGTGGGACACCGGCCACGGCGCCAACATGCTGCGCGAGGCGGTCAGCCTGATGGGCGGGTACGGCATCACGGAGGACTGCCCCGGCTTCCTCTTCTACAAGTGGACCGACGCCCAGCTTGAGGCCACCTACGAAGGCCCGGAAGTGGTGCAGCGCCGCCAGATCAGCGTCACCATGAACAACGAGGTCTTCCTGGCGCAGGTCGACCAGTGGATCGCGGAACTGCGCCGGCAGGCCGCCGCCGGTTCCGGCAACGGCCTCGACACGCTGGCCGACGGTTTCGCGCTCTGGCGCTGGACCCTCGCCTTCATCCAATCCGCCAAGGACGCCGAAGGCCGCCCGCTCTCGCAGAGCCAGCGCCACGGCGTGCTCTTCCCGATGGCCGACGCGGTCTCGTGGCTGCTGGCCGCCCGCTCGTTCGTCGCCGACATCCGCGAACTCGCCGCCAAGGGACCCGAGCACCCGGTGGTCGGCCCGGAGATCGAAGGCTACGTCAACACCTTCACCGATCTGGCTCACATGCAGATCGCGCGCGCTGTGGGCGAGGCGGGCCGCATCTGCGCCGAACTGGTTTACGGCTACGGCGCGGCCACGGCGGAGCAGACCGCGGAGTTCCAGGCGCTGCGCGCCAAGGCGGACGCCGCGCTGGCCGGCGCGCGTCTCGCCAAGGACCGCGCCGCGCGCGCGCTCGCGCAGGTCATGATCCCCGAGGCCCTCGACTACCCGCAGTGATTGGGCCATCGGGATCGGGGTCGAGAACCCCTTTGTTTGACGATACCGATCCCGATGCCGATGGTTCCGTCTCCCCGAAGCATCCGCGGACGCGGACGAGGACGAGGCCAACGAAACGGGGATGCGCCTGGATAACACGGCTTATTCCTTTGGCTTGTAGCCAAATCTAAACGGACGGTTCGGGGAACCGTCCCTACCGAAGGATCACTAAGAACGGGCAACACAACATGTTCAGGTAGGGTCGTTTCCCCGAAACGACCGCCTGCGGCGCCAAAGGAATAAGCCGTGCCCCGGGTCAGTCCACGCAGTCCCATTCTTCCCATGCGGGGCGGTTTCTGTTATCTTCCCGTAATTGTCTTCTATAAGGAATTTTTGATGACGGCTGCGGCACTGACTCCCGAAGAACTCGAGACACGATTCCTCTCCCTGCTCGAAACCCGTCCCCTCCCGGTCACGGACCTGCTGCCCCTGCTTCAGGCGGTCACGGTCGCCGCCGGCGCGGCCAAAGCCGAAGAATGGACCATGCTGCTCATCCAGGAACTGGTCGACGCGGCGGATTTCGGCGGGCTGTTCCTGGCCGTCACCGACCGGATGGAACCGCTCTCCCGCGCGCTCGCGTCCGATGCGATCCTGCGCCTGTTCAAACAGACCCGTCCGGACCGTCTTACCGATGCGCTGCTTGATGCGGCCCGGTTCGGGGACGGACCGCTTTGCGAGGCGTTGAAACGCCTCGGCACCCTGCTCGCGCTGAAACCGGGCGCGCAGGTCATCGACCCGTCGTGGGGGTTCGGCATCATCCGGGAGGCCGACAGCTTTTACAAACGCTTCTCGCTGGACTTCACCCGTAAGCCGCGGCACGAGATCCCCTTCGCCATAGCCTGCGACAGCCTCACGGCCGCCCCGCAAGACCACCTTCTCACCGTGCGCCACAATGATCCCGAAGGGTTCGCGCGGACCGTGAGGGAGCAGCCCGGCGAACTGCTCCGGATGACCCTGCAAAGTTACGGCGACCTGACCGCGGTCAGGATCGAGGATCTGCTCGTCCGGGAGAAGATCCTCACCCCGGACGAATGGAAGGGGTTCTGGGACGCCGCGCGCAAGGCGCTGAAACAGGATCCGCTGGTCGTCTTCCCTGCCAAAAAGAGCGAGCCGCTCCGCCTGCTGGCCGAAGCCGAATCGTACGGCGACACTTGGTTCGCCACCTTCGGCGCGACCAAAAATCCGGAGCGGCTCCTCACGCGGGCGATCGAGCTGGAGGCCGCGGGTCAGATCGCCGGCCTGGACGCGGCCCAGCGCGCCATCCTGGAAGAGCGGCTGCATTTCGCCCTCCGCGCCGCGCATCAGGCCGATGCGGCCCTGTACGCCCGTCTGGCCGTCATGGTCTCGCGCCTCGGATTCCTGACCCCGCCGACGGATCAGTTGCGCGCGCACCTCTGGGAGGGGCAGCGTTTCCTCCGCGCGTCCGAAACCCTGACCGTCAAAGACGCCGCGGGCCTCGCGACCTTCCTGCTCGCGGAAGGGTCCGCCGCGACGCAACGGCTGCTGGACGCCCTGCCGCGGATGCCGTTCTCCCTGCTCAACGAAGTGCTGAACCGGCTGAACACGGCGGCCGAGGCGGAGGAGGCGTGCCGCAAACTGCTGGCCCAGCCCAAGGCGCCGCCCACCCTCGTTTACTGGGTTTTCCGCAACCGCGGCACGCTGGGATGGCGGCTGCCGCCGCTGCACGAACTGCTGGACCATGCGGTCCAGATCATCGAAAGCCGCCTTTCCGGCGAGGCGCTGCGCATGCAGAACCAGCTCAAACGCCTCTTCGGCCAAGCCGCATGGCTGGAACCGGTGTTCGCGGAACTGGACGTGCCCCAGCGCCAACGGATCTTTGAGCGCATCCAGGCCTCGCCCGCCTGGGATCCCGCGACGCACCGCTCCCTGCTGGGGCGCATGCTGAAACTCGACCCGTCCCTGGCCGAACGCAAAAAAGCCGCACCGGCCCCTTCGCGGGAGAGTGTGCGCTGGACCTCCTGGCGCTCTCTGGCCGAACGGCAGCTCCAGTACAAAAAGCTGATCGAGGTCGAACTTCCGAAAAACAGCCGGGACATCGCCACAGCCCGGAGTTACGGCGATCTGCGCGAGAATTTCGAGTATCAGGCCGCCAAGGATTTTCAGCGGCAGCTGCTGCAGCGCCAGGCCGAGATCCAGCAGGAGCTCAAACTCGTCAAAGGGACCGACTTCGCGGACGCGCCGCACGCGGCGGCAGGCCCCGGCACGCGCGTGGCGCTGTGCCTGGCCGACAACACGCGCGTCGTGTACGCCATCCTCGGAGAGTGGGACCGCGATGAGGGACTGAACATCATCTCCAGCCAATCGCGCCTCGCCCTCTGTCTCACGGGCCGGACCGCAGGCGAGCAGGTGCGCGTGCCCGGGCCGTCCGGCGAGGAAACCGCCCGGATCGAGGCGGTCCTGCCGCTGGACGAGCCCATCCGCGAGTGGATCCGCTCGCAACCGACCGCGGTGCCCTGAAGCGGTGTCCGGCAAGGCGGAGGGGAATGGACCGGGGCGCGGACGGCCTCGTCCGCAACAGCGTTTTGTTCTGGCGGATTCACCTTTGTTGACTCGCGCCCGCACCTTGAGGAAGATTTCGGAGGGAGGAGATCGGCGTTGTAACCCCCGTTTGTTTGACGAACCCGATGCCGATTCCGATACCGGCCCCGACGCCGAGGGTCCCGTCTTTAGAACCAGAAGGAAGGATTGTCCATCGATATCAGGACCGGACATCCGTTCTGAAACTCCTCCTTCCTAAATCCTGACTTCTCCTTGGGTGTGGTTCCGTTCCAACGAAACGGAATCACACCCCGGATTCGGGGCTTGTGATTCCACGTCTTGCCCTGTATAATGCGCCATTCTTCACTGCAAAACGGATTATCGATCAAGCGAGGTGCCCGATGGCAACTACCCGTAAAACCAAGACCGGCTCCGCCAAGAAGAGCCCCCCCAAGCCCGTGCGGAAAGCCCCGGCCAAACGCGCCGCCGTTACCGTAGCGAAAAAGCCCGCGGCACGGAAACCGGGCGCGCAGGCCAAACCTGCGCGAGCCGCGAAGAAAGCCCCCATGACCCCATCCCGAACCGTTGTCCGCAAGACCGCCGCAAAACGGCGCACCCCAACCGAAGCGCCCGCGAAAAAAGGTCTTCCGCCTCAGAAACCCGCGGCCAGGAAGCCCGCGCACGGCGCGGATGCCGGCCGCCTTCATTTCAGCAAACACGACCTGAACGCATTCAAACTCGACCTGCTCTCCATGCGCGAACGCATCACCGGGCAGTCCGGCGCCATGCGGCACGCCGCGCTGCAGCGCACCGACGAGACCAATCCGGAAGAGGACGGGACCGACGCCTTCATGCGCCTGCAGACGCTGGAACAGGTCAGCAGCCAGCAGCAGATCATCACGAACATCGACGAGGCGCTGCGGTCGATCGAGAAGGGGAGCTACGGCGTGTGCGACGCATGCGGCGAGCTGATCAGCAAACCCCGTCTGGCCGTGTTGCCGTTCGCCAAAAACTGCATCCGCTGCCAGTCCGAAATGGAAAAGCAGATCCGTTGCCGCGGACGCAGATAAGGTTCTGACATGCGCGTGCCCCTCCTCGCGGCCCTGCTGGTGACGGCCGACCAGATCTCGAAATATTGGGCGGTCGCCCGGCTTCAGGCGTCGGGATCGGTGCCGGTGGTCCCCGGCCTGTTCAGCTTCAGCTACGTGGAGAACCAGGGCGCGGCGTGGGGCATGCTCGCCGGACGCCAAGTCTTCCTGATCGGGTTCTCGCTCGCCACCCTGATCTTCATGGTCTGGCGCCGCCGCGCGCTCTTCGGCGCGCTCCACGGCCGGACGGCGATCATGTCCCTGCTCTTCGGCGGCGTGACCGGGAACCTGATCGACCGGCTGCGACTGGGGCACGTCATCGATTTTCTGGATTTTCACTGGGGCGACGCGCATTTTCCCGCGTTCAATGTGGCGGATTCGGCAATCTGCTGCGGCGTCTTCCTCTACCTCATCATGCAGTGGCGCCATGACCGGCAGGCGGCGCGGGACCGGATGACGGGGCCGGAAACGGGGGACTGACAACCCGATGACCCTCGCTTGGACACTGGCCGGTGCGACGGCCACGGGCAAAAGCGCCGCCGCACAACTCCTGGCGGAACGATTGGGAATCGCGATCCTCTCCGCCGACGCCATGCTGGTTTATCGCGGCATGGATGTCGGCACCGCCAAGCCCTCCGCGGCAGAGCGCGCGCGGGTGACCTATTTCGGCGTGGACCTCGTGACGCCGGACCAGCCCTTCAGCACCGGCGCCTGGTTGCGCGAGGCGGCCCGCGCCGCCGCGCATGCAGGCGCCGCCGCCTCCTCCGGCGCCGCCCCCGCCCTCCTGACGGTGGGGGGCACAGGCCTTTACTTCAAAGCCCTGACCCGCGGGCTGGACAGCGAAGTCGCCGACCCCGCGCGCCGCGCCCATTGGCAGGCGCGCTTTGAGGCGGAAGGTGTCGAAGCCCTGCGCGATGCCCTTGCCGCGCTGGACCCCCACGCGCTGGCCACCCTCTCCGACCCCTCCAACCCGCGCCGCCTGATCCGCGCGATCGAACAGCTTGAGAGCCGCCGCCGCCTGCCGCAAAGCTGGAAACAGCCCGGACCCGACGCGCCGCTGACGGTGCTGCGCCTGCCGCGCGAACAGCTCCACCGGCGCATCCGGGCTCGGGTGGAGTCCATGTTCGCGCAGGGCCTCGTGGAGGAGATCCGCTCGCTCCGCCGCCGGTACCCGGTCTGGTCCGCCAGCGCCGCGCAGGCGATCGGGTACGCCGAAGGGTGCGCCCTGCTGAACGGCGCCCTCTCACAGGCTGAGGCGTTCGAGCGGATCGTGATCCGCACGCGCCAGCTCGCCAAACGCCAGGAAACCTGGTTCCGTCACCAGACCCAGGCGGTTTGGATCGACACCGACGAACGCGACCCGCCCGGACGGACCGCCGAACGGATTCTCAACGCATGGAGGCAACATGGAGCGACACCCCTGCCCCTCTGACCGCCGCACCGCCTATCCCGACGCGGCGCCGCCGATACGCGACCTGCCGGTGGAGATGCGCCCGCGCGAGGAACTCCAGCGCCGCGGCGCGGAAAACCTACCGGACGAACTGCTGCTGGCGATTCTGCTGCGCTCCGGCCTCCCCGGCAAGAACGTGACCGAACTCGCCCGCGAGATCCTGTTCCGGTACGGCGGCCTCGCCGCGCTTTCGAAAACCACCTTCGAGGAGCTGCTGCACAACCGGATCAAAGGCCTCGGGAAGGTCAAGGCCCTGGAACTCTCGGCCGCGCTGGAACTCGGACGCCGCGCCGCCCAACAGGGTCCGCGCCACGACACGCCCGTGATCCGGGACCCGGAAGCGGCCTACCGGGTGCTGCTCCCGCTCACGCGCGCCCTGCAGCAGGAGATTTTCTGGACCCTGCTGCTGGACACCAAGAGCCGGCTGATCGGCCAGCCGGTCGAGACTTCCCGCGGCCTGCTGGACTCCAGTCCCGTCCACCCGCGCGAAGTCTTCAACAAAGCCGTGCGCTACAGCGCGGCCTCCATGATCCTGGCCCATAACCATCCGTCGGGCGATCCGGTCCCCTCCAAAGAGGACATCGAGATCACGCGCCGGCTGGTCGAGGCGGCGCGCATCCTGGGCATCCGGGTGGTCGACCACCTGATCGTGGGCAAACCCTCCGCCGCCTCGCCCGGGTACGTCAGCCTGCGCGAACGGAACCTGGTGGCGTTCGAATAGGCGCGGAAAGCCCCGCTCCCTTTTCCGCGCGGCCGCCCCGGCTTTCCGGATACGTCAGCCTGCCATGTCCATCAGCTGCCGGATCTCCCGCTCCCAGAGCGTTTCGTCCGGCGTCTCCAGCACAAGGGGCATGTTCTCGAAGCGCGCGTCCGTCATGATGCAGGTGAACACGTCCATGCCGAGCAGCCCCGCGCCGAGCGGCGCGTGACGGTCCACGTGCGAACCGAGCGCGACCTTGGAGTCGTTCAGGTGCAGGCCCCGCAGATACGCCATGCCCACCGTCCGGTCGAAATGCTCCATGGCCTTGAGGAACCCGTCGCGCGTGCGGATATCAAATCCGGCCGCGAACGTGTGCATGGTGTCGAGGCAGACCCCCACGCGGGATTTGTCGTCAACCCCCTCGATCATCGTCCGGAGCTCCTCGAACACCGAACCGAGGTTCCCGCCGCTGCCCGCCGTATTCTCGATCACAAGGGTCACGCCCTCGGTCTGTTCCAGCGCCCGGTTGATCGATTGCGCCACACGTTCGCAGGCCGCCTGGGGAGAGAGCAGGCGCAGATGGCTGCCCGGGTGGAGGTTGAGCTTGTCGAGCCCGAGCGCCATGCAACGGCGCAGCTCATCCAACAGCGAGGCCATGGATTTCGCATGGGCCGTCTCATCCGGGTTCGCGAGGTTGATGAGATACCCGGCGTGCGGCATCACCTGCGCCGCCGTGTAGCCGTCCGCGGCCATCTGCCGCCGGAACGCCCCGATGTCCGCCGCGGCATACGGCGCGGCCGTCCACTGGCGCTGGTTCTTGACGAACATGCCGAAACCGGTCGCGCCCAGCGCCTTGGCGTTCTTCGGCGCGTTCGCCACCCCGCCCCCGATCGACACATGCGGCCCGATGAAATACATTCTTCCTCCCTTCGGCAACCCCCGCTCCGGCGGCGGCAGGCCCTCCTTGTTCCGCCCTTGTCCAATGCGTTTCCATCGCCACCGGGCAAGCGGTGAGACCCGGACACGCCAACCGCTCACACGCTTTGCACGCCCGTGGCGTACCGATCCCGACCCGAGTCGTCTTGCGCGATGACCACATCCGTAAAGCCATACTCGCCGAGCATCTCGCGCAGCGCGGGGCCCTGCTCGTCCCCGATCTCGAAAAACACCGCGCCCCCGGGTTTCAGCACCATCACCGCATCAAGCAGCAGCGCACGGAAACACGCCAGCCCGTCGGGCCCGCCGTCAAGCGCCAGGCGCGGCTCGTGGTCGCGGATGTGCGGTTCGAGACCGTCCACCACGCGCGAGGGAATGTAGGGGGGATTCGAGACCAGCACATCCACACTCGCGGGGTCGAATTCGCCGCACCCGTCGCTCTGCGCAAACAGCACCCGTCCGGCCAGCCCGGATAACTCGGCGTTCTCCCGCGCCAGGTCCAGCGCGTCCGCGCTGATGTCCAGCCCCACAAACACCCCGCGCCCCAGTTCCTGGGCCAGGCTCAGAATGATGCACCCCGTGCCGGTGCCGACGTCCACCACCAGCGGTTTCTCCGTGTCCCGCACCTGCGGGGAGCGTAAGACCAGACCGACCAGTTGTTCGGTTTCAGGCCGCGGAATCAGCGCCCGCCGGTCCACTTTGAGCGTCAGGTTACGGAAGTCCCATTGGCCCAGCACATACTGCACCGGCTCCCCGCCGGCCACACGCCGCAGACCGCGCCGTAACGCATCCACCTTGCGCGTTTCCGGAATCGTGTCGAGATGGCGGTACAGATCCAGGCGGCCGCACCGGAAAAGCCGCGCCGCCAACAGTTCGCTGGCCACGCGGGAATCGGGGACCTTCCGTTTGGCGAGATAGGCGTCACCCAACGCAATCAGCTCACGGAGTTTTTTTTGTTCTTCGGCCATGCGTTCCGCATCCACGCGGTCGGGGCAGGGACCAACCCGCCACGCCTTGCCCGTCTTGAAAGGGATGGCCTGTGTACCGCCGACCGGCGATCAGAACGGCGTCGGGTCATCGAGCGGCGTCGGCGGCTCGGCATCCTCATAAGACACCGAGGACCCGTCCGTCTCCAGCTTATCGATGCGGAAGGCCTCCAAGTCCGTATAGTACCGCTCCTTGTACTCCCGGCTCCGGATCCGGAACCCCACCTTGACGCGCTCCCCCACCGCCACACGGTCCAACAGGGCCGCCCGGTCTTTCACACAAGCGAATTTGACATCCTGCGGATAGTCATCCTCCATGGTGAGAACGAATTCACGTTTCGTGAACCCGCTCGCAAAGGTCATCGGATCCAAAATCGTCTTGATGCTCCCCGTCATCTCATAGGTCGTTCCAGCCATACCCCGAGTCCTCGCTTGTCGTTTTTTATGATGGGGATATTAAACCAGATCGGAGCGCTGCGGGCAATACGGAAGGGTGCGGATTCAACTTTGTTGAATCCGCACCCGAAGGAGGCTTTCGTGCCTTACCAACCGACAACAGCGATAAAAAAACAAGTTGTTCCTCACACAAAGGGCACGACGGGGAATGGTGTGCCATGAAAGAAACCTTCGTGTTCTTTGTGCCTTTGTGTGAGGGTTGTGGGCTCGGTCCGCGTTAGGAAGGAGGAGTGAGAAGTTGTGACACCCTGAAGGCATCAGGGGAACAGCGCGCGGATCGCGTCCAGAGTCCGTTCCACCAGCATCTGTCCGCCTTCGGGGCCGACGGGCGTGGACTGCGGCACCGCGCTGTAGCCGCCGCCCTTCACCGCCCGCTCGGAGGGCAGGTAGGAATGACGGTGATCCGCCGGGCTGGCGAGTTGGATCAGGACCGTCTGCGGCGCCGCGCTGCGGCCGTGGATGCGCATGGCGTAATCCTGAAACAGCTCAAAGGGACTGGTCGCGATGGCCACTCCGCCCAGGCGCAGGACATGCACCTCAAGCCGGTTGACGATCCCGGCCTTCTGCTGCGCCTCATAGAGATCAACCGTGCGCCGGAACCAGTTCCGGCGACCCTCGGCGTAACTCTTCGCGTGCGGGGTGGTGGCGGAGGCCATTTGCGCGGAATACGCCGCGCATTGCGAACGCGCCTCCTGAAGCTCCGAATCGGTGATCTTCCGGGCCGGCACGGTAAACCGCTCGACGCGGTGCGCCAGCGCCGCATCCGCGCGGATGTCCTCGCGGATCACCTCCCAGGTCTCGTCGAAGGCCCGCACGATGCGCCGCCCCACCTCCTCTTTGCGCGCCAGCCCGCGCAATTTCTCCATGCGGCTCTCCGCGGCTTTGCGCAGCATCGGGCGCGGCATCACATCACCCCCGGGCCCGCAAAAGCCCAATACCACCAGCCCCTCGCCGTATTTGCCGCGCAGCCCCTCCCGCACCGGGTGCCAGTAATCCGCGCTGACCTGGCTCATCCCCTCCACGGTCTGTGAGGGGCAGGGCACCACCAGCATGGCGGCGATCAATTTTTTCTCCGCATCCGTGAAGCCCAGCACATCCACCGCGTGATCCTCCCAGCCCTCCAGATGGCGGAACTCGGGTTTTCCCGTCTTGCCGTACATTTCCGCCTTTCCGTCGGCATACACCACGCGCCGGTTGTGTCCCACCACCGCATGCCCCAGTCCCCACGCCACGCCGCCGGGCCTGCGGCCCTCCCACGCCCTGACCGCCGCCTCCGTCATCCGCTCATACAGAAACGGCAGATACTCTTTGGGCTGCATGGCGTCCCCGTAATCAGAAAAACGCTCCTGATTCAGTGTGGGGCCGGTGTGCGTGTGCGTAGCCGCCAGAAAAAGTTTGTTGGTGTCGAAACCCGTCAGCTTGGAAGCGACCCAAGCCCGGAAAGCGCATTGCACCTCGACCGGAATCGATACCACATCCACAGCGATCAGCATGGCCTGTTCCGCGGGTTTGCCCGGCTCACGCGACTCCAAAGCCAGAACGCAGGCCTTGCACGGGCTCTCCACTTTTGTCGAGAGCCGCTGGTGGAACTGCCCCGCAAGGGAGATCGACCGGTCGGGCGTGATGCTGACCTCCGCCGCGCCGATCCAAAGCTCGGCGGCGCGCACCCCCGCCGTTGTGAAAAGCATTGCGCACGCCACAAACGAAAGATTTCTTTTCTTCATTTTTCTCCGGTCTCTCACGCGGATACGAATCGGCACCCGCGGTTGTGTTACTTCTTGAACAGTTCGCTGATCGCCGCAAGCGTGCGTTCCACCAGTTCCTGCCCACCCTCGGGCCCGACCAGGCTGGACTCCGGCACGGCGCTGTAGCCTCCGCCTTTTGCGGCCCGCTCCGTCGGAAGATAGGTGGGACCGTCCACCGGGCTGGCCAACTGGATCAAAACCGTCTGTCCGGCCGGACTGCGCGCCTGGATCCGCATGCCGTAATCGAGGAACAGCTCGAAGGGGTTGGTGGCGATCGCCACGTCGCCCAGCCGCAGCGCGTGCAGCTCGACCGCATGGCGCGGCGCGGCCGTCTTCTGCGCCTCGTACCGGGCGATGGTTTTCTTGTACCAGTTTTTATGGGCCGCCTCGCCGCCGACGAGCTTCGCTTTGGCGGCGAGCGGCTCGTATCTCTTTTTGGCGGCCTCGTATTCCGGATCGGTGATTTTCCGGCCGGGCAGATCGAAGCGCTCGACGCGGTGCGCGAAGGCGAGTTCTGTGCGGACATCGCTCTTTACGGCGTCCCACGTCTCTTCATGGGCCCGCACAATCCGGCGGGCCAGCTCCTGCCGCCGGTTCAGCTTGCGGAGCTGTCCCATGCGGACCTCGGCGCCCCGGCGCAGAATGGGGCGCGGCACAAGATCGCCCGCCGGGCCGCAAAACCCCAACACGACGTACTGCCCGCCATACTGCCGCCGCAGCGCTTCGCGCACGTTGCCCCAGTAGTCCGCGTGGAGCCGCGACATGCCCTCGTCGACTTGAGACGGGCAGGCCACCGTGATCGCGGTCGCGAGAGGCTTGCGGTCGGCGTCGAGAAAGAAAAGGAAATCGGCCGTGTGGTCCTCGCACCCCTCGAGGCCGCGGAATTCCGGCTTGTCGGTCGGACCGTACATCGCGGCCGAGCCGTCCGCGTACATCAACCGCCGGTTTTGGCTGGTGACCGCATGACCCATTCCCCAGGCCACGGCGCCGGGCTTGCGTCCCTCCCAAGCCTTCAACGCCGCCGCCGCCACCCGCTCGAAAAAGAAGGCGACATACTCCTCGGGCGGCATCGCCTCCCCCAAGTCATCGTACCACCCCTGGTCAAGGGCCGGCCCCGTGTGGGTGTGCGTCGCGGTAAAAAAGAGCTTGCCCGTGTCGAACCCCTTCAGGCTCTCGCCCAGATGCGCCCGAAACCGCTGCTGGATATCGCGCGGCACGTAACACACGTCGCAGACGATCACCATCGCGCAGTCCGAAGCCTTTCCGTTCTCGCGCGACTCCAAGGCCAGCACCTCAGCCTTGCAGCGGCTGAGGATGTTGCTGGGCTGCCCCACGCGGACATGGAACTGGCCGGTCAGCGACACGGGCCGGTCCGGCGTGATGTCGGCCTCCGCCGCGCCGATCCACAGCTCCGCGGCGCGTGCCACACCGGCCGAGAGCAGGGATACGGTAACCGCCAGAAACAAGGGATTCCGTTTCATTTTCGACTCCTGCCGTTCTGAATCGGCCTGCTTCGACCCGGGGCGAAAGGATCGCCTTGAGTCGAATCCGGCCGAGCCCTTCTTCACCCTTCCAGCTTCCACCCGTTGTGCATCGGCCGCGTCAGCATGGCGTTCGCCAGGTCGTTGCCGACGAAGCGCTCGCTCTTCCAGTCCCATTTCAGCTTCTGCTGCAGCCGCGCCGCGATGCCCGAGATCATGCCCAGCGCGGAGGCCACATGCGTGGCGTCGATGCCCGCGATCGGCTCCTTGCGGCTGCGCATGGCGTCCAGCAGCCCGCCCCAGTGGTCCACCTTTTTATAGACGACGCGCTCGCCGTCCTTGGTCTTGAGCGTGGTCACATCATCGAAGGTGCAGCCGTCCGGCAAAAGCCTCCGGTCGCCCGCCTTGGGGCGAAGAGTCAGCAGCTCGGGGGCGGAGGCCTCGATCCGGTCGCCGCGGTTGACATGCACCCAGCCTTTCTCGCCGACAAAGGTCGTGCCGAGCTTCTGCTGGCGGTCATCCGAGAAAACCATCCTGAGGCCGCTGGCGTAAGTCAGCGTCGCCTTCCAGGTCTCGATGTTGTCGGCGAAGCCCTTATTCTTGTAGTAGGTGCCGCCGCATTCGATCTCGAACGGCTCGGTGCCGAGCGCCGGCACGCCCCAGTGCGCGATGTCCAGGTGGTGCACGCCCCAGTTGGTGGTCCAGCCCTCGCAGTAGTCGTTCAGCAGATACCAGTCCGGGTAGGCGACCCGGCCGGGGTTGAACGGATTATACCGCGCGGGTCCCTGCCACATCGCCCAGTCGAAGCCTTCCGGAACCGGCTGCGGATCGTACGGCCCCTTGTACTTGGGCTGGAAGTGCGGCCCCTCGACCGCGACCCGCACTTCGGTGATCTTGCCGAGATACCCGTTCAGGGCCAGCTCGGCGCCCTGACGGAAATTGCCGAGCGAGCGCTGCCACATGCCGGACTGGAAGACGCGCCTGTTCTTGCGGAGCGCGGCGCGGATCGCGAAGCCATCGTTGACGCAGACGCCCGTGGGCTTTTCGCAAAACATGTCCTTGCCCGCGTTAGCGGCGGCGGTGGCGATCAGCGAGTGCCAGTGGTCCTGCGCGGCGATCATCACGGCGTCGATCTCCTTGCGCGCCAGCAGCTCGCGGAAATCGCCGAAGGTGGCGCAACCCTGGTCGCCGTTCTTCTGGTCGACGAGGCCTTTGGCCTTCCGCATGCGGTCACGCTGCGCGTCACACACCGCAACGATCCGGCAGCCGTCCAGCCCGAGGAAGTTGCGCATGTTCAGCGTGCCGCGGTCGCCTACGCCGATGCAGCCGAGCGCGATCCGTTCGTTCGCGCCGAAAGCGGTTGAAGGGAGGATTGTCGGAAATCCGAAGGCTGTGGCCGCAGCCGCGGTACGCTTCAGAAACTGACGCCGGTTCCATGCAATGCTCATCGGTTCGTTCCTTTATTTGTTTGAATGTGTTCGGATGAAGTCGAGGCATTGCCGCACATCCTGCTCCACCTGCGGCGACACGTCGTCGAACTCGACGCCGACATGCCCGCGGAAACCCTGCCGCGCCAACTCGTCCAGCACGGCGGGAATCATGCCGACTCCTCGCCCATAGGGCACATCCGGACTCCCGTACTTCGCCTCCTGGACGTCCTTCAGATGCACGGAATGGATGCGCCCGTTTACTGCCTGGAGATAGGCGACCGGATCCATGCCGGAACGGTAGATGTGGCCCGTGTCCACCGAGAAGCCGATGCGGGGGTCGCGCCCTTTCATCAGCCCCATGAGGTAACCGGGGTCCCAGTTGCGGTACTGCGGCTTGCCGGGATTCTTCGCGTGGTTGTGGAAACAGAGCCGGACATCGTATTCCTTGACCATGCGCTCGATGAGGTCGAAACGGTCCGCGGGCGGCTCGCCTGTCAGCCCCCGCAACCCCAGCTTCTTCGCGAAGGCGAACAGCTTGCGCGTGTCCTCGTCCGTCTTGCCGAAATCCGCGACGTACGCATTGACGGCCCTGAGCCCGCTCGCCGCGATTTTCGTCTTGAGCGCCGCGAGGTGTTCCTCCGTGAGGCTCGCGTTCAGAATGACGTCCGGATGTTCCGGGCTGAGTTTCTGCCAGAGGAAAAACTCGATCACCTCCGCGCCGCACGCCTTGGCCTTGTCGATCGCCTCGAACGCCGTGCCCTTGCGGAACGAATAGGCGCACACGCCGACCTCGAACGTTCGGGCGTTCGCCGCCAGGGTGAGCAGGACCGCAGCCAGAACAGGATTCCCTCGCTTCATGCTTTTTCTCCTTACCCGGATCTTGTCTACTTCCCGAACAAGCCCTTGATCGCCGCGAGCGTGCGCTCCACCAGCATCTGCCCGCCTTCCGGCCCGACCAGACACGATTGCGGGATCGCACTGTATCCCTTGCCCGCGAGCGCGCGCGGCGTGGGCAGGTAATACGCCTTGTCCACCGGACTGGCCAGTTGGATCAGCACCGTCTGGCCGGCCGGGCTGCGGCCCTGAATCCGCATGCCGTAATCCGTGTACAGCTCAAAGGGGTTGGTAACGACCGCCACGTCGCCGAGCCGCAGCGCGTGCAGCTCCACGGGGTTGACTGTGCCGCCGTTTTTCTGCGTCTCGAAACGGTCCACGACCCGCTTGTGCCAGCGTTTGCGCCAATGGTCCTGTCCGGTCAGCCTCTCCTTGGCGGCCAGCAGGTCGTGCGCTTTCTTCGCTTCGGCGTACTCCGGTTCCGTGACCGCGCGCTCCGGCAGGTCAAACCGTTCCACGCGGTGGGCAAAGGGAACATCGGCGCGGACATCGGTCTGGACGGCTTCCCACGTCTCCGCTACCGCGCGGACGATGCGCCGCCCCATCTCCTGTGTGCGCGACACCCCGCGAAGACGCGCCATGCGGGTCTCACTCGCGTGACGAAGCATCAGATGCGGCGACTGGTCGCCGGCCGGGCCGACAAAGCCCAGAACCGTCAAACCGCTCCCGTACCGCTCGCGCAGGCCCTCGCGCACGTCGTGCCAGAAATCCGCGCTCACCCGCGGCCCGCAGAGCCCCCGCTCATCGGTCTGCGCCGGACACGGCACCGTCACCGCCACTGCGGTCAGCCGTTTGCGCGCGTCCAGAAAGAACAGCGAGTCCACCGCGTGGTCCTCATACCCTTCCAGCCCCCGAAAGGGTTCCGTATCGCTCTTCCCGTACATCACGGCCGAACCGTCGGCATACACCGCCCTGCGGTTCTGGGCCACCACCGCGTGCCCGAGTCCCCACGCGAAGGCGCCGGGCTGGCGGCCCTCCCATGCTTTGACCACCGCCTCGGCCATGCGGTCGAACAGAAAAGGCACGTACTCCTTGGGTTCGATGGCGCCCGCGTAGCTGTCATACGCCTCCTGGTCGATCGCGGGGGCCTTGTGCGTGTGCGTGGCGGCGAGGAAGAGCTTGCTGATGTCGAAGCCCGGCAGTCGCGGCGCGACCCGTTCCCGGAAGCGCGCCTGGATACCCGGGCGGATCACGCACAGGTCACAGGAAACGAGGATCGCGCAGTCGGCCGGCGCCCCGTTCGTGCGCGCCTCGATCGCCAGCACGTTCGCCGTGACGCGACTGTTCACCCCCTTCGAGATGGGCGCGGTCATGCCGCCCGTCAGCGCGACGGGACGGTCCGGCGTGATGTCGGCCTGCGCCGCGCCGACCCACAGTTCCGCGGCACGGGCGCCTGCCGCTGTCATGACGGCGGTCGCCGCCAGAAGAAAAAGATTTCGTCTCATGTCCGATTCCTGCCGTTCTGAATCGGCCTGATTCGACCCGGGGCGAAGGGATCGACTGGAGCCGAATCAGGTCGCGGTCTTCTTCACGACTCCAGCTTCCACCCGTTGTGCATGGGCCTCGTCAGCATCGCGTTGGCGAGGTCGTTGCCGACGAAGCGCTCGGTTTTCCAGTCCCATTTCAGTTTCTGCTGCAGCCGCGCCGCGATGCCCGCGATCATGCCCAGCGTGGAGGCCACATGCGTGGCGTCAATGCCCGCGATCGGCTCCTTGCGGCTGCGCATGGCGTCCAGCAGGCCTGCGGCGTGATTCACATTCCTATATCCGGTCCTCTCGCCGTCCTTGGCCTTGATGACCGTGATGTCGTCGAAGCTCATGCTGTCGGCCGGCAGCAGCCGCACATCACCCGTTTTGGGCCGAACCTGAAGCAGGTCGCCGGACGCCTCGATCTTGTCGCCGCGGTTGACGTAGACCCAGCCCTTCTCGCCGATGAACTTCGTGCCGGAGGGCTGCTGCGTGGAGTCCGTGAACACCATGCGCAGACCGCTCTCATAGGTGAAGACCGCTTTCCACGTCGCGATGTTGTCGGCGAAGTTCTGATTGATGTAGTACGTGCCGCCGCATTCGACTTCGAACGGCTCGCTGCCGAGCAGCGGGCAGCCCCAGTGCGCGATGTCGAGGTGGTGCACGCCCCAGTTCGTGGTCCAGCCCTCGCAATAATCGTTGCTCAGATACCAATCGGGATACGCGATGCGGCCGGGGTTGAAGGGGCTGAAACGCGCAGGCCCCAGCCACATTTTCCAGTCGATCCCGTCCGGCACGGGCTGCGGGTCCAACGAACCTTTGTACCCGGGCTGGAAACTTTTCCCGGGCACCGCGACCTGGACTTCGGTGATCTGGCCCAGATACCCGTTGCGGGCGAGTTCGCATCCCTGCCGGAAGTTGCCCAGCGAACGCTGCCACATCCCGGACTGGAACACGCGCTTGTGCTTGCGGATGGCCGCCCGGATGGCGAACCCGTCCTTCACGCACACGCCCGTGGGCTTCTCGCAGTACATGTCCTTGCCCGCGGCGGCGGCGGCCGTGGCGACCAGCGAGTGCCAGTGGTCCTGCACGGCGATCATCACCGCATCGATGTCCTTGCGCGCGAGCAGTTCCCGGAAATCGTTGAACATCGCGCAGCCTTTGTCGCCGTACTTCGTGTCCACGAGATCCTTCGCCCGCTGCCGGCGGTCGCGCCGCACGTCGCAGACCGCCGTCACGCGGCAATTGTCCGCCGCGAGGAAGTTCTTCATGTTCCCGGTGCCCATACCCCCGACCCCAATGCATCCGATCGCGATTTTGTCGTTCGCCCCGAAGGCGGCGGCCGGGATGATGGCCGGAAACCCGGCGGCCGCGACCGCGGCAACCGAACCTTTCAGAAAATGGCGACGGTTGAAAGCCGGATTCATGTGGTTTCTCCCTTTTTGCTTTGGTTTAAATCAGTGTTTCTGGGTTACAAGATTGGCAACCGGCGCAGCGAGCTCATCAAACCGGTCGGGGGCTTCTCCCGCCGCCCAGGCGACGCCCCGCAAAAGCAAGAGACGGAATACGGAGTCTTCAAAGGTCCGCGTGAAATGTCCGGGCACGCAACCGAAAACGCGGCCGTGCCCGGACGCGCAGGTCCAGAAAAGCGGCTGGGGCTTGTCCGGCCCGTCACCGTCCTTTTCCCGCGAGACCGCGAGCACGGTCACGTTGGACACGTTGACGGATGGCGTCGGCGGCCAGTAGGGTTCGTCGTGAAGGACAAAGGATTCCGGAAGATTGCGGCAGACGGGATGCACGGGCGCGGTCACCTCCACCCGCACCTCACCATGCCGGAAGCGCGTGAATCCGCCCACGCCGACGAGCGCCGCCACCTCCGGGTCGGCCTTCGGCTGGGTCCACGTGGCCGAGTGGATGAGCGCCAGCCCGCCGCCGCGCGCCAGATAACCGGCAACCTGTTGCTTGCGGGCAGGCGTCCACGGCAGATAGCAGAACGCGGCGATCACATCGGCGGAGGCGAACTGGGCGTCGGAAGGCCAGATGTCCGCGCGTTCGACGGTCACGCCCGCAGCGCCGCCGAGCAGCCGCGCCCAGCGCGCCTGCCAAAGCGGATAGTCATGCTCGCCCGGGCCGTGGTCCTTGGGTGACGCCAGCAGCACAACGCGCAGCGGGCGCCGCGCGAGCCGAACGTGCCGCTGCAAGTCCGCGGCGGTTAGGGGGCGGCCGTAGAGCGCGATCTCGTCGATCTTCCCCTCCAAGGTTTCGGGAATGCCGGCCGCGCCGCCGAATGACACCTGTGACGCGGAGTCGGCGGGCGCGGTCTCGCCGTCCAGTTCGGGTTGCCCGTTCAGATAGACCTTCACCCGCGCGCCGTCCCGCACCAGCGCGGCATGGTTCCAGGTCCGCGGCGCGATCACGGTCTGTCCCGTCAGTGCCCCGAAAGTGAGCCGGCCCGGGGCACCGTTCGTGCCGCCGAGGACCAGCCGGTCCGCGCCGCGGGAGAACAGCACGCCCGTCACGCCGCGCGCGTTGTCGGGCAGCCCGTTCCAGAACCACCATTCCGCGGTGTACGTCCCGCCCACATCGGGGTGGCCGGCCGACAGATATCCGCCCGCCAGATGAACGCACCGGTTGACCGCGCCGGTTCCCGAGAAGGCGCCCGAAGGGGGGCCCTCAAGCCAGCGCGCGATGCCGGTCCCGTACACCGCGTTCCGCTTGGCGGGTGTCGCGTCGAACGCGGTCGGACCGCCCCATTCCTCCAGCCGCCAGTACGCCAGCGGCCTGTCGGCGAGGACGGCCTGCGCGTACGGCCCGTTCGCGACGGGGACGGCGCGGCGTTTTCCGCCGCCGGCTTTCTCCAGCAGACCGAGCAGGGCCTCCGCCATTTTCACCCCGGCCTCCGGCTCCAGCATAGCGGAGCGGCAGGCCCAGGTGTTGTAGCCGCCGAGCGGGAAGAGCTCGGGAGGAAGCACGTAACCCTCTTCGGCGTTGGCCAGCGCGATGTTCATGGTCGCCGGGAACGGGCTTTGGGCTTTGACCTGCAGGCCGTGAAGCGCGAACACCTCGGCGGGCCAGAAAGCGATGCCGAGACCGCCGACGCGCAGCGCCTGGAGACTCATCTCGCGCGTTGGATGATCCTGGAGCCACAACTGTTCCCGCGCGTAGACTTCGGCCTGGCTTTTCGGAAGCCGCCCTTCGCACTCTTGCGAAATCTTCCGGGCCCATTCCAGCCGCTTCGCGCCGGGCTGGCGCGTTGCGAGGCGCAGCGTCTCCTGCCGCATCGCCAACGGCACCCAATCCTGAAACAGGATGTCCCGGTAAGCGTTTGCCGCAAGCCGGGCTAACTCCCCCGCATAGGCGTCCCGGCTCATGGGACGTCGGGCCTGCGCGTAGTCCATCCAATGCTGATCGCCGCTCGTGCCCTGCGACAGGATGCCGACGAAGGCGGGCGCGCCGTTTGTCGCGCCGAGGAGCGGGCCGAGTTTGTCGGCGAAAAGGCCGTAGTAATCCGCCGAAACCGCGGGCGCGCCGAAATAGTGCATCGCAAAATTCGCCAGGACCGCCACGGGCCGGCCGTCGGGCGTTTGCACCGCAAGCAGGGTCAGGTCCGGATCAGAGGGGCCGGACGGGCCCACCGTGTCCGGATGCTGATGCCCGGGATGCATATTGGCGCGCACCGTCCTCGCGCCGAACGGGTCATACGTCATCCGGTCCGGCCTCCTGATCCAAACGCGCGTGTGCGTATGGTCCGGAGCCTGCGTCACGGTCCAGCCGATGCGGGCGGGCGCGAGATTGGAGACGGCGCACCGCAACCCTTCAACGATCCGCGGCATGGCGAAACCGGGATAATGCGCATCCGGAGGGGTGCCCAATATCTGCATCAACGAGGGTGCGCTGTGGGTATGCGTCGCCGAGAGCGCGATCCGCCCCACGGGGATGCCCGTCGCCTCGCTCGCGCGGGCCCGGACCGCATCCGCGAACTCGACGGGGATCAGACAGGTGTCCAGCACGCCCAACGCCACCCGCGACGCCCCGTCATCAAGGACCAGCCAGCGCACGTGGAGCGGATCGTTCGCCTTGCCGGCGGAATGGGCGAGGAAGCCGCCGTTTACGATGACGGGGAAGTTCGTGGGCGTGACGTCCATGGCATACGCGCCCGCGCGGAACACCCGGCGGTCCGCCGTCACCTGCCGCGTCACACAGGACGTCAGCGCGGCGCCGGCGGCCGCGAGCAGCATCGCCACCCCTATCCCGTTCCATCCCCTCATCGTCCCCTCCCGGCGGCACCGCCCCCGCTTCTCACACCAGCCGGCTCAGGTGCGCCAGGCTTTTCGCCGCCTGGTCCGGCGTGCCGCACTCGACCGAGAACACAATGTCGCGCGGGCACTTCTCCTTCACGATCCGGATGATGCGCTCCCAGTCCAGCACGCCCTCACCGCAGGCGCAGCCCACCGGGGTGCCGGTAACCTTGCCCCGCTCAGCCTCGGAATGGCTGATCGAGATGTCTTTCGCATGCAAGTGTACCAGACGGGAGGCGACGCGCTCAAGCCATGCGTACACGTCCGAACCGGAGAGATAGGCGTTCCCCGTATCCAGGTTGATGCCGATGGAAGGCGATTTGACCAGATTGTAGATCCGGTCGAGCCCATCCGGGGTCTTGGAGTATTGCGAGTGCGGCTCCAGACCGATCTTGACGCCGCGTCGTTCGGCCACGAAGGCGGCCTCCTGCAGCGTGTACCGGATCAGCACGAAATCCTCTTCCTCGGTCGTCCACTTGGCCTTCTTGCCCTCGTCGGTGTTGATCACCGGCACGCCGATCTCCCCGGCCACGCGGATCGCCAGCTTGATGTACTCGCCGTGCACCTCGGGACGGCACAGCGGTCCGTGCGCCTGCAAGCCGGAAATCGTCAAACCCGCCGCGTCGCACGCCTCTTTGATGCGGTAGGGGTCGTCGAACATCGAGACCGTGTGGAAATACCCGGCCTCGCTCATCAGCTCGCGCCCGAAATGGACCATCGGCTCGATGTATTTGTACCCCATCTCCGCCGCCGCCTTCACCGCCCACTCGAACGGTTTGTCGCTGCTGCGCGAGAACTCCGTGTTCAACCCGACTTGAATCCGTGCCATACGTTACCCTCCTTGTCGGCGCGACCCCATGCCGCGCATCATCCGTTCTGCGGTCGAGGCAGGCGATCCACCTTGTACCGCAGTGAAGGATGACATGTGTCCGTCCGGCCCGCTATTGCGTTTTTCCACAAAATGAGTGCGAAAACGCTTCCGTCCGGTCCTCGCCGGAACGGGTACGTCCCGGGCGGAAAAAACGCCCCGCTCAAAGATGTTTGAAAAACGCGATCAAGGAGTCAACACGCCGTGTGTTACCCTTACCGCGCGCGGCGGCGGTGCTCGCCGGGCGTCTGCCCGCAGACCCTCCTGAACACCGACGCGAGATATTGCGCATGACAAAAACCCGCGCGCCGGGCGATGTCGTCCAGCGGCAGGGAAGTGGTCACGAGCAGATTCTGGGCGGCGTTCATCTGCACGCGCTGGATCTCATCATGCACCGTACGGCCGATCGCCTGTTTGAAATGGCCGTCCAGCGTGGAGCGCGACACGCCGACACCCCGCGCGACCTGCGACACACCGATGCCGCCGCAGGCGTTCTGGCGGATAAAGGTCAGCGCGGCGGCGGCCACGCGGTCATTCGTGGCCACCAGATCGGTTGAGGCACGCTCGATGATGACCACAGGTTCGACCAGAATGTTCACGGCCCGGCGTGTCCGCCGCCGCATCAGCCGGTCCAGCAGGCCTGCCGCCCGGTACCCGATCTCCTCCGTACCCTGCACGATGCTGGTCAACGGCGGAGTCGCCAATTCGCAGATCAGGTCATCGTTGTCTACGCCGATCACAGCCACATCGTCCGGCACGCGCAGGCCGAAACGGCGGCACGCCTCCAGCACATGCCGCGCCCGGACGTCGTTCGCCGCCAGCACACCCACCGGCTTGACCAGAGGCCGCAGCCACGAGAAGAGCGCTTCCTGCAATTGCTCCCAACTGTGCGACGGGGAGTAATGTTTGGCGAAAACCGAGCAGGGGTGGCCGTGTTTCCCCACATGCGCCGTAAACGCCTCCTGCCGCTCAAGGTTCCACGGGTCGACGGTGCGTGTGGATATGCCGCAGTACCCGAAGCTCCGCAACCCCAGCCGTATCAAATAATCGGCCGCCATCTGAGCGATCTTGGGATTGTCCGTCCCGACCGTCGCGACGGTCTTCCTGAGCGGGCAATTGGCCTTGATGCCGCCGATGCCCACCACCGGAATGGCCAGTCCCGCAACCTGGCGCGGGATGCGGGGATCGTCGAGATCCGCAATCACGCCGTCGAAGTGCCCGCGGCGGAAATCCGGGATTTTCGCCGCGGGATCGTCTTCCAGAAACACGCTCCACGCCCCGGATTCGTGCACGAAGCGGGTGACGCCCTCGATCACCTTGCGGTCAAAGCGCTTGTTCACGCTCACGACCAGCGCCACCGCTTTCGCCGGGCCGCCGGAAGGATTTTCCCCACAGGACGCGCGCACTCTGTCTGGTTGACGCATCACTGGTCCTCCCCGGCCGCAACACCCGCGGCCAGCACGTCCCCCGTGTACGGCCCCGTAAACTCCAGCACGCGCACATCGCCCGCCTCCAGGTCAAAGTCCGCGCGTTTCCCGGTCCAAACGACCTCCCCGCCCCGCACCAGATCCCGGCAGGCGGCCGGCTGCGCGAGCGCGGTCAGGGAGACGACCGCCTTCCGCGGCGCCTCCGCGAGATTGTAGACGGTCAGGTAACAGAGGCCCGGCTGCCAGCCGAAACGCTCCACGATGACGTCCGGCATGTCCGATACCGCGCCGGTCACCGGTTCCCAGCCCGCTTCGGCGACCAGGCGGCAGAGCGGCACGTACTTTTTGAAAAGCGGGCGGTCGCGGTTGTACAGCTCGGGGCGTTTGAAATAGTGGCCGGTCGAGGCGTCCGCGCTGAAGAATCCAGGGAACATGCCGTAGGCCAGCGCCCGTTTCATGAACTTCTCTGTGGCCTCGTGCGAAAACCGGGAGAAGTCGCTGTTCATCAGAAAACAGTAGGGCTTGCCCTTGCACAGCGCGCGCCGGTAGAGCAGCTCCTCGTCGGCCATGGGCCGCCAGACGCCTTTGCGGTTCCAGTCGGTCTCGGTGCCCATCACATCCAGCAGCGGGGCCAGCCAGAACCAGTGGATCGGCGTGCTGTTGGCCATCATGAACCGGCCGCGCGCGCGCATCTCCCGCTCCAGCGCCCGCACATACTCGAACCCGATCATCCCCTTGTACATCCCCACGCGGCGCGACCCGAGCGCATAGCAGAGCGGGCGTTCCGACCCCGCGAAATGGGCGCGCCGGAAATTCATCACCTCGGTGACATACGCCTCGGCCGAGTCGATGTACTCGCCGTCGCAATCCGCCTTGCGCGGGGCGCCGTACGTCCGTTCGACATAGGCGGCGCTCCACTTGTTCGAGAAATCCGTGACCGCTCCCGGCACGCCCGGCGCGGAGTTGATGCTCCACACCACGCCGTTACACCAGGGCGTGTCCAGCACCCGCCCGGGTCTCCGGCCGCGTTCATCCTCGAACGCGCTGCTCTCCCACGCCCGCGCCGCCGCGTTCCCCGCTGCGGCCAGCCGTTCGGCCTCCTCCTTTCCGCGCGCGAGCGTGCGCGGCCCCTCGCCTTTCAGGGCCATCCACCACGTCATCGGCTCGGTGTAGCGGAACGTCAGGATGTCCCGCGCGTCGTCCCAGGCGGTCTCACCGGTCCCCTCTTTGAACCGGAAGCCGAAGTCTTGCCACCCCTCCACCCTGCTGATGGGCGCGAAGGGCATCCAGACCCCCTGACGCCGGATGCGCGTCACAAACGCGTCGGGATAGAGTTCGTAATAGCGCGCCAGCGCGCCGCGGAACCCTTCGGCCGCCTTGAAATCGAAAACGCAGAACCGGAAATCCGCCGTGCGTTTCTCCGGGGCGAACCCGATGTCGCACGCCAGGTACAGCTCGCGCGTCTGCGGCTGGCAGCCGATCCGGAAAAACAGCGGCGTCGCGGGATCGAGCCCGATGGCGCAGCCTTTATCCGCCGCGGCCACCGCACCGAAGGGATAGCGCGAAAGCCGGCCGTTGGCGCCCAGAGGCGCGTTCGCGGTGTTCAGGACCTCCGTCCGCGTGCGGTCCAGCGCGATCTCGCGGCGCGGATGGTGGAACCACGTCAGGCTGCCGTCCGGTTGCGGCAGGGTGTAGACCAGCGTCAGCGCGCGGTCGCGGCCGGTCTGCTCTTCGAGGCGCACCTCATAAAACGTCACGCCCGGGGCGCGGCGCTCGCGCGCGTCGAGCCGCACGCCGAGCGCTTCGCGCCCGATGGCGACGAACCCCGATTCGCGCGCCACATCGCGCAGCAGAAAGCCGCGCTGCGGCGGCGCGAGGGGCTCGCTCGCCGCGCCGTCGAAGCGCGTCACCTTTTCGGCGCGCAGCGTCCCGACGCGCGCGTCGCGGAACCGCACGCGGCCCGCGCGGTTGCGGAACAGCAGATAGTAGCTGATGCGGCGGATCGGTTTTTCGGGTGTGATCACCACCTCGCGCCGCTGCCAGCCCGCCTCCGGATCGGGTTCGAACGGCACGGCCTGCCCCCAGAGCGTAGTGCCGTCCGCATAGGTCAGGTCCAGATAAAGGGAGAAATCACTGTTGGCCGCACCGTCCACCTGTTCCGCCCGGGCCTGGGCCGAGGCCATCACCGGCGCGGGGCGGGTCTGATTCAGCACCACGCCCCAGAGGACGCCGCGCCGCGCCGCGGCATCCGCACCATTGTCGCACACCCACTCGTCTCCGTCCCGCGTAAAGCCCTTCTCGTACGCAACCGCACGCTCGGCAGCCAAAGGCTGCAGCGCCGGATCCTGGCCGTCGAGAACACGCTTCATGAGCGTTCCGTCCGCCGCGCCCCACGCCACCCCGGCCAGCAGGCCCACAATCCCCGTCATTCCGACAACGCACATACGCCCCCCTTGTCCGCCGCCCTCCGGGAAAAACCCGTTCCGGACGGGATCGCAACCCCGGGACCGCCCCTCCACGAACCATACGGACAGCGTACCCCTGCCGCGCCTGCTTGTCCAACCGAAAGGCGTCC
>JAVEYH010000005.1:26598-69634 GCA_034003585.1 Kiritimatiellia bacterium
CTGCATGTCATCGTTCTCACAATCTGGTGTTGCGCCGGAACCGGCGCGGCGCGAGCGGAGGGGCTTATGAAACCCGTATGGCGCGAGCTGACCGCGGAGGAGACGCGGATTCTGGTGAACCGGGGCACGGAGGCCCCGTTCAGCGGACGCTTCACGCGCCACGCCGAGAAGGGGGTTTACACCTGCCGCCGCTGCGGCGCGGCCCTCTACCGCGCGGAGGATAAGTTCGACGCGGGTTGCGGCTGGCCCGCCTTTGACGACGCGGTGCCCGGCGCGATCACGCGCCTGCCGGATGCCGACGGGCGCCGCACCGAGATCCGCTGTTTTGTCTGCGGCGGCCACCTCGGCCATGTCTTCACGGGCGAGCGGCTCACCGCGCGCGATGTTCGCCACTGCGTCAACTCGCTCTCCATGGATTTCGTGGCGGACGCGCAACTCGGCGGCGCGTTCGAGCGGGCGGTTTTCGCGGGCGGCTGCTTCTGGGGGGTCGAGTATTACCTGCAGCAGGCGCGCGGCGTGATCCGCGCGGTCAGCGGGTACACCGGCGGCCGGACCGAACGCCCCACCTACCGGCAGGTCTGCGCCGGCGACACGGGCCACGCCGAGGCGGTGGAGGTGCTCTACGACCCGCGGCAGACCGATTACGAGACGCTCGCCCGGCTCTTTTTCGAGATCCATGATCCGACCCAGACCGACCGCCAGGGTCCGGACCTCGGCGAGCAGTACCGCTCCGCGGTGTTCGTCCTGAATCCCGGACAGCGGGCCATCGCGGAGCGGCTCATCGCCCGACTCCGCGCCAAGGGATTCGAGGTCGTCACGCGCGTCGAGCCGGCCGCGCGCTTCTGGCCCGCCGAGTCCGGCCATCAGGACTACTATTTCGTGAAAGGCTCTGTGCCGTACTGCCACCGGCCCGTCAACCGTTTCGGCGAATGAGCTTCCGGCGGCGGCCCGGGCGCACAACCGTTTTCCTCCGCCGCAATTGTCCTTGCCGGCCGCGCGCGGAACCCGTATGATATGCTTCTCTTTACAGAAACACCGGGAGGGCGGCCATGGGGCAACGGAACGGATGGATGCAAACAGGCGTGTGCGCGCTGGCGCTCGCCTTCTGCGGATGCGGGCCGCAAGCGGCCGCGCCGGATGCGGGGGATGCCGTCATCACGCTGAACTATGCGAATTTCCCGCCGGCCTCGACCTTCCCGTGCGTGCAGATGGAGCGGTGGAAGGCCGAGGTGGAGAAACGCACGGGAGGCAGGGTGAAAATCAACACCTATCCCGGAGGCACGCTGCTCGGGGCCAAGGATATTTTTGACGGCGTGATCGCGGGCACGGCGGACATCGGCAATTTCGCGATGAGCTATCAGCCGGGCCGTTTTCCCGTTTCGGAAGCCATGGACCTGCCGCATTTTTTCGCCGACGCGAAAACGGCGAGCCGGCTGCTGGCGGACCTGATCGCGCGCTTCCGGCCGGCGGAGTTCGACCGGGTCAAGGTGCTGACGGGGTTCACCTGTCCGCCCGCGGTGGTGATGAGCAGCCGCGAGATCCGGACCCTGGCCGACCTGAAGAACCTGCCGCTGCGTTCGTCCGGCACAGGCGCGGAGGTGATGCGGCGTTTGGGTGCCTCGCCGGTCGCCATGCCGCAGTCGGATGTGCCGGACGCCTTGCAGAAAGGCGTGGTCCGGGGCAACGTCTCCTCCGCGGAAGTGCTCCAGGACATGCATTACGCGGCATACTGCCCGTATGTGTTCAAGACGGACCTGTGCGTGATCAGTTTCGCCGTGGTGATGAACAAGGCCAAGTATGACGCCCTGCCTGAAGAGGTCAGGCAGGTTCTGGACGGGCTGTACCGCGAACAGGCGGAGTGGACCGGTGCGTATGTGGACGACCACGCGCGGAAGGCGCTCGACTGGTCCCGCGAGCGGCATCAGTTGAAAGTGAACGAGCCCTCTGCCGCAGATCGCGCGGTGCTGCGCGCGACCGCGCAGCCGCTCATCGACGAGTATGTCGCGCGGGTCACGGCAAAAGGCATAGACGGGAAGGCGGTCATCGCGTTCATCAAGGAAAAGCTGCCGAGGTAAAAGCGCCGACACCCGTCAGGTAGGGACGCCTCCCCGAGGCGTCCGCGGACGGTTCGGGGAACCGTCCCTACCACAACACTTGATTCCACGGTTCGAGATTCACGATGTTACGTAAACTGATCCAAGCCGAGAAGAAATTATGCGTCGCCGCGCTGGCGGTCGCGGGGGCGCTGCTGGTGGTTTTGGTGGCGCTTTCCGGTCTCAATGTGGCCTGCCGGCTGGCGGGGCGTCCGCTCAGCGCGAGCTATGAGCTGTCGGGGTTCTTCGGCGCGTTGCTCGCGGCATTGGCGCTGGCCGACACGCAACGCAAGCGCGGTCATGTGGAGCTGGATTTGTTCACGCGGAACTACCCGGCTTCGGTCCGGCGGTGGGCGGGGACCTTCAATGTGCTGGCCGGCGCGGCGCTGATGGCCCTGCTCGGGTGCCAGATGATCTGCCGCGCGCGCGCCCTGCTGGCCGCGGGCGAGGTCTCGGAGACGCTGAACCTGCCTTACCCCTGGCTGATGTTCGGCGCGGCGTCCGGTCTGTTTCTGCTGACCGCCTCGTTTCTCACCGACGCGGTGCTGCTGATCTCCGGTGCGGGCGGCAAGGACGCGGTGGAACGCGAACGGAGCGAACGCATGAATCCCGTTTGCGATGAGCTGCCCGGCCCCAACCCCTAACCCCGAACGGTTCCCCCTTTTCCATGTCTCCCCTCCTCATCGGCTATCTCGGAATCGGTGTGATGCTCCTGCTGATCCTGTTTGCGGGCATGTCGCCCGGATTGGCCATGCTGCTGGCCGGGTTCGGCGGCCTGCTGGCCCTCAATCCGCCTGCGGACCTCCACGCCCTGCTGAACGGGACCGTCGGCGCTGAAGTCTGGAGCTGCTTCACGAATTACGGGTTCACCGTCATCCCCCTGTTCGTCCTGTTGGGCGAAGTGATTTTCCATGCCGGGTACAGTGACCGGCTCTTCCGTTCGGCCCGGGCCTGGTTCGGCCACCGGCGCGGCGGGCTGGCGGTGACCACGATCCTGGCCTGCGCGGGCTTCTCCTCCATCTGCGGGTCGAACACCGCCACTGCCGCCACCATGAGCGCGGTGGCGCTCAAGCCGATGGCGCGTCAGCGGTACCACCCCGAAGTGAAATGCGGCAGCATCGCGGCCGGCTCCACCCTGGGCGCGATGATCCCGCCCAGCATCGTGCTGGTCGTCTATGGCCTGTACACCGGGCAGAGCATCGGCAAACTGTTCGCCGGCAGTCTGCTGCCGGGCCTCACCCTGACGCTGGCGTTCGTGCTGACCGTGCGGGTGATGATCTGGCGGCATCCCGACTGGGCTCCGGCCGGACCGCGCTGCTCGCTCCGGCGCCGTCTCGCGACCCTGCCGCAGGTGGTGGAGGTCGCGGTGCTCTTCGCCCTGATCATGGCGGCCATGTTCTCCGGCCTGGTCACCCCCACCGAAGCCGCCGGTCTCGGCGCGTTCATCGGCATCACCGGATGCTGGGCGCGCGGGCGGCTGGACCGGGCCGGATTGGTGAAGGCCCTGACCGCGACCCTGCGGATCACGGCGATGGTGTTTCTGATTCTGGCGGGCGCCACGGTGTTCGGACGGTTTCTGGTGCTCACACGCCTGCCGTTCGAACTGACCGCCTGGGTGACGCGGATGCAGGTGCCCTCCGCCGTGATCCTGCTGTTGATGATGGGCTGTTATCTGATCGGCGGCTGCCTCATGGACGCGCTGGCCTTCCTGCTGCTCTCCCTGCCGCTTTTCGAGCCGTTGGTGACGCGCATGGGGTATGATCCGATCTGGTTCGGGCAGGTGGTGTGCCTGGTGACGACGCTGGGCGCGATCACCCCGCCGGTGGGCGTTTCCTGTTTCGTGGTGGCGGGAATGACGCCGGACGCCGACGCGGCCCAGGTGTTCCGCGGGGCCATGCGGTTTCTGCCGGCCTATGTTCTCGTCTACCTGCTGCTCAGCCTCTTCCCGCACACGATGGTCGGCTGGCTCGCCGGGCTGGTCCGGTAAGGACGTCAAAAACCGATTCCGTCGCGGAATACGGGGCGGGGTCGTCAGCAGGAACGGTCGGCCCTACCGGTAGCCCCGGCGGAACCCCGCAAAAACCCGCCTGCGGCCTGGCGCGGGCCAAACGCCTGCGAGCCGCCGCCACTACCGGGCGGGCGATGCGGCGGCGGCCGCATCGCGCATGGCCCACATGCGCCGGACCGCCGGATCGCCGGGCAGGCCGGCTTTCAGGATTTCGGTGCGGATCTCGATCTGCCGCGTCGGGGCTGCCAGCGTGTACTCCTCGTTCATGCGCAGCAGGGCGGTGCGTTGCCGCTTCAGCTCGGCCGCCAGCCACTCTTCCGGCGGCAGGTCTTTGATCTTCGCCTGCGCGGAAGCGGTTGCCAAACGCGCGGCGAGGCCGCCCGCGATGAGGGCCGTGCGGTCGGTGGCGGACCCGGCGCGCGCGGTCAGGCCGTTCACCAACTCGTCGCGCTGTTGCATCATGGCTTTCATCCGCGCGACTTGCGCGGCCAGCGCGTCGGCCATCAGCCACTGGTTGTCGGCCTGCGCCATGAACTGCAGAAACGTGTCCATCTTCTGCAGGGCCTCGCGCGTCTGGTTGATCAGCGGCAAGAAAGGCAGGTCCGCAAGCGCGGCGGGGTCGAGCGGTTCGGGCAACGCGCTGAGATAGGCGTAGAACGCCTCGATGCCCAACAGGCGGTCATACTCGCCGGCCGGCTGGGAGCGGCTGCGCTTGGGCAGGGGCAGGTTGACGGAATCGCAGGCCATCACCTTTTCCATCACCGCCGGGTCGCGCAGTGCCCGGAACCCCTCCAGCGAATCGCCCTCGCGGCCGATCCGTTTCTCGGCCTCCGTGAACAGGGCCTCGAGCTGATATCCCTTGAGTTTGAGGTTCGCGTGGATCTTCTCGATGTTCTGGCGCGCCAGGGAGACGCGCGGCTCGATGGCGCAGGCATCCACTGTCGGCAGGGCCAGATCGAGCGTCAGCGCCGGCTGGAACGCGAGGCGCCGCAGGGCGGCCGCGGCCTCGCCGAGTTTGACGTAGCTGTTGGCGAGGGCCTTCACCGGCGCGGCCAGGACTTGGGCCCGGCGCTTCAGGGCAGGTTCCTGACTCGTCCCCAGTTGTTCGAGCAGGCGCACCACCTCGTCGTACGGCGGTTGCGCCTCGCCCAGTTTGTTGAGGGCCGTTTCCATCTGCCGGCTCTCGGCCAGCAGGGAGGCTTGCCGGGTTCGCACGCGGCGCAGTTCCCCGGCGAGGCGCGTCAGATACGCGGGCGGTTCGGCGGCGGCCGGTTTCGCGTCAAGCGCGCGGTCGAGTGCGGTCTGATTGCTTTCCAGTTCGGCGAACACCAGATCCTCCCGTTTCAGCAGCGCGTCGGTCTGCAGAAAGGCGTCCAGCAGGGTTTTGGCGTGTGCCGCGGCGTCCTTGGCCTCGGCGGCCTGCGCGTTCCACTCCCAGACCTCGCGTTTGCTGGCCTGCAGCACGCCGAGCGTGCGCGACGCCCCGACCCACTCGCCGCGCTCCAGATCCTCCTGCGCGTTCTGCCAGAGCGCGCGCGTCCGCTTCCAGACGCCGATCAGCCGGCGCATCTCCTCGATCGCCACCTGGTGGCGCGACGCGTGGCGCGCGTTGACCGCCTGCTCCACCTCGCGCGCCGCCTGATCGAACTCCTCTTTGGCGGCCAGCCGGCGCGCCGCCTTGACGAACGCCTCGGCCGACGGTTTGAGCCGTTGGTACGTCTGGTAGGCGCCCAGGCCCGCCAGCAGGGTGACGAGCAGAATGCCCAACCGCAGCCAGGTCTGTTTGTTGGAGTGTTTGACCGCCCCGTCGCGGAACTCGAGCTCGAAATGGGAGCAGGCGATGCAGTCCCCGTCTTTGAGCAGCCGCTCTTTGTCGTCGCGCAACGGCATGCCGTTGACCGACGTGCCGTTTTTGCTGCCCAGATCCCGGATCCAGCAACTGCCGTCCTCCTTGACCAGAATCTCGGCGTGGCGCCGCGAGACCAGCATGTCCAGAAAGACCAGCGAGGAGGAGGGGTCCGACCCGATCGTGAAGACCGGCGGCGTGAGCGGTTTCTTCTGGCCGCGCGTCTTGCCGGAGAGCACCACCACCTCCGAGAGGTTGCGGCCGGTCCCGCCCCGGTCGGCCTCCGCGCAGAGCACGCAATTGCCGATACTGATCTTGTCGCCGATCGCCAGCTTGCGCTTGTCGATCTTTTTGCCGTTGTGAAAGGTTCCGTTGGTGCTTTCGAGATCCTTGAGCCAGACCGCTTTGCCTTTCTTGAACAACGCCGCGTGGCGCGAGCTGGCGACCCCGTCCTCTTTCGGGATCGGCCACTCGCAGGCGTGGCTCCGGCCGATCGTCAGTTCGCCGGTCAGCGCATCCGAACCGGTCTCGTGGATGATGCGTCCGTTGTGTTCCAGTCGGATCAGCATGGCGTTAAAACTCCGTGTTCCATTTGCGGACCGTGTAATACCGCTGGTCCTCCATGTCCTTGAACACCGCCCGGGTCAGACGGGCGGTCTCCAGCGCCTGGGCCCGGTTGTTCTGCATGCGCGCCGCGTCAAAGGCGAGCTGCTGGCTGTTGAACCAGAGGGTGAGGCGCTCGCGAAGCCGGGTCAGCAGGCGCAGCGCCTCCACCTCTGCGGTCTTGTTGCCGGACAAAACGGTGCGGGCCAGCAGTCCCGAAAGGTTGCGCTGCAGCTCGAACCAGGTGGCCGGAGCCATGCGGTTGAGATCCGTCTCCGCCTGTTGGAGCAGCGCGGCCTCGCTCAGTTTGGGCAGCTCCCCGGGCGCTTCCCAATACGCGTACTCCATAGCCTCCGAGGCGCGCATGAACTTGGAGGAGAGCAGGTCCTCCAGCCGCACCCGCTCCGCCGCGGGGGCTTCGGCACGGATCACGATCCGCCGGTACCCGTAACGGAACACGCTGGCCACGCCGAACCAGGAGCCCTCGCTGTCGCGGTAATACGTGACGCGGAGGTAGGGGAGGCCGTTGCGGATGCCGATGAAACCGGGCATCGGCGAAGGCTTGTCGAAACTCCAGCGCTCGTTGCCCGCCTTCTGCTGCTGGATCCACTCTTCGACAAAGGCGAGGCGGCTCATGGTGACGAATTTCGGGTCGGTCTGCTCTTGCGTGATCAGCCGCATGGGCACATTCCGCTCGCGCCCGACAAATCCGGAAAGGATCATCCCGTCTTCGGTGACGGTTTTCTTGAACCGCACGGGGCCGGGATAACAGAGGTCATACCCCCCTTCCGCGAGCCCGCCGCCGGGAGCGGCCTCAAAGAGGTCGAGGTAGTTGCCCTCTGTGTCTTTCGCCCACTCGATCTTCGGTTCGGGCGGCGGGGTGCGGGGCCGGAAGATCACCGCCAGGGCGATCAGCGGGATCAGGACGGCCAGACCGCGCGTGATCCGTTTCTTGTGCCGTTTCTGCTCCACGATCCGCAGGTGTTCGATCTCCTCCGGCGTGGCCGCCCGCGTCTGCATGGCGCGGGTCGCGCCCTCTGCGGTCTCGTTATCGATCGTCAAGGCTTCGAGCGGCAGACCGGAGGTGAGATCGGAGTCCGGGTAGGCGGGCGCGGGTGCGCCGAATCCCGCGCCGGTGCGGGCCGCGGCGGCGGCCCGGGTATGCGGCGGCGGCGGGGGCGTGGCGCGGGTCGCGCCTCTCTCGTCAGGGGACGGCCGCATGCCGTCGCCCGTGGGCGCCTCCTCGGCGCGCGTCCGGAACGTCGTTTCCGCACCGAAGGTCCCGCCGGTCCGCGTCGCGTCCGGCGCGGCGGCCGGTGCGCCGGAAGGTTCGCCCGCCGGCTCCCGCAGCAGGCACAAGACCGTGTTTTTTCCCATAGACAGGCGCTGGCCTTCCGTCAGCCGCACGCTTCCCGATACGGGGATGCCGTCCGCCTGCGTACCGAACTGGCTCAGATTCTCCACCGTCACCGCGCCGCCCCGCACCACGACCCGCGCGTGCAGCCCGGACACATCCGACGCGCCGAGGCGGAAGGTGGCGGAACGCGACCGCCCGAGGGTGTTCTCGCCCTCCTTCAAGATGAGAATCTCGCCGGCCGGGTCCCCTTTTTCGACTTTCAGACAGAACATGACGCTCACCCTCCCCCGCTTTGGAAATACTCGCCCATGCCGGATTCGATCGCCCGGATGATGATCGGCGCGGCGATGATGATGAAGACCGCGGGCATGATGAACAGGGCGGTCGGGATCAGCATCAGCGAGGGCGCGCGGGCGGCCTGCCGCTCGGCCCGCTGGTAACGCCGCCGCCGGATCTCCTCCGCCTGGATCTTGAGCGTCGCGGAGATGCTCGCGCCCATTTCGCTGCTCTGGATCACCGAGGTCACCAGCGACCGGAACTCATCGAGCTGAACCCGGTCCGCCATGGCTTTGAGGCCTTCGATGCGCGATTTGCCCAGCTCGATCTGCCGGAGCGTCACGCCGAACTCCTCCCGCAACGGCCCCTTGGGCCCGTCATGCACCAGATTGCGCACCGCCGCGCCGAAATCCTGACCCGCCTCCATCGAGACGGTGATCAGGTCGATCGCGTACGGCATGCTCTTCGACATGCGGTCCTTGCGCGTACGCGCGCAACGGCTGACCCACGCCACGGGGTAATACCAGCCCATCAGGCCGAAGCCGGCGCCGGCCAGCAGACCGTACGCCCAATTCAGCGTCAGGATGAAGGTGAGCAGGCCCGCCACCGCGAAAAGCGCGGCGCCGGCGAACCCCTGCAGTCCGCGCACCTCGACGGATTCGACCGGCATCGCGCCCGCGATCAGGTCGTTGCGGAGCTGGCGCGTCTGCACCGGAAACGTCTGGTCGACCCACGCGCCGGTCGCCCGGCCGATGGTGCCGATCTCGTGGTGGAACACGCGGAACACCAGCGGCTTGGCGTTGCTCAGCGTCTCGTTTTCCTTGCGGATGACCGCCTGGATCCCGCTGACCAGGAACAGGACCGAGAGGAACGCCAGCATTTGGATGATGACCACGTCCATGCGGTTGCCTCCTCAGACATCGATGGTGACGATTTTGTTGATCACGAGAAACCCCACGGTCTCGAGGACCGCCACCGCGCCGATCGCGCACCAGCCGATCTTGGTCTGGAGCAGCGGCTGCATCAGTTCGCGATCCAGGAAAAAGAGGATCAGGAAGGCCACCAGCGGCGCCGCCGCCATGGCGATGGCCTCGAACCGTCCCTGCGCGGTCATGGTCAGCAGCCGGTCTTTGAAATCCGTGCGCTGGCGGATCGTGTCGGTGATCCGGTCCAGCACCTCCGCCAGGCTGCCGCCCGACTGCATGGTCAGCCGGATCGCCGTGACCAGCAGGCTGAGGTCTTCGCCAGGCATCCGCTCGCACAGGCGGTTGAGGGACTCGGGCAGGTCCATGCCCAGACGGTACTCGTGCAGCACGAGCATCAGTTCTTCCGTCATCGGCCCCCCCATATCGCGCGACACGATCTCCAGACTCTGCGGCAGCGCCGCGCCGGCGCGCAACCCGTTCGCCAGCCCGAGCGTAAGATCCGTCAGGCGGGCGTCGAACAGGCGCTGGCGCGCACGGATGCGGCGCCACACCCACTTGGACGGGATGCGGAAGGCGATCGCGCCCGCCAGCAGGCAGGCCCCGCCGATCAGCACGGGGCTCAGCACATTGAAGGCGATCAGCGCGGCCGCCGCAAGGCCCGCCCCCAGCAGCGCGGCCGACCAGCAGGCCTGCGCTAGGCGCTCCGGGGTCGTGAACCGGTAGATCGGCCCCAACTGCGTCACGCCGTCGGACCGGACGTATTTGCCGGCCGACCTCTCCAGCCCGAGCTGCGCCAGCAGCGGGGTCACCACCCACACGCCCCACGTCGTGGCCGCGAACACCAGCACCAGCACCAGGATGTCGGTCATGGGAAACTCCTCGCTTGCGCGCGCTTTCCGTTCAGGCCTTGGGCACGAACACACCCATATCCAACCGCAGGTCGCCGCGCTGCTTGAGCGCCTCGACGAACTGCGGGATGTTGCCGGTGGCCACCATCTGGCCCACCACCTTGCCTTCCGGACTGAACCCTTTCTGCTCGAACACGAAGATGTCCTGCAGGAGAATGGTGGCGCCTTCGCGTCCAGTCACCTCCGAAATGGTCACGATTTTACGGCTGCCGTCCGCCAGGCGGTTCTGCTGCACGATGAGGTTGATGGCGGAGGCGATCTGCTCGCGGATGGCGGCGGAGGGCAGTTCAAAGCCCGCCATCATCACCATGTTCTCGAGACGGGCGAGGCAGTCGCGCGGCGTGTTGGCGTGGGCGGTCGTCAGAGACCCGTCGTGGCCGGTGTTCATGGCCTGCAGCATGTCGAGCGCCTCGGGGCCGCGGCACTCGCCCACCACAATCCGGTCCGGCCGCATGCGCAGCGCATTGATCACGAGATCCCGGATGGCAACACGTCCGCGGCCCTCGATGTTGGCGGGCCGCGCCTCCAGCCGCACGATGTTGCGGTGGGAGAGTTTCAGCTCGGCCGAATCCTCGATGGTGACCAGCCGCTCGTTGCGCGGGATGAATTGCGAGAGCACGTTCAGCAGCGTGGTTTTGCCGGATCCCGTGCCGCCGGACACCACGATGTTCTGGCGCGCGCGCACCGCCTCCTCCAGAAAGAGCGCGATCTCCGGAGTCATGCTGCCGAAGGCGATCAGGTCATCGGTCGTGAGCTTGCGCGTGGCGAATTTTCGGACCGTCACGGACGAGCCGTCGAGCGCCAGCGGCGGGATGATCGCGTTGACGCGCGACCCGTCCGGCAGGCGCGCGTCCACCATGGGGCTGGCCTCGTCCACATGCCGGCCGAGGGGCTCCACGATCCGCTGGATGATGGTGATGAGGTGGCGGTCGTCGAAAAAGCGCATGCCGGTCTCGTAGAGGACACCCTTGCGCTCCACGAAAATGCGCGCCGGTCCGTTGACCATCACCTCATCGACGCTCGGGTCGCGCAGCATCGGGGTGATCGGGCCATACCCGATCAGCTCATCGAGCAGCGCCTGCCGGAACAGGTCGTTGGTGAGGTCGCGCGGCAATTCATGGCGCACCTCGCGCAGCACCTGGTCCAGCGCGTTTTCCAGCTTGGCGCGCATTTCCTCATCCTGAATCTGCTTGGTCGCGATCTCCGGCAGGTTGAGTTTGAACAGCACCTGCTCGTGGATGCGCTTTTTCATCGTCATCATCTCTTCGGTGTACAGCGCGGCCAGGGCGGCCAGGGCGGGGTCCATCCCGATGTCCGGCTCCGCGGCGTGCCGCGCGTCGGCCGCGGGTGCGGCGGAAGGAGGCGCCCCCGCACCCTGGCCGAAACGCAGGGAGAACCCGCCGACCTGCAGGCAGTCGCCCTCGCGCAGCGCCGCCTCCGCCGTCAGGCGCTTGCCGTTGAGCAGCGTGCCGTAGGTGCTGCCCAGATCGCAGACCCGGAACACGCCCTCCCGTCCCGTCACGGTGAGGTGCGCGCGCGAAACCCGGTTGTCGCCGAGGACGATGCGGTTTTCGGGCGAGCGCCCGAGCGTCGTCACGCCGGCGGGGTCCAGCGTGTACACGCCGGACTCGCCGGACCCGCCGGACGGGATGAGGGTGAGTGTCGCCATGAATCGGACTCCGGAGAGGCGCGGTTCGGTTGTGACCCCGGACGGATCAGAAGAAGAAGAACCGGCGTTTCTGTTTTTCGAGCTGGCGCTGCTGCACCGGTTTGTCGGACTCCTGAAGCGTCGGCGCGGTCTGCTCCGAAACCGGCGCGGTCTCGATCGGCATGCCGGCGATGCGCGGGCTCATCAGAATCAGCACCTTGCTGTCCTCCTTGCGCGTGTTCTTCTCCGAGAAGAACCACGAGATGGCCGGCACGCTGCGCAGGAACGGTACCCCTTCCATGCTGGACTGCTCGACCAGGCTCTTCATGCCCGCCAGCACGATAGTCTGGCCGATCGGGCAGTTGACGGTGGTTTCGATACGGTTGCGCTTGAGGTCGTAATCATTGCCGACCGGCACGGGATAGCTGAGCTCGAGGTTCACGTCCAAAGCCGCGGCCTTGGCGTTCATCAGCCCGCCCTTAACCTTCATGATCAGGCCGTAGTCCACATCCTCCAGCGACGTGGCGTCGCGTGTGGCGACCCGCACTTTCAGGGTGCCGCCGCTGTGGTAGGTGCGCCACTCGGGCGAGTCGTTCTTGAAGGTCATGTGCCCGGCGTTCTGGAACCGCCCCGGCCCGTTGCCCGCGAAGAACTTGAGCGCGCCCTGCAGCCCGCTGTTGATGGTGTAGTTGCCCGCCCATCCCGAAGAGCGCGTGCCCAGGTCGCCCTGGAAGCCCGCGGAGGTGGAGTCCAGCACCAGCAGGCCCGCCTTGGCCAGATTCACGCCGATCTGCTTCTCTTCCGCGTCCGTGACCCCCACGAACACGGCCTCCATCTCGATCATGGTCGGCACGATCGCCAGATCCACCAAGGCCTGCACCGCCCCCTCGTTCGCGGGTTTGGCCGCGCCTTGTTTCTCTTCGGTCTTTTGTTTGAGCGTGATCCAGTTCTGCGCCTCGATGATCTGCAGGATGCGGTCTTTGTCGCGCTGGCTGTAAACCTGGCCGGACACGAAGATGTTGTTGCCGGAAAAGGCCAGCTTCACGCTGCCCGGCACGGCGGATTCCGCGGGCGCCTCAGCGTCCAGCACCTTCACCCCGGCTTTCTCGAAGGCCGCCTTGAGCCCCAGCATCACCTCGGGCGCGGGCCGGAACGAGGCCAGATTGACCACCGAATCCTTGTACAGGGCCACCACCTTCTGCAGGTAGTTCCAGTGCTCGATGTTGCTGACCTCGCCTTTGATGAGCACGCGGCCGAGGTTGATCGCCACATCCACCTCCGGCACGGTGTCCAGATCCCGCTTGACCGCCGCGAGCACGGCGTTGATGTTGTCGGTCACGGTCAGCGCGAAGATCGCCGAAACGTTCCCCTCGCCGGTCACCTGCAGGTCGGTCGTCCCGGCCCGCAGCCCCATGACGCGCAACTGCTGCTGCCCCTGCTGCTCCACCTTGGCCACCGACGGGTCGGCCATGCGGAACCCCACGATCGGGAAGGCGGTGTTGATGACCTCCATCTTGCCGACCGTCACCGTCACCGGTTCCGCATCCGCGGCCCGCGCCGGACCGGGTGTTGTCACCAGCGCGACCGCCGCGACCGCCCATACGGCCGCCATGATTCTCTTTCCGTTTCTGAGTGAGTTCATGTTTTGCCTCCGTTCGGATTACTGTCCCGCCGGTTTGACCGTTCCCGCGGCATCGATCTGCCCGGGGATGGTCGGCATCTCAACGGGTTTCAGCCCTTTCAACAGGTTGTCAAACGTCTCCGCATCGACCATGCCGATATCCATCCGGTTGATGGCCGCCGCGTCGCCGGGGCGGCGCAGGGCGAGCGTCAGCTGCGCCTCGCGCTGCGCGGCCACCAGCACCTGGGCCTGCTGCGGCGGCAGCGCCAGAATCAGCTCGCCCGACGCCTCGTCGCCGCCGGCGCGGTCCGAGGCCACATCCAGGACCCGGACACGGGGGAAGAGGACCAGCGTGGCCTCTTTGGCCACCTCGGTGGGCGCGGCCGCGAGGTCCGCGGTGGCGACTTTGCTTTTGATCCGGAACGTGCCGATCACCGCCACCTCGTCGCCGGGCTGCACCAGGCGCGCGATGCCGCCGGGCGGCAGGGTCAGCGCCACCGCCCATTCGCCCTCGCCCACGATATCGGCCATGCTGCGCGAAAGCCCCACGTCCGAGAGCAGCACGTAATCGCCCTGGGCGATCGAACGCAGCGCCTTCTGGCCCTTCACCATCTCCGAGCGCGACCAGAAGATCGCCTGCGCGGGCCGCGCCGAAACCGGGATCTTCTTCTCCATGATCGAGTCGGCGGTCAGCACGTCGCCCGCCGCGATGTCCCGCGCGACCGCAACCACCGAGGTCATCTTCTCCGCCGCCTGCTTGCGCGCCTGCAGCAGCCTTCCGACCGCCAGCACCGCCGCCAACCCCAACAGTACCGCCAGAATCAACGGAATGAAGTTTTTCATCCGACCGTTTCCTTTCACGGGCCTTGCCGCGCGTCCTCGCCCCAGGCGAAACCGCAGGCGCCCACTCCTTTTTCCCACACCATGACCAAAAGACGCATCCGCTTCCGGCTGCACAGCAACAGATGCGACCGGCCCGCCACAATCCGCTTCTCGACTTTCCACCCGCCGCCCGCCAACGCCTGCCGGAACTCCCGGCTGGCGTTTTCGAGCGTGCCGCTCAGCTCGCCCTCCTGCCGCCACGTCTGGCCGTCCGGATCCTCGCGCAGAACCGTGGCCAGCGGCGGGAGCGGCGGCGCCGGCAACACCGCCGGCGGCGCGCCGGCCGCCGCCAGCGCCAGCCCGAACGCCGCGCACGCGAGACTACTCGTAGGGCCACGCCTCATTGCTGATCGCCTCCCATTGCCCGGCGACTTCCGCGGACTTCGCGACACCGTACCGGTTCCGGATATAGTCCGGCTTCGCCTCCTCGCGCGTCCGCATCACCACCACGTGGCGCTGATCCTCCTTATCCCGCCCGAACAGGTTGTTGGCCTGCTCCAACGGCACGCCGCTGCCGTAAAAAACCTGGCCCGCGTTGAACATCGAGCGCACCCACGCCGGCATCCGCATTTGCAGCCGGACCTGGCCGCTGGCCGCATGACTCCAATCAAACGTCTCATCAATCCGCGCGTCGCTCGAGCTTGGCCGGTGGTATTGGCTCAACGCGCCGTTCGCCTCGGTGAAAAAATGCCGGTGGACCGTGCCCGCATCGGTCTTCTCCCTGTCCGGATAGCGCAACCCGTGGTTCCATGCCACAAACCGGTCGGCGATCACCAGTTGCTGCCGGGTGACCAGCAGATCGCCGACCCACATCACCCCGCCCAGGAAAATCAGGAACAACGGAATGGCCAGCACCGTCTCCATGAGGACCGCGCCCCTCCGTTTTTCCGCGTCTCGCTGTAGGATTCCGCCGGACATCCGCTCCTCGCCTCCCCGATCGACCCAAAACGGCGCAACGCTTTTGCTCACCATCGTGGACATAAGCATACCGGGAGGCCCCTTTCCAAAACAAGAATAAAATGAACTCTTTCCTTTTTACCACTCCGGACCGCATCCCGGTTGCCTTGCCTTTCGGCAACGAGCCGGCGCGCTGGCGGGGAGAGAAGCGGGGTCAGGGAAACGGGAAGCCTCCTTTCCAAAGGGAAACCGCTTGTTTCGTCCCGGGCAAAGCATTATAGTCCGCATTGGTTTGAGGATAAACGAACGTCTCCCGCGAAGCCCGGCGCATCGTGCGGACGGGGTGGCGGGTGACGTAAACAGAATAGGAGATACGCATGAGAATCGGGGCATGGGCATGGGCGGTTGCCGCCACTATCGGGTTTTCGGTCTCGCTTTCCGGCGATGAGGTGCTGTTCAAGTCGGGCGACCGCCTGACGGGCAAGGTCGAGAAAGTGGCGGGC
The DNA here is from genome assembly GCA_034003585.1 of Kiritimatiellia bacterium. Taxonomy (GTDB): domain Bacteria; phylum Verrucomicrobiota; class Kiritimatiellia; order RFP12; family UBA1067; genus JAPXSY01. The sequence goes on from JAVEYH010000005.1 coordinate 42,167, forward strand.
GGGAAAATGACCTTCGCCTCCAACGTGGCGGGGACGCTCACCCTGAATATGGCGGACATCAAGACCTTCGCGACCGATGAGCCGATCGAACTCGCCCTGGCGGACGGTTCGCTGCAGAAGCAGAAGGTGGCCGCTTCCGACGAGGGGTATGTGACGGTTGCCGGCACGGCGCAGCCCGCATCGCTGCCGATCGCCAACATCGCCAAGATCAACCCCGACAAGCCCCGGTGGACGGGTGTGGTGGGCGTCGGCGCCACCTTTGTCCGCGGCAACACCAAAAGCGATACCGCCAGTGTGAATGTCGAGGCCGCGCGCCGCACCGAAAACGACCGCACGTCGTTCGGCGCCGGGTACTATTTCGCCAAGCAACGCGATAACGCCACCCGCGACGACAGCACGATCGCGGACAACTGGTTCCTCAAGGGCCAGTACGACTACTTCTTCTCGCAGAAGTTCTACGGGTACGGCAACCTGCGGTACGAGAAGGACCGCATCGCCAACCTGGACGCGCGGATCACGCCGGGCCTCGGTGTCGGTTACCAGTGGATCGAGCGGGCGGACCTCAATTTCTCGACCGAGGCCGGCGCCAACTGGGTCTATGAAAAATACACCGATCCGAGCGAAACCCGCACCTATATGGCCGGCCGCCTGGCCTACCATTTGGACAAAACCTTCAATGAGCATGTGAAGGGGTTCCATAATCTCGAATACATCCCCAGCTTCGAGCGGGCCGACACCTTCCTGGTCAACGCCGATGTGGGGTTGCGCGCCGCCGTCACCGCACGGATGGCGATCGAGGCCAAGACGCAACTGGCGTATAACGCCCAGCCTTCCGAAGGACGCGACAAAAAAGACCTGCGCCACATCCTCGGCGTGGCCTGGACCTTCTGATTCGAACAGAGACCGGCCCCGCGCCGCGCGTTTGGCGCGCCGGGGCCGCGCGGAGTGGGGAAACGCATGGAACTGTCGCTGCTGATGAAGGCGTTCGATGTGTCCGGACGGCTGGTGACCATCAATCCCACCGGCAACGGCAACGTCAACGACACCTTTCTGGCCATCTTCCGCAACACCTTTGCCGAAGAGCAGGTGATCCTGCAGCGCGTCAACCCGGCGGTCTTCCCCGAACCGCAGATCATCATGCGCAACCTCCACCGCCTGACGGCGCACGCGCATCCGAAGCTGGAGAAGGAGGGGGATACGGCCGACCGCGTGTGGCAGATGCCGCGCATCGTCAAAACGCGCGACGGGCAGGACTATTATGAGGATGACACGGGCGGAATCTGGCGCGTGATCACCAAGGTCGCCTCCGCCACGGCCTTTGACGAGGCCCAGAACGCGGAGCACGCCGCCGAGTGCGGCGCGGTGCTGGGCCACTTCCACGGGCTGGTCTCGGATCTCGATCCGCAGACCATGACCGACCCTTTGCCGGGGTTTCACATCACGCCCGGCTATCTGGCCAAATACGACGCGGTGCTGGCGTCCGAACCGCTGGCGGAAAAACGCCTCGGCGCCTCCATGGAGGCGCGGCGCATGGCGATGTTCATCGAGGAGCGGCGGGGGTTCGCCGTGACGCTCCAACGCGCGCTGGAGGCGGGCGAGCTCACCCTGCGCATCATGCACGGCGACCCCAAGGTCAACAACATCATGATCGATGACTTCACCGGCAAGGGCACGGCCATGATCGATCTCGACACCGTGGGCCCCGGCCTGATCCATTACGATTTCGGCGACGCCCTGCGCTCGATCTGCAACCATGCCGGCGAGGAGGAGCAGAATCTGAGCAAGGTGGTCTTCGATCTCGACCTGTGCGAGGCCTTCTGCAAAGGCTACATGGCGCATGCCGGAGGGTTCCTGACCGACGCGGACCGCCATTACCTCTACGACGCGATCCGGCTGATCACCTTCGAGCTCGGCCTGCGCTTCTTCCAGGATTATCTCGCGGGCAGCGTCTACTTCAAGATCCGCCACCCGGAACAGAACCTCAACCGCGCCCGCGTCCAGTTCCGCCTCTGCGAATCGATCGAGGCGCGCGAACGCCCGATCCGCAGCCTGCTGGCCGCGTTGTGAGGGGTGCGCCGCCGACAGGGCGGGAACCCCTCCGTGTCACAGCGCCGCGTTGACCTTGGCGTCGCCATCCAAAACCTTCTTCTTCAGCTCCTCTTTGTAGGCGCGGAATTTCGCGCGGAGCTCCGGGTCGGCGGTACCGAGGATCTGCACGGCCAGCAGGGCGGCGTTGACCGGCCCCGCGCTGCCGAGCGTCACGGTGGCCACCGGGATCCCCGCAGGCATCTGGAGCGTGGCGTAAAGCGCGTCCAGCCCGTTCAGCGCGCCGCCGGGAACCGGGATGCCGACCACCGGCAGGACCGTGTGCGCCGCCAGCACGCCGCCGAGGTGGGCCGCGCCGCCCGCCGCCGCGAGAAGGACCTTCAGCCCGCGCGCCTCCGCGCTGCCCGCGTACTCGGACGCGAGGTCCGGCGTGCGGTGCGCGGAAATCACGCGCGCCTCGAAGGCGACGCCGAAGGCTTTCAGGGTTTCCGCGGCCTTCTGCACGAGAGGCCAGTCTGAATCGCTTCCCATCACGATTCCGACGAGAGGGGTGGACATTGGGGGCTCCTTGCGGGTTCGGGGTTACACGTTACGGGGTACAGGTTGCGGACCGGTTGAACGCCCGGTGGGCGATATCCGTGCGGGAATGCGCGCCTTCGAAATGGATTTTGGCGACGGCCCCGTACGCCTTGCCCACGGCGGCGCGCAAATCGGCGCCCAGCGCGGTGACGGCCAGCACGCGGCCGCCCGCCGTGACGACCCGGCCGTCCCGCAAGGCCGTGCCGGCATGAAAGAGCAGCACGTCATCCAGCGCGGCGGCTTGGTCCAAGCCCGACAGGGGGAGCCCCTTGCGGTACTCGCCGGGGTACCCGCCTGAAGCCAGGATCACCGTGGCGGCGGCTTCGGGCCGGACCGTCAGCAGCGAATCGTTCAGGGTGCCGTCGATGCAGGCCTCCAGCGCCGGGATCAGGTCGCCGCCGAGGCGCGGCAGCACCGCCTGGGTCTCCGGGTCGCCGAACCGCGCGTTGAACTCCAGCACACGGATGCCCTGGGGGCCGATCATCAGGCCCGCGTACAGCACGCCTTGATAGATAATGCCGCGCCGTTTCAATTCGCGCACCACCGGCAGGATCACCGTGTCGCGGATCACCGGCAACAGGTCCGGGGTCACCACCGGCGCGGGCGAGTACGCGCCCATGCCGCCCGTGTTCGGTCCCCGGTCGCCGTCAAACACCCTTTTGTGGTCCTGCGAGGAGGGCAGCAGCACCGCGTGTTCCCCGTCGACCAGCGCCAGGATCGAGGCCTCCTCCCCTTCGAGAAACTCCTCGATCAGCACCTCGGCGCCGGCTTTGCCGAACGCGGCGGCGTCCAGCATCGAGCCGATGGCCGTCTCGGCCTCCTGGCGCGTCTGCGCGATGATCACTCCTTTGCCCGCTGCGAGCCCGTCCGCCTTGATCACCACCGGCAGCGCGAAGCCGTCCAGCGCGGCCCGCGCCTCCGCGCTGGACCGGAACGACGCGGAGCGGGCCGTGGGGACGCCCGCCGCGCGCATCACCTCTTTCGCGAAAACCTTGCTCCCCTCCATGCGGGCCGCGGCCCGGCAGGGGCCGAAGACGCGCAGCCCCTCGGCTTCCAGCGCATCGGTGATGCCGAGACAGAGCGCGATCTCCGGGCCCACGACCGTGAGGTCCGGACGGTGCTCCCGGGCCCAGGCCGTCAGCCCGTCCAGATCTTCCGCGGCCAGCGGCAGGTTGGTGCAGAACGGAGCGGTTCCGGCATTGCCGGGCGCGCAAAACAGCGTGGGGCGGCAGGAGTCTTGGGCCAGCCGCCAAGCAAGGGCGTGCTCCCGTCCGCCGCCGCCGATCACAAGAATGTTCATGCGCGATAAGATACGGGAAGCCCCCCGCGGGGTTCAAGGAGATTCGACCGTGGACTAACCCCGTTTTTCAGCCTGAAGCGCGTTTCCCGCTTGCGCGTCGAACGTTGCGTGCCGAGCGTCGATGCCGACCCCGAGCATTCACGCATTTCCCTCTGCGCTTCCCAGCACCTCCGCATACACGGCGAGGGTGGCGCGGACCATCGCCTCCAGGGAGAACCGCGCCAGGGCGTCTTCGCGCAGCCCGGTCAGCGCGGTCTGCGAGGCGGTCACGAGCCGGTCTGCCAGCGCCGCCGGGTCCCCGGGTTCCACCAGCCAGCCGTTCACCCCATCGCGCACGATGTCGAGCGCGCCGCCGAAGCGCGTCGCGATCACCGGGCACCCCATGGCCAGCGCTTCGGCCATGGTGCGGCCGAACGCCTCGGGTTTGGCGTGGTTGCCGGAAACCAGCACCCGGCCGCAGGCGTAGACTTCCGCCATGCGGCTCTGGCTGCCGGCAAAGACCGCGTGTTCACGCAGACCCAGCGACTCCGCAAGGCGGTACAGCTCCCGCGCGTACCCTTGGCGCGCGGTTTCGGCCCCGCCCACGATCACGGTCTTGATTTGGGGCATCCGCCTGCGGGCCAGATCGGTCGCGCGTAACAGCACGTCAAACCCCTTGAGCGGCGTGAGCCGCCCCACCCCCAGCACCACAAACCGCCCCGCCAGCCCGTATTGGTCGCGAAACGCCGCCAGGAACGCGGCGTCCAGCCGCTGCGGGTCGAATTGCTGCGGATCCAGGCCGCGCGGGATCACGCGGATGCGCTCCTCCGGCGTGGCGTAGTGCGCGCGGATGTGGTCGGCCACCGCCGAACTGGGACAGATCACCCGCGCTCCGGCGGTCATGATCCGGCTGTAGGCGCTGACGCGGTTGAGCCCGTGAACGGTTGAAACGCACGGCAGGCCGAGAGTCCGGTTCGCCCCGGCGAAAAGCCATCCGGGCACGCGGCTGCGGATATGCACCAGATCGGGGCGAAGCTCGGCCAGCAGGCGGCGCAGCGCCCTCGCGCGCGCCGGGGCCGTGAGCACGTTCTTGGATTTGAGGTCCAGGAGGCAGTGCCGGCCGCCGTCACGCTCGATGCGTTCGGCCAGCCGGCCGCCGCTCGAAACCACGGTGCTGCGCAGACCGCGCCGCGCGAATTCGCGGTTCAGCTCCACGGTGCCGCGTTCCACGCCGCCCTCGTCGAGCGCGGGAAGCAGTTGGACCACATGCGGCGGCCGTCTGAAAAGGTTTTCCGGATCGTTCATGCGCGTTCCGTCTCCCAACCGGGCCATCAGGCCCCGCCCTGTGCGTCCACCGAACGGCGCGCGGCCTCGCATACCTGGCGCGGCGTCACGCCGTGGGCGCGGGCCAGCCGCTCGCAGGCGTCATGCTCCGGCGCGGCGGTGATCGTCTCGCCGCGCAGCGCGCCCAACTTGACCGGCACCTCGCCCCACGGCGTGCGCGCGGGCACGAAGCGCCGCGCCAGAGTCTCGCGCCGCACCGCATGCGAGCGGATGCCGAAGGTGGTCGTGCCGCGGAAGATGCGCTCCCGCAGCGCGTCCGCGTCCGCCGGCTGCGCGAGCACGCCGAGAATCACGCCCGGCCGGCCTTTCTTCATGGTCACGGGGATCTGCCAGACATCCAGGGCGCCGCACGCCAGCAGCTCGGCCGTCAGCGCGCCCAGCCATTCGGGGTTGCAGTCGTCCAGATTGGTCTCCAGCACCAGCCGCTCCTCCGGTTCGGGGGCGGGCGCGGCAACGGCCTCCAACAGCGTGGCGCGCAGCACGTTCGGGCGGCCCTGCAGCGCGCGGCTGCCGAAGCCGAACGCGCTGCGCAGAACCGTCGCCTCGCGCGGCACGGGTTCGAGCGCGCGCGTCCAGACGCGCAGCAACGCCGCGCCGGTGGGGGTCACCAGCTCGAACGGCTCCCCGGTCTGCGTCACGGCCATGCCCTCCAGCAGCTTCAGCGTGGCCGGGGCGGGGTTGGGCATCTCGCCGTGCGCGCAATGGATCGTGCCCGTGCCCGCGGGCAAGGGACCGCAAGCCACGCCGCGGATGCCGAGCTGCTCCAGCGCGAGGCAGGCCCCGACGATGTCCGCGACCGAATCCCAAGCGCCGACCTCGTGGAAATGGACGGTCTCGGGCGTTTTGCCGTGGATCGCGGCCTCGGCTTCGGCGAGGGCGCGGAAAACGTTCAGCGAAAGATCCTTGGCGAAGGGCGAGAGTCCGGAGCGCTCGAGCAGGGACGCGATCTCCGTCAAACCGCGGTGGCTATGCGCGTGCGCGTGACCATGATGGCCTGCGTCCGCCGATGCCGGGTCGCCGTGGTGGCCGTGGCCATGGTCCGCGTGGCCGCTGGAATGCGCATCCGGCCACTCCCCCTCGTCGGGGCCGGCGTGCTGTTCACAGTGGACCGAGACGCGCACACCGTTGAGCCCCGACGCGCGCGCCTCGCCGATATGGAGATGGAGTTTTTCCGGAAAGAACTCGTTGAGGTTGCGCTCGACATCCACAAGGTCCGCGCCCAGCGCCGCAAGCGCGGAGAGGATCATGTCGCCGCTGGCCCCGCCCACACTATCGAAGCGCACGTATTGGTTCATGAACGCAGAATACAGGGTATTACGAAACGGCTCAACGGAAAACGCGCCCGCCTTCGTTGAACCGAATTCTTCTCCCGCGGAGGCGCAGGGGCGCAGAGGTGGTTTCCGTCTCCCAAATCAGAATTGCCGGGCGCAACGCAACCGGAACCCCCGCTGTTCCCTTCAGGCTGAATCGTGGGGTAAGTCCGCTTTCAGGACCGCCGGACATCTGCTATGATCCGCCTCACTATGGGGAGGAGAAGGATGACACGGCACAGCGGCGTTTGGGGACTCGCGGTGTTGCTCGGCTGGGGGTGCCCCGTCGCCCGCGCGGACCGGCAGCAGGATCTCGAAACCGTCAAGGCCCGGCTTCTGGCCGAAGTGCGCAACGCCGCGCCGGACCTGAAAAAGGCGCGGGACCTGATTCAGGGTCAGAGGCCGGACGGATCGTGGGAGGACATCCCGTATGCGGCCAAAGACCGGATGCTCTGGCCGCCCATGGAGCACCTCAAGCGACTGACGGCGCTGGCTGAAGCGTTCGAATCGTCGAGGTCCCCGGAGGCCGGCCGCGCGGCCCTGGCGGCCGCCTTTGTGAAGGGCTTTGATTTCTGGGTCGAACGCGACCCCACCTCCTCGAACTGGTGGTACAACCAGATCGGCGCGGTGCGGAGCCTTTATCGGCTGATGCTGCTGACCGAGCCGCTGCTGACCGGCATACGCCTGCAAAAGGGGTGCGAGCTGCTGACACGCGCAAAACTCGGGATGACCGGACAGAATCTGGTCTGGCTGGCCGAGAACGTGATCGGACGGGCCTGCCTGCAGCGCAACGCGGAGCGGATGGAGGAAGCCTTCCGGCGCATCGAGGCAGAGATCGTCGTGACGGAAAAGGAAGGCATCCAACCCGACTTCAGCTTCCACCAGCATGGCGCGCAGCTCTACTCGGGAGGCTACGGCAGCGGGTTCGCCGCTTCCGCATCGCGCTTCGCGCTGCTGGCGCAAGGCACGTCGTTCGCGTTCGCGCCGGAGAAGATCCTGATCCTTCAGGACTACCTGCTGGAGGGGCAGCAGTGGATGATCCGCGGCGACCTGTTCGACTATTCGGCCTGCGGCCGCGAACTGACGCGGCCCGGCAAAAGAAGCGTGGCCGGCTACGCAGCCATCGCGCGCACCCTGCTGAAGTTGGAGTCCGCGACAAGGCGCGAGGAGCTGGAGCGGCTGGCCGCGCGCCTCGAGAAGGGCGCCACGGTAACAACCCCCGCGCTGACGGGACACAAACACTTTTGGCGTTCGGACTACACCGTGTTCCACCGGCCCGAGTGGCTGGTCTCGGTGCGCATGACCAGCGACCGGCTGCTCCAGACAGAGGTGATCAACGAGGAGAATCTGCTCGGAGAGCACCTCGCGGACGGCGTGATGTATCTGTACCGGACGGGAAACGAGTACCGCGACATCTTTCCGGTGTGGGACTGGACGCGGCTGCCGGGAATCACGGCCGAACTGGACCGGCCGCTGCGGCGCATCGACAACCGGCGCAAAGGGACACAGCCGTTTGCGGGCGGTTGCTCGGACGGCGTGACCGGCGTTTCCGCCATGGCGTTCGAGCGGGAGGGGCTGACTGCGAAGAAGGCCTGGTTCTTCGTCGGAAACGAAGTGGTCTGCCTCGGAGCGGACATTGCCTCGACCAACCGCTATCCGGTGGTCACTTCCGTGAACCAATGTCTCGCGGACGGCCCGGTGACGGCCAAGCGGGCCCTGCCGGCGACCGTGCTGTTGAAGACTCCGCAGACGCTCGAAAAGCCCGCATGGATCCATCACGGCGGGGTGGGGTACCTTTTTTTTGATGCGGGGGAAAGCGTGTGCGCGGGTTCTTGCGTGCAGACGGGAAGCTGGCGGCGTATCGCGACACCGCAGAAGCCGGACGCCGTGGCTCAAGCGGTTTTCTCGCTGTGGATCACGCACGGCGCACGCCCTCGGGGCGCGACGTACGCATACGCGGTGACGGCACAGGAAAACGCGGACGCGCTGGAGGCCTATGCGGCGGCGCACCCGGTTCGCGTGGTCGCAAACACGCCGCACACCCAGGCGGTGGAGCAGACACAGACGGGACAATTGCAGATCGTGTTCTACCGGGCAGGCGCGGTGACAAGCGAGACGTGGGGCACCGTCAGCGCCGACAGACCGTGCCTCCTGATGCTGAAACGGAACGCGGGAAGGGTACGGGCAACCCTCTGTGACCCGTGCCGGAAGGCGGATTCGGTTTGGCTCAAGGTCGGGGAGAAAGTCGGCCTGGCGCGTTTGCCCTCCGGGACGCAGGCGGGAGCGAGCGCGACACTCGACTTATAATTGAAGAAAGGCAGGTTCAGTATGGCATCCGTAGTCATGGATCAGTTGTTGGCCGACATCAAAGAGGCCATGAAGGCGCAGGCGGGCGAGACCGTCATGGCGTTGCGCACGCTGCACGCCGCGATCAAGGATCAGACCGTCAACGCGGGCGTCGAAGTCACCGACGAAGCGGTCCACGCCGTGGTCGCGAAGGCGCTCAAGCAGCGTGCCGACTCCATCGCGCAGTTCGCCGGCGCGGACCGGCAGGATCTGGTGGACAAAGAGCAGAAGCAGGTCGACCTGTTCCGCAAATACCAGGCCCAGCAGCTCGGCCGCGCCGAAATCGAGGTGCTGGTGCGCCAGTGCATCGCCGAAAGCGGCGCGTCCGGCAAAAAAGAGATGGGCAAGGTCATGCAGCTCCTGATGCCCAAGGTCAAGGGTTGCGCCGACGGCAGGCTGGTGAATCAGATCGTGCTCGCCCTGCTGCCGTAAGGCTGCTCACAGCCAAGCGCAGTTGAGCGCGCAGAGGCCGTAGAGGCAGGCGGTCTCGGCGCGGAGGACCTGCGGGCCGAGGCTCACGGGAACCGCGCCCGCGCCGAGCAGCGCGTCGAGCTCGGCGGGCGTGAAGTCCCCCTCGGGGCCGACGAACCAGCCCGCCTGCGGCGGCGGCGCGGAATGGGCGGCCAGGGCCGCGCGCAGCGGGACAGCCGCCGGCGTGAGGGCGGCAACGAACACGGGCGCGGCCTGCGCCACGCGCGGCAGGCTGTCTTGGAACAGGACGGGATGCGCGAGCTCGGGCAGCCACGCCGCGCCGCACTGGCGGGCGGCCTCCTCCGCCACGCGGAGCCAACGGTCTGTTTTGGCGTCGCCGTCCTCGGCGCCCAGGCGCACGACGGTGCGGCCGGAGATGACCGGCACGATGCGCGCGACACCGAGTTCAACCGCTTTCTCCACGGTCCAATCCATGCGCTTGCCCTTGCTGACGCAGGCGAAGAGCGTGACGGCACAGGCCGGACGCGGATGCCGCCGCAACGGCGTTTCCGCCGCCAGCGCGAGCCCGCTCTTCCCGGCCGACGTGATGACGGCCGGACGCGTGCGGCCCTGACCGTCGAAGAGCGTGACGCGGTCGCCGGGTTTGACGCGCAGGACGGTCTGCAGGTGGCGCGACGCGTCGCGGCCAAGCGTGAACGCGTCGGCAAGCAGATTCTCAGTCGTGACGAGACAGCGGTGCATGAGCGACGGGTACGGTTGTTTCCGCGTTCACTTGGAAGTGTGTTTGCGCAACGCGTCGCGACGCGCGAAAAAGGTGTCGGCGGCTTTATTCTGTTTCGCCGTTTCCGGGAAGTTGTCCGCCGTGGTCTGGCCGGCGAACTCTTCGAGCGCCTTTTTCTGTCGGGAAGAGAGGCGCACGGGGACTTCGATCTCGACACGGACGTGCAGGTCGCCCGTTCCGCCGTTGAGGTTGGGCATGCCTTTGTCGCGAAGGCGGAAAACCTTGCCGTTGGGCGTGCCGGCCGGCAGTTTGATGCGCGCATGGCCGTCGGGCGTCGGCACGTCGATGTCCCCGCCGAGCGTGGCGGTCACCGGCGAAACGAAAACCGTGCAGGCGAGGTCATCATCCTGCCGCTGAAACAGTTCGTGTTCGCGCACGTGCAGCACCACATACAGGTCGCCGGGCGAACCGCCCCGCAGACCGCTTTCGCCTTTACCGGAAAGACGCAGCCGTGATCCGGTCTCCACGCCTTTGGGGATGCGCAGCGCGAGATGGCGCGGCACTTTCACGCGGCCGGCGCCGCCGCAGGTTTTGCAGGGGTTGCGGATAATTGTGCCCTCGCCGTGGCAGACCGGGCAGGTCTGCCGCATCTGGATAAACCCGCCGCCCACAATCACCACGCCGTGACCGCCGCACTGGCGGCAGGTCTCGCGTCCCGACCCCGAGGCGGTGCCGCGTCCCTGGCAGGTTGGGCAGGCGTCGTGGACCGACAGATCCACTTCGCGCTCGGAGCCGAAGATCGCCTCCTCCAGATCAATCTCCAGATCGAAACGCAGGTCATCGCCGCGCTGGGGCGCCTCGGGATTCCGGGACCGGCGCCGTCCGCCGCCGCCTCCCCCGAACAGGTCGCCGAACCCGCCGCCGAAGAAACTGCCGAGAATGTCCTGCAGGTCGATGTCCTGCATGTGGGAGAAATCGCGCCCGAAATCGAAGCCGCCGGGTCCGAAGGCGGATTTCATGCCCTCGTGCCCGAACTGGTCATACCGCTGGCGCTTGCCCGCGTCGCTGAGCACCTCGTAGGCCTCGCAGACCTCTTTGAATTTCTCCGCCGCCTCCTTGTTGTCGGGATTGCGGTCCGGATGGTATTTCATGGCCAGTTTGCGGTAGGCCTTCTTGATCTCCTCGGCAGAGGCGTTCTTGCCGAGTCCGAGCACATCGTAATAATCGCGTTTGGTAGCCATAGCGGAAAAGGGGTTGGGGTCACGTGTTCCCGGCCGGACGCGTCCGGCTGCGGAACGCTCAGTCTGAAACGCTCGCGGACTCGGCTTCGGCCTGTTCCGGTTCCGGCCTGCCGGAGGAGACGATCACCTGCGCGGGGCGCAGGAGCCTTCCGGAGAGCATCCATCCGCGCCGGAACTGCTCGATCACCGTCTGCGCCGGCACCGTCGGAGAACTCATCTGCGAGAGCGCCTCATGGAAGGCCGGGTCGAAGGGCTGTCCTTTCGCGTCGACCGGCGTGAGTCCGTACCGGCCGAGCAGCGACTGGAGCTGGTCGTAAACCAGACGGACCCCGATCACAAAGGGATCGGCGGGATCAGGGGTTTTGGCCAACGCGAGCTCAAGGTGATCGACAACCGGCAACAGGTCGCCGAGCAGATTCTCGTTCGCGCGCCGGACAAACTCCTCGTTATCGCGCGTCTGGCGTTTGCGGAAGTTGTCGAAATCGGCGAGCAGCCGCGCGTACCGGTCCTTGAGCGTCGCGAGTTCCTGCGCCTCCGGGGAAGGCTGGGCCGGTGCGGCGGGAGGCTGCGCGGCGGCCCCGGACGCGGCGCGGTTCTCCGGCGCGGCGTCCGCCGGCGGCGTGTCCGGCTGCCGCGGGGCTTCGGTTTGCGGGGCCGCACCCTCTTTGCCGTCTGCGGCATGTCGGTTTGGGGTTTTGTGCTGTTTGACCATCGGGCAATCTCCCCTCGGGTTTTCGGGGCGCCGGCGCCGGGCTGGAAGGGCACCGGGGACCCCCGCTCCGGTTCGAAAATCGTGCGGGAAAAAGGAAGAAACAGTGAACCATACTCACTCATGATAGTCAAGCGGGCTGAATCGGGCGGCGTGCTCCCATAATCCCAGGGGGGCTGTAGGGAGGGGAAGTCTGAGAACGGGGCGCCCCCTCAAAAAACGTGTCCCTCGATAGCGGGACGGGACAGGGTTGTTGCGTATTCGACTCCTCACTCCTGAATCCTTATTTCCCCTTGGAGTGCGGTTCCGTCCCCACAAAACGGAAACGCACCCCAGTCCCTTCGGACACACAAGAAAACGCTCCCTCCCGAGGGGTGTTTCTGGTATGATCCCGGACGAATTGCAAACCTTGTAAGGAGCGGGACATGGCGGAGAAAAAAGCGGGCAACACACAACTGGACGCGGTCTTGAACCAGATCCGCAAAGAGTTCGGCGAAGCGGCCATCATGCGCATGGGGGATGCGGAGGCGAAAAAAAACATTCCCGTGATCCCGACCGGCGCCTTCTCGCTGGATCTCGCCCTCGGCGTCGGGGGCCTGCCGCGCGGCCGGGTGGTGGAAGTCTACGGCCAGGAGTCCTCCGGCAAAACGACGCTCGCGCTCCATATCATCGCCAACGCCCAGAAATCCGGCGGCCTGGCGGCGTTTGTGGATGCGGAACACGCGATGGACCCGAATTATGCCCGCCGCATCGGCGTCAACCTCGATGATCTGCTGGTTTCCCAACCCAACTCCGGCGAGGAGGCGCTCACCATCACCGAACAGCTCGTCAAAAGCGGTGCGCTGGACGTGGTGGTGGTGGACTCCGTGGCGGCGCTGGCCCCCCAGGCCGAGCTGGACGGCAACATGGGCGACTCGCACATGGGCCTGCAGGCGCGCCTGATGTCGCAGGCCATGCGCAAGCTCACCAGCGCCATCTCCCAGACCAAGACCCTCTGCCTCTTCACCAACCAGGTGCGCGACAAGATCGGCGTGATGTTCGGCAACCCCGAGACCACGCCCGGCGGCAAGGCGCTCAAGTTCTACGCCTCGGTGCGGCTGCAGGTGCAGCGTATCGGCGCGATCAAGGATCCCACCGGCGCGGTGATCGGCAACCGCACGCGCGTCAAGGTGGTCAAAAACAAGGTCGCGCCGCCTTTCACGGAGGCCGAGTTCGACATCCTCTACGCCCGCGGCATCTCGTGGGAGGGCTCGGTGCTCGACGCCGCGCTCGCGCGCAACATCGTCACCAAGCGCGGCTCGTGGCTGAGCTTCGGCTCGGAACAGATCGGACAGGGCTCGATCGCCTCCACCGAATTCCTGCGCTCCCATCCCGAAATCGTCGAGCAGATCATCGCCAAGATCAGGGCGGAGCCCGCCCCCGCCATCGGCAAGGCCGGCAAAGCCGACAGCGCGGAATAGGGGATGTCTGCTTTTCTTTCAAGCACAAGGATGTTTTTCGCCCATGACACTCACAGCCGACCAGCTCCGCGACACCTACCTCAAATTCTTTGAATCCAAAGGCCACGCGATCATCTCCGGTGCCTCGCTGATCCCGGAGAACGACCCGACCGTGCTCTTCACCACCGCGGGCATGCACCCGCTCGTGCCCTACCTGCTGGGCGAGCCGCACCCCGCGGGCCGGCGCCTGACCGATGTGCAGAAGTGCGTGCGCACCGGCGACATCGACGCCGTGGGCGACTCCTGCCACCTGACCTTCTTCGAGATGCTCGGCAACTGGTCGCTCGGCGACTACTTCAAAAAAGAGGCGATCGCGTGGTCGTTCGAATTCCTCACGCAGCACCTCGGCTTCGCGCCCGACCGGCTCAGCGTCACCGTTTTCGCGGGCGAGGCCGGCATTCCGCGCGATGAGGAGTCGGCCGCCATCTGGAAGAGCCTCGGCATCCCCGAGTCGCGCATCCACGCGCTGCCCAAGGAGGACAACTGGTGGGGCCCGGCCGGCGCCACCGGACCCTGCGGGCCGGACACCGAGATGTTCATCGACAACGGCCAGCCGGCCTGCGGCCCGGCGTGCCGCCCCGGCTGCCGCTGCGGCAAGTACATCGAGATCTGGAACGACGTCTTCATGCAGTACAACAAGACGGCGGAGGGCGCCTATGAGCCGCTCAAGCAGCACAACGTCGACACCGGCATGGGTGTCGAGCGCACCATCTGCATGATGAACGGCTGCGCCACGGTCTTCGAGACCGAACTCTTCGCCCCGCTCATGGCCGCAATCCGTGCGCTCGCCACCGCCCGGCCGGATGAGGAGACCGCCGTGCGAGCCGAGCGCATCATCGCGGACCACCTGCGCACCTCGGTCTTCATCCTGGGCGACCCCAAGGGCGGCGTGAAGCCCGGCAACGTCGGCGCGAACTACGTGCTGCGCCGCCTGATCCGCCGCTCCGTGCGTTACGCCAAATTGCTCGGCATCGCGCCCGGCTATACCCGCGCGCTGGCGGAGATCGTGATCGACAACTACAAGCACGTCTATCCCGAGCTGGAGAAGAACCGCGAGACCGTGATCGGCGAACTGACCGCGGAAGAGGAGCGCTTCGAAAAGACCCTCGCCGCGGGCCAGCGCGAATTCGACAAGGTCGCGGGCGCGCTCAGGCAGCACGGCCAGACCACCCTTTCGGGGCGCACCGCCTTCAAGCTCTACGACACCTACGGTTTTCCGCTGGAGTTCACCGAGGAGCTCGCCGCCGAGCAGGGGCTCGCCGTGGACCGCGCGGGCTACGAAGAGGCGTTCAAGAAACACCAGGAGCTCTCCAAGCAGGGTGACGCCACCTTCAAGGGCGGGCTGGCCGACAACACCGCCGCCACCACGCGCCTGCACACGGCCACGCACCTGCTGCACAAGGCGCTGCAGAAAGTGCTCGGGCCGCACGCGACCCAGAAAGGCTCGAACATCACGCCGGAGCGCCTGCGCTTCGACTTCTCGCACCCCGAGAAGATGACGCCCGAACAGCTCAGGCAGGTCGAGGAGATCGTCAACGAACAGATCAAGCGTAACCTGCCAGTCACCGTCACAACCATGACCATCGAGGAGGCCAAAGCCAAAGGCGCCACAGCTCTCTTTGCCGCCAAGTACGGCGAGCAGGTCAAGGTTTACACGGTCGGCGATTTCTCCATGGAGGTCTGCGGCGGCCCGCACGCCGAGAACACCGGCGACCTCGGCGGGTTCAAGATCCAGAAGGAGGAGTCCTCCTCGGCCGGCGTCCGCCGCATCAAGGCCGTGATCCTGAACGTGGTGTGAGGCGTCCGCGGGCGGTTCGGGGAACCGCCCCTACCACAATCGAATTCCGGCCACAAAATCTTGTAATCCTGTCCGGATTTTCAAGCTGTACGGTGTACTCGGCCGGTCAGTCGTACCGTTTGACCAGACAGACCCGCGCCCGGTCGGGATCGCGGCAGGTGAATTCGATGCGGGTGGCCCCGGACCGGAGAATCGGCACCTTGCTCTCCAGCCGCCCCTCGCTCCGCACCGCGCGTTTCGCGTCCAGCACGCGCCACGCCTGGCGGTCACGGCAGATCAGACGTTCGCCGGGTTTGAGCGTGACCGGGAAAAGCACCGGCTGCCCGCCGACGTTCAGTTGCGGCCGGGACATCGCGCCGCACAACTCGATCTCCAGCGCGGCGCGCTCGCCGGGCCGCACCGCCACCTCCCATTCGGCGCGGGACAGGCCGTTCGAGGCGAGCGCCAGACGCGGCATCTCATATTCGCGCGCCAGATGCTTCCAGTCGATCGCGCGCCGGTGGCGGGGCGTGCCGAACGCCTCGCCGAACGCGGAGACCGTGACCTCCGCGCGTCCGCCCGCACAGGCGAACGCGTTGGCGCCGGCGCACAGGACCGGCCGCGCGTCCGCGCCGCACACCGCACGCGCCAGCGGTTCACCCCGTTCACTGTACTGTGTGAAGAGCCCGTCCGGCTCCAGTTCGGCGAACTCGCCGGAGGCCAGCGTGAACGGCACATCCAGACGCTGCCCGTTCACGGTGACGATTGGCCGCGCCAGGCTGACCGGCCGCACCGGCAGGGCCTCAACCGGACTCACCGTCACCTCCGCGCCGCCGCCCGGCGGCACCGCGTTGAGATAGAGCGTGACCTGGGAGACGTGGGCCATGTCGAGCTGAGTGCGGAAGAGCGCATGCGATCCGGTCTTTCTGTAGGGCCAGACGTGTTCGTCCATGCGCGCGGTGTCGCGTTCGCGCGCCAGCAGCGTGACATACCGCCAGCCCGTAAAGTCCAGCGTGACGTAATGGTCGGAGAGCCCGCCCATGAACTCGCGCGGGCATCCGATCTGGAGGTTGAGCCGCGCGCCCGAACCGTCGCCCTTCACCCACAGGCCGAAGGCGCCGGTGCCGCGCAGATCGCGGTACGGCGCGGGGAAGGAGAGGGTCGCGCGGGCCCACGCGCCAGTCGGGTTCTGACCGCGGTTCTCCGCGCGCAGGCGCAGGTTGCGCGGACCGCCGCGCGTGTCGCCGGCGACCTCCGACACATCGAGCCGCACGGCGGCGTGGGCCGTGGCGGTCTTGAGCGCCGCGAACTCGTCCGCGCGCACCAGCGGCTTGGCGCCGGGCGCGCCGGACGGCGCGGCCGCGTACAGCGCCTCCACACGCAGGCAGAGCGGTTGCCGCGCCTCGGGGTTCATGACCCGCCAGGCGGCAGAACCGTCATCCGGTCCTGTGACGCGGTGCGTGTCCATCGTAACCGGCGTGAACCGCCACGCACCCCCGGGGGTCTGCCGCAGCCGGAACTCCGCGCCCGGCACGGCCAGGCGCGCCACGGTCTGCGTGTCGAAATAGCGCGCCAGGCGCAGATGCTCGTACCAGCCCAGCAACGTGAACTGCCGTTCCAGATGATACGGGAGCGGCGCGTGATTGACATTCACCCCCTGGATCGACATGGCGGCGTCGAGCCCCAGGTTTTTGCCTGCGAAATACTCCATCTCGTCGAGATGGTGCCCGCGCGCGAAGGGGGTCGCCATGCGCGGTGCCCACCAGCCCATCTGCGGGGCGAGCAGATCCGAAGCGCGGTACCGCGCGCACACCGCGGCGTGGTCGTCATGGAACCGCTTGGGTGCCCAGACCGGATGGTCCCAGGCCCCGAGGCGCGAATGGAACCACCAGTTGTGCGCGCCGTGGCAGCTCGCCTCGATCAGCGGATTCCCCTCCAGCCGGCGCATGATCTTGTGGCGCATGGCATCGATGCCGTACCGGCTCATCATGCCTTCGGAGCCGTCGAAATAGAGCTGATCCAGCTTGCAGGTGTTGAAGACGCGCGCGATGCGGTCCGCCAGCGCGTCCGCCAGCGGCGAATCGGGCTGCGGATAAAAGGCGTGGTAACGCTGCTGCAGATAATCGGCACGCGCGCCCGCGGCATGGGCCGCGGGGCGGGTCTTGAACGCGCCGCGCGTGCAGGCGCGGAAGGCGTAGGGCGGTTCGCGCGCGACCTCGGCGTATTGGATGATCTCGCCGCCGATCCGGATCGCGTTGCCGTTGCCGGAGTAGGTGAAGACCACATCGTGGCGCGCCGAAGGAGGCTCGTTGACAACGAGCACCGTGTCCGTCGGCGAGACCCCGCGGGCCAGCGTGTAGGTGTCGAACGGGATCAGGTGCGGGCTCGCCTCGGGCGTGATCCACGGGTCGCGCGGATCGATACAGGCGGTGAGCGTGTGGATGCCCGCGCGCAACCCCGCGGCATGGATCCTTTCCACCGCGTCCCGCATATCGTCCAGCCCGCGCGGATAATCGTTGGTGCGCACCGCATAGTGGCCCAGCGTCTGCCACCAGCCGTGGAGGTGCAGGGTGGAGAACCCGCCGCGCCGCGCGGCCTCAATCCAGTCATCGGTGGCGGCGTGCGCGAGGTCGGCAAACAGGTAGGAGCCGCGCGCGGCCTCCGCCTCCAGCGACCACGGGCCGCCGTTTTCCGAAACCGGCACGCCGGCGTGGCGGGCCATGGCGCGCAGGCTGGCCGTCAGGGTGCCGCGCGGCCCGGCCGCCAGCCCGGCGCGCCAGCCGGAGGGGCCCGGCGGCGCGGCGGCGGAGACGCGCAGCGCGTCCCCCGCGATCCGCATCTCCACCGGCAGATCATACCCGCGCAGGCAGACGCCGTCCTCATCATCCGAGAGCAGGTTGGCCATGGCGCCCCGGTAGCGGGCGGGACGGACCGGCAGTTCGCAGAAGACGAGTTCCGTCGCGCCGGTCAGCGAGTGCGCGAGCAGGGTGAAAGCGAGAAACTCGCGGTGCTCCTCGATCGCGATCACCGCCGACCCGGCCGGATTCGCGAACCCGAAGGTCAGGACGTCGCCCCGGCGCGTCACGGAGCGCGCCGTGATCCGCCGCCCGTCCCCCAACCGGGCTGAAACCAGCGGCGCGGGGCGGGCCAGCAACTCGCGGCCGTTCGCACGGGTGCGCAGCGAGGTGACCCGGCCCCGGGCGTTCAGGGCCAGCTCCGCGTGCCGCGTGCGGAAAACCGCGAACGGCGGCTCGGGCGCGCGTTCCGCGGCCGGTTTCCAGGCGGCATCGGTGCGGCCGGCGGGGTTGGCCAGCTCCGCGATCTCGGAGGACGCCAGCGCCCGTCCGTAAATCCGCAGATCGTCGATCAGCCCGTTGTGGCAGGCCTCGCCGGTCCAGCCGCCAAGACGCAGCGCGTCCGCAGCCACGGCATGGTCCCAGCGCGCGCGCGCCACAGGCTTGCCGTCGGCGTACGCGGTGAGGTTCGGCCGGTCGAAGGTGACGCACAGGTGCGTCCAGCGGCGTTGCGGCAGGGCGGAGAGCAAGCTCACGGAACTCTCGGACCAGGCGTGGCCCGGCGTCCCGGCACGATGGCCCGGACGTCCCAGGCGGAAGGAGCAGGTCTGGTCCGAAACGAAGAGCAGCAGGCCTCCGGGGCTCCAGGTGCGCGAACTCAACAGGCAGGGATAGCGGCGGGGCGCGGGATCCTCCCACACAGCCCAGAGCGCGAGGGTGAAGCGCTCCGCGCCGTCGAGTCCGGGCACGGGGGGCAGCTCGGCCAGCGCGTTGGTACCGCTGAAACGCAGCGCCGTGCCGAACGTTCCGGCGACCCACTGCACGCCAACGAGTTCCGCCTCCAGCCGGTTGTGCGAACGGTCTTCCGCGAACGCGCCGCCCCCCTCATCGCAGGGCAGCCAGAGCAGCAGATCCGAGGCCGGCGGTGCGGCCCGAACCAGCATCGCGAGAAAGAATCCCCCCATCATGAGCGGTAACCGGAACGCCATCTCTTCCCCCTCCCTTCAGAACGTTTCCCATCTCTGAAAGCGCATTATGAGCGGGAGCCTTGCGGGGCGCAAGGCCATTTCCGGCTGCGGGTCCGTTTCAACGAAACGGACCCGCAGCCAGGTTTTTTGCGACGCCGTTTACGCGATTGCCCGGGATTGCGGTTTTCTGATAAGATCCCACTGTTTTTCAAGAAACCGATTCACGCCCAGGCATGGGTCAAAAGGAGGAATGCGAGATGGCATCGATCAAAGGCACGCAGACGGAGAAACTGGTCCTGACCGCTTTCACGGGGGAATCGGCGGCGCGCAACCGCTACACGTTCTGGGCGGCGCAGGCCAAGAAGGACGGGTTCGTCCAGATTGAGGCGATCTTTGAGGAGACCGCGAATCAGGAGAAAGAGCATGCCAAACGGCTCTTCAAGTTTTTGGAGGGCGGCGAAGTGCCCTTCGAGATCACCCTGCCCGCCGGCGTGATCGGCAAGACCGAGGAGAACCTGATCCACGCGGCCGAAGGCGAAGAGTACGAGTGGCAGCACATGTATCCCGATTTCGCCGCCGTGGCGCGCAAAGAAGGGTTCGGGGAGATTGCCAAGACCATGGAGGCGATCGCCGTCGCGGAGAAGTTCCACGGCGAGCGCTACCGTCAACTGGCCGCCAACATCCGGAAGGGCATCGTCTTCCAACGCGAAGACCCCAACACGATCTGGCGTTGCCGCAACTGCGGGTATCTGCATGTCGGCGCGGAAGCCCCGGACACCTGCCCCGCCTGTGCCCATCCCAAGGCGCATTTCGAGCTGCGCGGCATCAACTGGTAAGGTGTTCCCTGATCACTCCCGGGACCATCGAGAAGATCCGGGCGCGCATGGCTCTGGCCAGCGTGTTCGAGGAGGATTTGGAGGAATCCTTTATTCTCGGATCGGGCCCCGGGGGCCAGAAGATCAACAAGACTGCCTCGACGGTGCGGCTTCTGCACCGCCCCAGTCGGCTCACAGTCAAATGCGGCGTCAGCCGGTCGCGTGAACAGAACCGCTGGCTGGCCCGGCGCGAGCTGGCCGAACGCATTCTGGAGCGCGAGCGCTCGGACCTCTCGGCGCGGCGGCAGGCGACGGAGAAGATCCGGCGCCAAAAGCGCCGCCGCTCGCGCCGCCAGCAGGCCCGCGTGCTGGAAGAGAAGCGAAAACACAGCGAAAAGAAGGCGTCGCGGAGCAGCGTGCGGTTCGAGGCGTGAAAACCGCAGGATCCGCTTCGGGGGCGGCGAGGCGCGGCATGTTTCCGAAATACAGATGGCGGGAATCCCCCGCGGACGAAGGCGCCGCCCGCGAACTGGCCGTCGCGCTGGATCTGCCGCTGCCCCTGGCGCGGGTTCTCGCGGCGCGCGGCCACGCCACGCCCGAGCGCGCCGCCGCGTTTCTGGCACCGGAACTACGGAAGCATCTGGGGCCTCCCGAGAGCTTTCCCGGCGCCGCGGAGGCAGCGGAACGGCTTTGGGCCGCGGTCCGGGCCGGCCGCAAAATCGTGGTTTACGGCGATTTCGATGCGGACGGCGTGGCGGCCGCGGCGGTGCTGGCCTCTTCGATCAAACGCTTCGGCGGCCAAGTCTCGGTCTTCCTGCCCCACCGCGATCCGGAGGGATACGGTTTGACCCTCGCCGCGCTGGAGCGGTGCCGCCGCGAACGGGGGGGATGGCCGGACCTGCTGGTCACCGTGGATTGCGGGATCACCTCGACAAACGAGGTGGAGCACCTGAATGCCGCAGGGGTTGAGGTGATCCTGACCGACCACCACGAACCCGGCGCGACGCTGCCCCGCGCCGCGGTGATCGTGAATCCGCGCGTCGGCGCCTCGCCGGGCGCGGAGCACCTGTGCGGCGCGGGCGTGGCCTTTAAGGTGGTTCACGCGATGGCCGAACTGGGCAAACGCCGCAACTGGTATCCGGGCCAACCCTTCTGCGGCGAACTGCTGGCACCGGTCGGGCTGGCGACGGTAACGGATGTGGTGCCGTTGATTGGGGAGAACCGGCTGTTGGTTTCGGCCGCGCTCCGTTCGTGGGAACGGTATGCGGGCGAAGGGTTGCGCGCGCTGCTGGCGCGCGCGGCGGCGCAGACCGTCCGCGGCATGGATGCGGCCCTGTTCGGATTCGTTCTGGGGCCGCGGCTCAATGCGGCCGGCCGCATGGGGTCGGCCATGGACGCGTACGAGCTGCTGACCACGTGCGACCGCCAGCGCGCGGCGGAATTGGCGACGCGCCTCGAAGGGTTCAACGGCGAGCGTCGCGGCGTGGAGGCGCGCATGCTGGCCGCCGCGCGGCGCCAGTGCGGGCTCGATTCCCCGCAGGGCCTGGGCGGCCTCGCGGCGGTGGTGGTCGGCGGCGAGGGTCCGCAGGCGGGAACGGCCGGCTGGCACCCCGGGGTGCTCGGGATCGTGGCGGCGCGGCTGAGCGAGGCGGCGGCGCGGCCCGCGGCGGCGGTGGCGTTCGATGCGACGGGCGCAGGGAGGGGGTCGGTGCGAGCGGGCGAGGGGTATCATGCGCTCAAGGCCCTGGCCGCGGCCGGGGACGCGCTGACCGGATTCGGCGGACACGAGCGGGCCGCGGGGTTTCAGGTCCGGGCAGGCGGGTTCGCGCGCTTCCGGCAGCGGTTTTGCGAGGCGTGCGCGGATCAGGCGGGAGCGGCCGGCGGCGGCCCGTGCCTGGCGATGGACGGGTGGCTCACGCCGGAGGCGCTCTCGGTCGCGTTCCTTGCCGCGCAGCAGCGGCTGGCACCGTTCGGCCACGGCAACCCGACGCCGCGCTGGGGTCTGCGCGGCGTAAGCCTGGAGCGCGCGCAACCGGTCGGCGGCTCCGGCGAGCATCTGCAACTCGCGTTCGGTGTGGGCGGGGGCCGGTCCGTGCGGGGCATATGGTTCCGCCACGGCGCGGTGTCCGAGGCCGTGCGCGCCGCGGGCGGCCGGCTGGATGTGGTGTTTGAATTGAACCGAAACGATTTTGGCGGGGAAACGTCGGTGGAAATGCGGGTCTGTGACCTCGCGCCGGCGGCCGCGGAAAAAGGGAGGGACGGATGAAAAGACGGGTTCTGTTTCTGTCGGGGATCAGTGGGATGCTCTTCCATGCCGCGGCCCAGGAGCGCCCGGCGCTCAGCGAGCCGCATCCGAGGGAAGCCACGGAGTGGATCGTTTCGTACGCCTATCAGGCCAACGATGCCCGGTTGCCGCGCGTGCTGCTGATCGGCGACTCCATCTGCAACGGGTACAGCAAAGAGGTCTGCCAGGAGTTGGCGGGTAAAGCGTATGTCACCTTTTTCGCCACTTCCAAGTGCGTGTGCGACGCGAGTTACCTGCGGGCGCTCGCCTTCTTTCTCGATGAGGCCGACTATGCGGTGATCCACTTCAACAACGGGCTGCACAGCCTGTCGAGCAACCGCCGGGATTGGGAGGCATGCCTGCGCGCGGCCATCCGGCTGATCAAGGAAAAGCGGAGAGGCGCGAAGCTTTTCTGGGCGAGTTCGACGCCGCTCAAGAATCCCCAGCTCACGGAAAAGGCGAAAGAACTCAACGCCATCGCGGCCCGCGTCATGACCGAAGAGGGCGTGCCGACCAACGATCTCTTCGCGCTGATGGACCCGTTGGACAGGGAACGGCACTGGGGCGACACCTTTCATTTCAAGGGACCGGCCAAAGCCATGCAGGCGAAAGCCGTGGCCGATTGCGTGCGCCGTGCCCTGGGGCTCGGCCACGCCACGCGGGCGGAAGCCTCCGCCGCGCTCAACGCCGCGGCCACGGCCACCGGGCCTGACGGCAAGCTCGACGCCGCCAAGAAATGAACCGGCCGCGATGCTGTGCGAAAGGGTGCGATGAAACGCTTCTTGACGCTTCTTGTGCTGCCGCTCGTCTTCGGTCCCCTCTCCGGATCCGGGGGCGGCGCCTCCACGCGGAGCCGGATCCCGTTCATCAACGTGACCGACCTCTACCACCCGCACCAGGACGTCGGGGATAACGTCGACCTGCTGACGGCCTACGCGTTGCCGGAGCTTGAGCTCAAGGCGGTGATCCTGGACTGCAGCGAGCCGTTCCGCCAGCCGGTCGCCAAGAACGCCGGGCCGGGCCTGTTCGAGGACGCGCAAGGCCCGCGCGATCCCGGTTTCGTCCCCGTGCTGCAACTCAATTACCTGTTCAACCGGAACGTGCCCTGTGGCGCGGGCCCGTTCGCGCGCATGAAGACGCCGGACGACACGATGCGGGACGCGCCGGGGTTTCAGCAGCAGGGCGTCGAACTGATCCTGCGGACGCTCCGGCAGAGCGACGTCCCGATGGACATCACGTCGTTCGGCTCGGCAAGGCCCGTGGCCGTGGCGTACAACCGTGACCCCGCCCTGTTCCACGCGAAACTCAGACGCCTGCACCTGTCCGCGGGAACCAGCGCGCCGGGCTTTCTGGAGTGGAACGTCGCGCTCGACACGAATGCCGTCGTGGCGCTATTACGTTCAACGCTGCCCATCGCGCTGTACCCCTGCGCGGCGGGGAACGCCGAAAGCGTGGGATACGGCATAAAGCACCCGGCCTTCAGCTATGATCGGCACAATACGTTTTTCAAGCTGCCGGACCTGCGGTTCCTCGCGGACATGGAGCCGCCGCTGAGGCGGTATCTGGAGTTTGCGATCACCCGCTCCGCGCGCCCGGACTTCCTCCGCGCGCTGGAGGCGGACGGCCCGGCGCCGGAAGCCGCGCGGCTGGACAAAGAGCACTACGTTTGGGAAACCGCCGTCTGGCTCTGTCTCAGCGGACGGCGCCTCGTGAAGCGGGTGGACGGCAGTTGCCGCATCGTGTGTCCCGGCGAGGTGCTGCCGACCGACACGGTTCTGCCCAACGCGCTGTGCCCGTGCGAAGTGAAGGTCGAGCCCGGCGGGATCTACACGTTCCGCAAAACCTCCGCGGCGTCAGCTTTCGCGATCTATGACCGGGGCGACCCGCGCGCGAACGAGAGCGCCCTGCGCGAAGCCCTGCCCGCACTCTACCGTTCCTACAGGGCCGCTGCCCGCACGCAGGGCGCGCCCTGACCGGAGGCGCGGACGGACGCCGGGGGACGCTGGCGAAAAAGGAGGCGGCGCGCCCGCTGCCGGACGCGCCGCCTGTCGGACCGCAGGGCAGCGGAATCAGGCGGTTTTGAGGATCGACGCGAGATCCTCCTCCGCCGTCTTGATCGGCGTCAGGCCGAACTTCTCGACCAGTACGTTGAGCACGGTGGGCGAGACGAAGGCCGGCAGGCTGGGCCCGATGCGGATGTTCTTGATGCCGAGCGCCAGCAGGGTCAGCAGGATGCAGACCGCCTTCTGCTCGTACCAGGAGAGGATCAGCGAAAGCGGCAGGTCGTTCACGCCGCAACCGAAGACCTGCGAGAGCGCCACCGCGACCTTGATCGCAGAGTAGGCGTCGTTGCACTGGCCCATGTCCAGCAGGCGCGGGATCCCGCCGATGTCGCCCAGCTGACTCTGCAGGTGGTTGAAGCGGAACTTGCCGCAGGCCAGCGTCAGGATCAGCGTGTCCTTCGGAGCCTTCTCCACAAACTCGGTGTAGTAGTCGCGCCCGAGCTTGGCGCCGTCACAACCGCCCACCAGGAAGATGTGTTTGACCGCGCCGGACTTGACCGCTTCGACCACCTTGTCGGCCACGGAGAGCACCGCGTTGTGCGCGAAGCCGGTCATCAGCGGCGCGCCCTGCGTCTCCTCCCGCCAGCCGCCGAGGCGGATGGCGTGCTCGATCAGCGCCGTGAAGTCCTTCTTGCCGTTGGCGTCCGCCGCGATGTGCGTGACGCCGGGCCAGCCGACTTCGGCCGTGGTGTAGAGGTTGCCGGCGTAGGAGGGCTTGGGCGGCATCAGGCAGTTGGTGGTGTAGAGCACCACCCCCGGCAGGCCATCGAATTCCTTCTGCTGGTTCTGCCAGGCGGTGCCGAAGTTCCCCTTGAGCTGCGGATACTTCTTGAGTTCCGGATAGGCGTGCGCGGGCAGCATCTCGCCGTGGGTGTAGACGTTGACGCCCTTGCCCTCGGTCTGTTCCAGCAGCATCTTGAGGTCAAGCAGATCGTGTCCCGTGACAACCACGAACGGACCCTTGTGATGGCCGGTCTCGACCGGGGTGGGCACCGGGTTGCCGTACGCGCCGGTGTTGGCGGCGTCCAGCAGCTCCATGCATTTGAGGTTGACGTTGCCGAACTCGAGGATCAGGCCGAGCCACTCCTCGACCGAGTGGTCGTCGCCCAAGGCCTTCATCCCCTTCTGGAACCACGCGGAAACCGCCGGATCGGTCTTGCCCAGCACACGGGCATGGGCCGCGTAGGCCGCCATGCCGCGCAGGCCGAAAAGCAGCGTGGAGCGCAGCGACACGACATCCTGATCGCCGTGGAACAGGGCCGCAGGGGCAAAAACCGGGGCGCCGCCGGCCTTGGCGGCCGCCGCGAGGATGCGTTCCCGCATCGCCTTCAGGTCAGCCGGGTCGAAATTCACGTTGGTGACGGTCATGAAGAGCGCGTCCATGAAAAGCGCCTCGCACGCCGGGCAGGCGGGTTTGCCGTCCAGCGCGCGCGCCAGAGTGACGAGTCCGGCCGTGATCTCATCCTGCAGGTTGGAGGCTTCGGGGGTCTTGCCGCAGACACCCATCCGGGTGCAGGCTTTGCCGCCCGCGGTTTGCTCGCACTGGAAACAGAACATGTCGCTCATGAGGTTCTCCTTGTTGGTTGTGTGTGGGGTGCCGCGTACACGGGGTGGCCGCGGTTTTGAGAGTGAAAAAAGAGGGGTCATTCCTCCAGGATCGTGCCGTCGGTGGCGATCGTCACTATGCGCCAGGGAATCATCTTGCCGCTGTTGATCAGCGCCTGCTTGGCGGCGTTGGCGATGCCCGCGCAGCAAGGCACCTCCATGCGCAGCACGGTCACGCTGCGGATGTCGTTGGCCTGCAGGATCGCGGTCAGTTTTTCCGTATAGTCGCCCTCGTCGAGTTTGGGGCAGCCGATCATCGTGACCTTGTTGGTCATGAAGCGCCGGTGGATGTCCGGATAGGCGAAGGCCGTGCAGTCCGCGGCGATCAGCAGCGCGGCGTGGTGGAGATACGGCGCGTTGACCGGCACGAGTTTGATCTGGACCGGCCAGTTGGTCAGGGCCGGTACAGGCGCGTTGGCTTGCGGCGCGTCCGGGGCGGCGGCGGCCGGCTGCGGCGGCCGCGCGATGGCCCGGGCCATGCGGCCGGGGCACCCGCCGGAAAGCGGCTGCGCCGGCGGCGGCGCGTTCCCGGCAGCGGCCGGTTTCGCCGCCGCCAGGTTGGCGGCCACGGCCGCCTCGTCGTAGGCCGCGGCTTCGCGCTCCACGATCCGGATCGCGCCGGTCGGGCACTCGGGCAGGCAGTCGCCGAGCCCGTCGCAATAGCTGTCCGAGACCAGCCGCGCCTTGCCGTCCACCATTTGCAGCGCGCCCTCATGACAGGCGCTCACGCAAAGTCCGCAACCGTTGCAGAGGCCCTCGTCGATAGTCACGATTTTCCGTTTCATGCGTTCGCCTTTCGTTGGGCGGGTTTCCGTTTGGCCGCGCCGCGCGTTCGCGGCCCGCGCCGCGCCTGCCCGTCGTGACGGTTGCGTTGCAGCGAGCGGACCACGCTGTCCAGCCGGACCGATTCCAGCAGGTTGGCCAGGCGCTCGTTTTCCCGTTCCATGAGTTTACCCAGCGCGCAACCGTCGC
Organism: Kiritimatiellia bacterium; assembly: GCA_034003585.1. Taxonomy (GTDB): domain Bacteria; phylum Verrucomicrobiota; class Kiritimatiellia; order RFP12; family UBA1067; genus JAPXSY01. Next base: position 69,171 of record JAVEYH010000005.1, read on the forward strand.
CCGGGCAAATCTCTGGTTTCAGCAGACAGCCGGCCGGATGGGGCTTCCCGCCGGCCGCGGTGTAAATCTCCAGCAGCGTGATCTCCGCGGCGGGCCGGGCCAGCCGCGCGCCGCCGGCCGGCCCGCGCTCGGTCTCGAGGAGCCCGGCCCGGACAAGCTGCTGCACCACCTTCGCGAAATGGTGGGCGGAGAACCCCAGACGTTCCGAGACCAGCCGCGACGAACAGAACTCCCCCTGATTCTCCGCGAGACTCGCGCATGTGTGCAACGCGATCGACATCGCTTCAGAGATATTCAGCAGTCCCAGCATACAATCGCCCTTTCTCTTGGTAATTCAGTAACACAGTACCGAATTACCGAAACCGCGTCAAGGGGGGCTTTCCGGTTTTTTTTCGCCCCGTCCCGCGGGGCGCGAATTTTCCCTTGCCCGTTCCGCGCCGGTCCGCGTATAGTACGGCCTTGTT
>JAVEYH010000005.1:69734-75181 GCA_034003585.1 Kiritimatiellia bacterium
TGGGGCACCATCTGGACGCGCACACCTTCCCGGAACTGATGGGCAAACGCTATGGCAGCCGGTTCATTCAGGTGTTGTGCGCGCTGATCATTTTCTGCTTCATGCCGCTATACGCCATGGCGGTGATCATCGGCGGCGCGGAGTTCATCGGGCCGATCTTCCACATCTCGTATGAGGCGGCCCTCTACCTGTTTGTCACGATCGTGGCCGCCTATGTGATCGCCGGCGGCATCAAAGGCGTGATGCTCACCGACGCGCTCCAGGGAACGATCATGCTGGTCGGTATGGTGGCCCTGCTGGGGATCACCTACACGAAACTCGGCGGGTTTACGGCGGCGCACGCGACCCTCACCCATCTGACGCCGCAGGTGCCCGCGGCGTTGACCGCAATCGGGCATCAGGGATGGACCTCCATGCCGGTGTTCGGCTGGGCCGCGCCCGGCGCGCCGCCGGCCGAGGCCGCGCGCTACACGCTGTGGTGGACCATGGTTTCGACCATCGTCATGGGGGTGGGCATCGGCGTGCTGGCGCAGCCGCAACTGATCGTGCGCTTCATGACCGTCAAATCCAAGCAGGCGCTCAGCCGCGGCGTCGTGGCCGGCGGAATCTTCATCTTCTTCATGACGGGCGTGGCGTTTGTGGTCGGCGCGCTCTCGAATGCGTATTTCGCCAAGCATGAGACCCTCGCCTGCCAGATCGTGGAGGAACGCGTGCTGCTCGATCCCGGCGCGGACGGCAACGGGGCGCTTACGCGGATCATGCCGGACGCCGCGCCGGAAGTCCGGGCGCGCGGCAAGCCCTTCCTCGCCTACCGGTTGCCGGGTGACCGGCCCGAGCAGCCGCTGCACTACCTGCTTCTGACCCCGTCGGTGACCTTCACGCGCGGCGTGGGCGGCGCGCCGGATGTGATCCGCCCGGGGCAGATCGCGATCGCCCGCACGGTCACGATCGGCACCACGCTCAAAGGCAACAGCGACACGATCATCCCCCGGTACATCAGCAGCGCGTTCCCGAAATGGTTCAGCGTGCTCTTCCTGATGACGCTCCTCTCGGCCGCGATGAGCACGCTCTCCAGCCAGTTCCACACCATGGGGACGGCCATCGGCCGCGACATCTTCGAACCGCTGCTCAAAGGCAACACCGCCTGGAGCGTGCAGATCACGCGCATGGGCATCGTGATCGGCCTGGTCTCCTCGCTCGTTCTGGGCAAGCTGGTACGCGGCAACATCATCGCGCTGGCCACCGCCATTTTCTTCGGCATCTGCGCCGCCGCGTTTCTGCCCGCGCTGCTGGGCGGGCTCTTCTGGCGGCGCATGACGCGCCCGGCGGCGATCGCCTCGATCCTGACCGGGTTCCTGACAAGCGCCTTCTGGTCGGTTTGCGTCAACGCCAAGACCGCGACGGGCCTGGGATTCTGCAAGGCCCTCTTCGGTAAAGCCACGCTGCTCTCGCCCGCCTTCAGTCCTACCTGGGCGGTGGTGGATCCGATTCTCGTGGCGCTGCCGGTCTCCGCCCTGGTCGCGGTCGGTGTCACGCTGCTGACCCGGCCGCCGCAGGCCGATCATGTCGCCTACTGCTTCGGCGGCCCGAAACCGGAGTGAGCGGGATCGGTCCGCGGCCGGAATGAGTGCGGCGTGTGTTTTGTGCGGCTCTTGATCGGCCTTGCGCGCGTCAGGGTTCTTCGGTCAGGCGGAAATCATCGGCCCAGACCGGGAACCCCGGCCGGTATCCGCCGATGCAGAGGGTCACGCGGGTCACCTCCGCGGGCGCGGTGAACGTTCCGCTGAGCGTGTGCCAGGGCCGCTCGCCCGACACGGCGCGCGCCCAGAGCGTGCCCTTGTCCGCGGCGTCGATTTTCACGTACGCCCCGTACGTTCCCAGCTCCCCCCAGGAGAGGGTCTGTCCGGGTTGCGGCTCCGGCCCGGCCGGCAGGAGCGGCAGGCGTGTCCGCATCCGCCCGGTGATCCGGTAACGCGCGCCGGGCCGCACCGGAATGGCGTATTGGCTGAGCCAGCCGCCGCCCGTGAACAGGGCGGAGACGTCGCCGTCCGCGGCGAGCGTGCCCGCACAGACCGACCCGTGCCACGAGCCCGCCGCATCCCAGTGCGGGAAAGGCTTGGCGGCCTCGTTGTCGTCTTCCGGCCGGCAGAACGGCTTGACCGTTTCGAAACTGCCGTTCCGCAGCAGGTTGGTTTCCGCCGCAGCCGCCGTGAACGCGCACAGGCAGAGCAACCTGGCCCGCGCGAAACGCTTCTTCCTTCGTTTATTCCCATTCATAGACATGTCGCCCGTATGCGGGGAAGGCGTCCCGGATCACGCCGTCCCCGGATTGAAGCGTGCGGTTCTCGAAACACACGCGAACGTGTTTCGCCCGGCTCACCGCCGCCACATCAAACGCCGCGACCGCCAGAGGCCGCGGCGAAACATTGGCCGCGAGCAGATAGGTTTTCCCTCCGTACCGCCACGCGCACCAGGCCAGTTGGGAGTGCGAGGCGCGCACCTCGCCGGTCACCTCCTCGCCGGAGAACACCGGCGTCAGGAAGTCGATCTCGCGTTTGAGTCCGACCAGGCCGTCCCATACGGAGCGGGAGAAGCTCTTGCAGGTGTAGAAGGAGACCCACCGCCCGCCGGTGGTGAGGATGGCGTACACGCTGCAGCGCAGTTCGTCGAGAGGCCGCAGGCATTCCCAATCCCGCGGGTACTTCACCAGCCAGGCCCCGGTGACGTTGCGCCTGCCGGCGCGCTCGCGCGCGGCCTCCATCAGCCGCATGTGGTCGAGCACGAATTCGGAACCCGTGCCGTAGAGCGAGGCGGTGATGACGTCCGCGCTGTCATACCCGCCGAACATGCGGCCCGCGTAGACGGAGTTTTCCCAGTACAGCCGGTGCGGGTCCACCTCCTTCAGGGCGTGGCGGAACGTCAGCAGATCGGACTCCCGGTGGTCCGGATGAAGCTTCAGCCAGTGGCCGTAGACCTCGTCCATACTTTTCCAGACCGCGATCTCAGGCCGGTGGGCCAGCGCGCGCACCTCCTCCGTCTGCATCCGGATGATCTCGGGGGCCGGCAATTCGTACATGGTGCGCTGCTTGCTGGAGGGGGCGCCTTGCGGCGTCATGTCGATGTTGCTGCTCAGCCAGACGAACACCGGCAGACCGCCGTCGCGGCAGGCGTCCAGAAACCGCTCCAGATGGTCGCAGTGCGCCGCCGACATGCCGTTGGAGGGAATCGCGCCAAGGGTCATGATCACGTTGGCGAACCGCTGCGGCAGCTCCTCGCGCGCCAGACGGTGCAGGGCCGCGGCGTTATCCGGGCTGTGCTTCAGACTGCCGGTCGGGAAATCCGCGCCGAACGCCACAAAGGGTTTGCCCGCGAGAATCGGCAGCCTGCGGACCGGATCGTATTTGCTCTCCGTTTTGCCGGGCGGGAGCCGGGTCAGCATCAGCTCCCGGCCCGCCAGAATTTCGGCGCTGCCGTTCCCGCGCACTAGGTTGACCCGCAGCGCGTACTCGCCCGGCGCCAGATTCTCCAGCGGCAGCGCCAGGTCCCGTTCCGATGCGGCATAGCGGCGGCTGAACACGCTCCGCTGCTGCCGCAGCACATGCAGATCCCACTCCAGCCCTTTGGCGAACGCGGGCGCGACGGCATGCGCGACGCGCACGGCCGCGCAGGTTTCGGTGCTGTAGTAGTTGCGGTCGAGCGGTCCCACTTCGGCCAGCGGGGGCACGGCCAGGCGGTCACGGAAAAACCGTTCGGCCAGCACGGTTCCGGCCGCGCGGAGCTGCAGCGTCATGTCGCCCAATTCGGTGACCTCACGGGGGGTCAGCCCCGTGAAGGTCATGTCGGCCGTGTCTTCCGTACGCTGCCAGACGGTTTCGAGCCGGCGGCGCGCGGTGGTCAGGACGGCGTTCCCCCGGAGCGCCCCCCGCTCCGCGAAGCGCGCGCGGAACACCACATCGAACAGGTCCGGCCGCAGCGCGCTGAGCCGGCGTTCGGCGAGCAGCGCGCGGGGCGTAGCAATGTGCACCCGGTACCGGCCGAGCCCGTCGAACCCCGACACCTCGGCGCCGTCGTGTTCCGCGATGGCCAGTTTCGGGAAGGACCACGCCGTGACTTCGCGCGGCCCGTCCGGTCCCGCAGCGGCATAGCGGATCAGGTTGACGCGCCAGACGGGCCCAAGAAACAAACCCTCATCCAGAACCGCGTACGGGATCGTGAGGCGCGCCTCGTAACCGGTGGCGTTGGTCACGACCTCGGCCTCCCACGTTGCCCGCCAGGTCGGGTCGCCCTTGCGCGACTGGCCGCGCGTGCCCGCGGCGTTCACGATAAACGCGTAGCGCGTATCCGAACCGGACGCGTGACCCGGGGTCAGGCAGACCGCCACCGCATCATCCGCGGCGAGCAGGCCGGACGCCGGCTCGGTCACACGCGCCACCAGACGCCCGGGGTCGCGCCCCGCGCATTGGAACCGGACGCGCAGCGCCGCGTCATCCCGGAGGATCGCGCAGCGTGTGGTCTGACGCGGCGCGGTGCCGCCCTCGCCGGCGAGTTGGACGGCCAGTCCCCTGCCCCACGGAATTTCGCGCGCGGATGTTACAACGGGGGGAGGGAGCGCGGCCGAGGGCGGCGGCACGGTTTCCGACGGCGGCACGGCACTGCGGAGCCGTTCATAGGTGTGCGGCGCGAAGGACGTGGGCGTGCCGCCGGGTTCCAGTTTGACGGCGTCGAGGAACACCGTGTTGGTGCAGCTCACGCTAAACCGGCTGGCCGTAAGTTTCCGGATCGGAAGGACAAAGCGCTTCCAGTCCCGGTCGGGGGTGAACACGCCGGTTTCCCCCGACCCGTTGACCCGGATCGTCGCGCCGGACGTGTCGGTGCGCAGGTAAAGGGAGAGCACGCCGTTGGTGCCGCGGTCCGCGAACAGGCCGGTCTGCCCGTAATGGGTGGCGGAGCCCTTGAGCCGGAAACAGCGCTGGCCGTGAAACGGATTATCTTCCACCGCGCGGAAATTCTCATAGAAATCGGCGTCAAACGCGGGATAAAGGATGTGGTTCGCCCAGCAATCCGGCATCTCCGGCGCGGTCGAGATCTCGAACGAACCGTTTTGGATCAGGTTTGCGCCCGCCGGTCCGGCAGCCGCGGATCCGAGACAGCAAACGAGGCTAAGCGCCGTCAAGCCGCTGCGGATCCGATCTCCCCCGGGTTTTGAATGAAGCCCGCATGTCATCATGTTTGTCCTCTGTTCTTTCTGCTCTTGTGTGACGGGATCCGAACTCCGCCCGGTCCTTTTGTCCGCCTAATCCGCGCTGGTGTTCAGGCTGAATCCGGCGCGTGCCGCATCCGCATGACAGGTCTTCCCCGCTCGAAAGTCATACGTCGCAGAGCTCCACCGCGTGGCGCAGGGATTCGATGCCGCGCTTGGGGCTGAATTCGTGTGCCACATACCCGTC
>JAVEYH010000006.1:0-74627 GCA_034003585.1 Kiritimatiellia bacterium
GACCTTCACAAACGATACGAATATGGCGGGACTGATACTGATGTTCGAGGATCCGGACGCCAATACCTTCGACCATGTCAAATATGGCGCGTATGCCGCAGAAGGGATCCGTGTTGAAGGCCCTGGTGTTTCCAGCCCGGCGACGGCCTTGGCCGGAGTCATTTCAGACATACGTCTGCGCATTCGCGGACGCAAGGACAGCTTCCGTTTCGAGTACAGCGAAGACGGTGAACTCTGGACCACTCTCAGTACGCTCCACTTGCCGGGAAAGGTGTTACTGCATGCCGGATTGTTTGCCAACGATTGGAGCCAACGGTCGGGGTTGACGGCGGAATTCGATTATTTGGTTTATGAAGCCGCGCCCATCCAGCCTGGAACCATCGTGAACCTTCGGTGACATTTTTTGTTTGGACGGCATTTCTTAAAAAGGCGGTCCGTTTCATGGGTTGGAGGTTTTTTATGAGGTTGCCCGCATCGAGTAGGTTGTCAAGACAATCCGGTTCCGGTTCAATTTGTTGCCTTTTGTTTTTTGTCTTCATTTTGACATGCCATGCAGCTCCGGATCCGTGCGAACAGGGCGGACAAGAAAAAGCAGGAAACAAAGTTGCGAGGCTATGGCATGAACCGGTACGGCTCTTTGGGATTGCGCTGCCTGCAAATTCTCCAGTTGGGGAGGCGAGTCTGCGCGAGCATGCCTACGCGTGGCATCCTGTTAAGAGAAGATATTATCTTGTCGCGGATGTTGTGCCATTGTGTAACCCACACCATCCCAACACGTACAACACCGAGCTTTATCTTTGGAGCAGCTCGAATTTAACAAACTGGACGTTTCACGGGGTTGCTGTCCCCAAAGGCGTTCCCGGCGAGTCGTATGACGGTTACGGGGTGGCCAGTCCCGCTGGCATGGCGTACTGCCGAGGTCGCTTATGGGTTCCTTTCAGTGCACGCAAAACACAACATTATACACAAAGGAGTATTGGCCTGGCATGGTCCGGCGCTGATCCGGAGCAGTTGCCTTGGACTAAATCTGATGCGCCAGTCAGTGATTTGGACGGGGAGGATGATGATCCAGCGGTCATCTCGTTGCCGGATGATGAACGGTTACACCTGTATCATCGTGCTACTAATGGTGGATATCACATTGCGCACACCGCTTCCGCTACACCGGATCAACCTGCCACATGGCCGACGGCGCGACCTGTCACAGTCCGAACGGCTGATGTGCGGGCTCAAGAGCTGACGGGCGTTGTATATCATGACGGGCAGATTCATCTTTTTGTTATGGAACATCTTAATCCGCAGGGTTTGGAGATCGGGCATTTTATTTCCCGGACACCGGATGCGATCTTCCAGTACGCATCTTTGTCAAAACGTTTTGTCGACAGCCAACCAAAGAGCAGGGCCTATGGCGGACATGTAACGCCTATTTGTCGGGAAGGCCTTCTGATAGGTTTGTCATGGACGGTCCCGCAGGCCGGCAAACGGTATGGGATCGCAGGATACACGGCTAGATGGCAATAATAAAAGGCGCCATGAGGTTCGTTTTCCCGCCGCATGAAAACCTGAAAGGCGGGAGAAATCGTTTTTGCGGCGCGCGACAGGGGATGGCGGATGATCGACGTCGTGTCATTCGGTGAGATCCTGTGGGACGTGATCGGCGGTACGGCGCATATCGGCGGCGCGCCGTTCAACCTCGCGGCCCACGCGGTGCGGTGCGGACTGCGCGCCGCTGCCGTGTCCCGCGTCGGCGACGACGCGCTGGGGCATGCGGCGCTGGATGCGATGGCGCGTCACGGTGTCGAGCGGCGCTGGACGGGTATTGATCCGGTCCATGCCACCGGCACGGTGAAGGTGTCCCTTCAGGACGGACAGCCTGCCTACAGGATCCGAAAAGATGCGGCATGGGATCATATCCGCCTTGACGCCCGCGCGCTGAAAGCCCTGCTGGCCGCGCGCCCGCGCGCCGTCTGTTTCGGCACGCTGGCACAGCGCAGTCGCCTCTCCCGCGGCACACTCGTGAACATGCTGGACACGCTGCGCGAGGCGGTTATCTTTTACGACGTGAATCTGCGTCAGACCTTCTGGACCGCGCCGCGGGTTGCCCGGGGATTGGCCCGCGCCTCCATCGTCAAAACCAATGCCGATGAGGCCCGCATACTCGGCGGTCTGCTTTTCAACGGGGCGTGTGAGCCTGCGGCGTTCAGCGCGGCCGTGTTGCGCCGCCACCCCGCTGTCCGGGTTGTCGTGGTCACGTCGGGCGCGGACGGATGTCTTGTCCGTGGACGCGGCGCGGCGCCGATTCACTGCCCGTGCGCACGGGTGGATGTCGTGGATACGGTCGGGGCTGGCGATGCCTTTTCCGCCGCGTTTCTCGCGGCTTGGCTGCGCGGCGCGACCGCGCGGAAAGCCGTCGAAGCCGGGAACGAATGCGGTGCCTGGGTGGCGGCGCGGCGCGGTGCGGTGCCCGCTCCAGAGGAAGCCGCGGCCGGTGGCGTGCGGGGTGGCCATTCCTCTTGCTGAAATACGAAGGAGAACGCGATGAGCAAAAAAGTGGTGCTGTTCTCGGTGGTTGCCGCGTTAGGCGGGTTTTTGTTCGGTTTCGACACGGTGGTGATCTCGGGGGCGGAGCAGACGATCCAAAAATTGTGGGGACTGGGCGCGGCCCTGCACGGCTGGACCATGAGCGCCGCGCTATGGGGGACCGTGCTCGGCTCCCTGGTTGGCGGCTGGCCCACCGAACGTTACGGACGGAAACGCACGCTCTTGTGGATCGGTGTCCTGTACTTCATTTCGGCGGTCTGGTCCGCGTTCGCGACCGGCGCCTACACGCTGATGCTCGCGCGTTTCATCGGTGGCGTTGGGATCGGCGTCTCGACCGTGGTCTCTCCGCTGTACATCGCCGAAATCGCTCCGGCGCGGGTCCGCGGGCGGCTGGCTGGCCTGTTCCAGTTCAACATTGTGTTCGGCATTCTCGTGGCGTTTCTTTCCAACGCCCTGTTAAGCGGGATCGGCGCGAACGTTTGGCGCTGGATGCTGGGCGTGGAGGCCTTTCCGGCGCTTCTCTACACGCTGTTCTGTTTCGGGCTCATTGAAAGCCCGCGCTGGTTGATCACGCATCGCGGCGACCGCGCGGCCGGACGGGATGGACTCCGCAGGATCAACCCTGACCTCTCCGAGGCCGAGGTGGACGAGATGGTTGACGAGGTCGCAGGTTCGGTCACCCGCACGCGGGACGCGGCGCGTTTCTTCACACGCCGCCTGCGCGTGCCGATTCTGCTGGCCGTTCTGATCGCCTTTTTCAATCAGCTCTCCGGCATCAACGCCATCCTGTACTTCGCCCCGCGTATTTTCGAGATGTCCGGTCTCGCTGCAGGTGCGGCGTTGTTGCAGTCGGTGGGTATCGGCGTTACCAATCTAATCTTCACCTTTGTCGGGTTGTGGCTGATCGACCGTCTGGGCCGCCGAACGTTGCTGATGGCGGGATCGGTCGGGTACATCTTGTCGCTGGGTCTGTGCGCATGGGCGTTTAACACGGGGAACCAGATGATCGTTCCGGTATGCATTTTCGCGTTCATCGCGGCGCATGCCGTGGGGCAAGGCGCCGTGATCTGGGTCTTCATCAGCGAAATATTCCCGAACCGCAACCGCGCGGCTGGGCAGGCGCTGGGAAGTTTCACGCATTGGATCTGCGCTGCGCTGCTGACCCTCTTTTTCCCGAAGATGGCCGAAACGCTGTATCCCGGCACGATCTTCACCTTTTTCTGCGGCATGATGGTCTTGCAGTTCCTGTGGGTGAAGTTCCTCGTGCCGGAGACCCGGGGCGTTCCGCTGGAGCAAATGCAGAGTCGCTTGTCGGGCCCGCGCACACCGGACACCGCGTCATTCCCGCGTAACCGCGTTGCGCCGTAACCGGAGAACCGGCGACCGCATCACGCGAAAACCCGCTCCCACAGGGCCGCGAGGCGTTTGGCGGAGACGGGGGCCGGGGTACGGAGTTCCTGCGCGAAGAGCGAGACGCGGAATTCCTCCACCATCCAGCGGTATTCCTCCAGCAGCAGGCGGTCGTGGCGTGGCGGGGCGTCGAGGAGCGCGTGCCGGGTGTACTGTTGCCAGAAGGGTTCGATCTCCGCCTGCCGTCGCGAATCGGCTGCGGGGTTGCCTGCGGCGCGTTGGATCCGCACGCGGCAGGCTTCGAGGTAGCACGGCAGCCGCTCCAGACGCGCGGAGGAGAGCGCTTCCGCGAAACCGGGGAAGACCAGCCACGCGAGTTGGTCGCGCAAGTCGTCTGACGCGGCGGGCGTCAGCGGCGTGGCGCGCAGCAGCGCCTCGGTCTCGCTGACCGCGCACAGGATGGCGACCACCTGTCTGGACCGCGCCGCGTGGAGCCCATACAGCCGGTGGCGTTCCGTTTCCAGGCGCTCCCGGAAGGCGCGGCCGTCGCGGACCGCCGGCTGGCCGGCGGTAAAGGTTTCGCGCAGCGCGGCGGTCCCGGCCTCCCGGCCGAGTGTGGCGGGAGAGCGGTCGAGCTGACCCGCGGCCAACGCGGCGGCCTTTGGCAGGGAGAGCGGCTGCAGGACGCGCTTGCCCTCTTTGCCGAGGACGATCGCGAACAGGCGGACAAGACCTTGCTCGTGCGCCGCAGCCGCGGCGGCCGGATCGGCGAAGAGCCGCAGGGAGACCGTGTCGCCGCTGTCCGTGAGCGCGGGGAAGTGGATGACCGGCCAGCCTGCCTTGCCGATATCGACTTGCGCGGGGAGATCCCCGAAGTCCCAGTCGGTCAGGCCATCCCGGTGCCACGGGCCGGCGGGCGGCGCGGCCGCGGCGGGCCGCGCCGCGTCTTGCGCGAACAGGGCGGTCAGCGTCTGGAGATTGCGCCCCGTACCGATCGTCACGCCTTGTTCGTCCACCACGGCGAACCGCATGCGCAGGGGGTCCGGCACAACTTCCTCGCGCCAGATTCCGGACGGGACGCGAACCCCGCGCGCCGCATAGAGCGCGTCGGCGAACGCGATGGCCAACGGGCCGCGTCCGGGGATCAGGCGGGAACGGCACATCGCGAGCGTCTCGTCGAGCGGCAGCAGCAGCCGCCGGATTTTGGAGGGCAGGACGCTTACCATCCAGCGCAGTTTCCCGTCGAGCGCGCCGGGCACGAGCCAGTCGCTGGACCAGGCGCCGGCGAGAGGGAGCAGCGGCACCGGCACCCGGCAGGTGATGCCGTCATCCGGTTCGCCCGGCGCATGCCGGTAGGTGAGGGCGAGGCGGTTGCCGCCGAGCAGGATGGCGTCGGGGAACTCTTGGGAGAGATCGCGCGCGGGGGGCAGATCGGCGTCGCGCAAGGTCAGCGTGCCGGACGCCTCCGGCTGCCGCGCCAGCCACTGACGCAGCGCGGCGGCGTTGCACAGGTCCGCGGGCAGGCGCGCGTCATAAAACGCATAGGCGGTCTCGGGATCAAAGAGCGCGCCATACTGGCGGGTTTTGGCTTCGGCGTCCTGCAGCGCGCGGCTGCGCGCCAGATTGGCCTGAAGAAAGGCGGGCACAGGCTGCGGGAAGCTTCCGGCGACCAACCCCTCGCGGATGAAGAGTTCCCGGGCGTCGGCCGGATTGATCCGGCTGTAGTCGCGCGTGCGTCCTTCAACCAGCACCAGTCCGAAGAGCGTGACCCGTTCGGAGACCCGGACGAAGCCGCGGACCGGATCCCACGCCGCGGAGTGGAAGCTGCTCTTGCAGAGATGACGCGCGGCCGGTTCGATCCACGCGGGATCGATGCGGGCCGCGGTCCGGGCGTAGAGACGCGAGGTGTCCACCAGCTCGCCGGCCATCACCCACTCGCGGGAGAGCGGTTTCGCGCGCGGGGTTTGCGCGGGCGCGGCGCGCACGGGATCTTTGGCTTTCGCCAGGCCGGAGCCGGGGAAGAGGGCGAAGTGGATGCCCCGCGCGCCGCGGTACTCGCGGGTCTCCGGGTCAAGCTTGCCGATGTTGCCGAGCAGGCCGGCGAGCAGGGCCCGGTGCAGCCCCGCGTCACCGCCCGCGCAGGAGGCGGTGTCGAGCTGCAGCGTCTGGCACAGCCGTTCGAGCTGGTCGCGCAGCTCGATCCAGTCCCGCATGCGCGGATAGGAGAGGTAATGCGCTTTGCACAACCGGCGGGCCGCGGTATGCGAGGCGCGGGCGGTCTGCTCCCGGTACCAGCGCCACAGGCGGATGCGCGCCGCGAAATCCGAGAGGGGCGAGAGAAAGCGGGCGTGCGCCCGGTCAGCCTCGGCCTGTTTGCCGAGCGGGCGTTGGCGCGGGTCGTCGCACTCCAGGGAGGCGACGACGATCAGCGCGTCGGCCAACGCCTTTTCCTGATGTGCGGCCAGCAGCATCCGGGCGTACGCCGGCTCGATCGGCAGGCGCGCCAGGCGGCGTCCGAGGGGCGTGAGGCGGTAGGGGGAAAGTTCTGAAGTTCGGGGGTTCTGAAGTTCTAAAGTTGATGTAACCCGGGAATTGGGGTTGTCGGGTAGGGACGGTTCCCCGAACCGTCCGACGGTCTCCGGCATGGACTCGCGGACGCCTCGGGGAGGCGTCCCTACCTGAGATTCAACTACCTCGAGCGCGCCGATCATATCGAGTTCGCGGTAACCGTCCCGGATCATGGCCGGCGAGGGCGGATCGAGAAACGGAAACGCTTCGATCTCGCCGAGGTTCAGGTCCAGCATGGTGAGCAGGACCCCGGCGAGGCTGGTGCGCTGGATTTCCGGCGGGGTGAAGGCGTCGCGCCGCCGGAAGTCCTCCTCGCCGTAGAGCCGGACGCAGATGCCCGGGGCCAGCCGTCCGCAGCGTCCCCGGCGCTGGTTGGCGCTGGCTCGGGAAACCGGTTCGATCTGCAGCCGCTGCACCTGCGTGCGGGCATGATAGCGGCTGAGGCGCACGAGGCCGGAATCGACCACGTACCGGATGCCGGGCAGGGTCAGGGAGGTTTCCGCCACATTGGTGGAGAGGATGATGCGCCGGTTGGGCGAGAGCCGGAAGGCGCGCTGCTGTTCGCCCGCGGGCAGGGAGGCGAGCAGCGGGATGATTTCCGTTTGCGGCAGGCGCCGGCCGGTGAGCAGTTCGGCGGTGTCGCGGATGTCCCGTTCGCCGGGCAGGAAAACGAGGATGTCGCCGGGGCCGGCCGCGATCAGCTCGTCACAGGCGTCGGCGATCTGCCGCGGCAGGTCGGCCTCCTCCGTCTCCGCGGGAGGGCGCCAGCGGGTCTCGATCGGGTGCAGGCGGCCGGGCACGGCGATCACCGGCGCGGGGGCGAAGAAGGCGGCGAAACGTTCCACGTCGAGGGTGGCCGAGCTGATGATCACGCGCAGGTCCGGCCGGCGCGGCAGGATGCGCCGGATCAGGCCCAGCAGAAAATCGATGTTGAGCGAACGCTCGTGCGCCTCATCGAGGATCAGGGTGTCGTAGGCGCGGAACAGGCGGTCGCGCCGCGTCTCCGCCAGCAGGATGCCGTCGGTCATGAATTTGACCACGGTGTCCGGCGCGAGGCGGCGGTCAAACCGGTGATGGTACCCCACGAAGCCGCCGGGCTCCTGCCCGAACGCCTCGGCCACGCGGCGCGCCATGGCCAGCGCCGCGAGACGCCGCGGCTGGGTGCAGCCGATCAGGCCGCGCCTGCCGCGCCCCGCGGCCAGGGCGATGACCGGCAGTTGCGTGGTTTTTCCCGACCCGGTGTCGCCGCTGACGATGACCACCGGATGGGCGCGCAGGGCCGCGGCGATCTCGCCGGCGTGCGCGGAGATGGGCAGGTCCGGCGGACAGGCTGGCGGATTCGGAAACGACATGGGAAATTGGGCGCCCGGACCGGTTGAGGACGAACGCCGTGCCCGCCGGTTGCGGGGGCGGGCTACGGTTTGCGTTGCGCGAAGAACCAGGAGAGCACTTCGGTGTCGTTGTACGTCGGCGTCCAAACCCCGTGCCCCGCGCCCGGATATTCGCGGTACCGGACGTTGCCGCCGCACGCCTTGAGCGCCGCCGCCATGTCGCGCGACCGGCAGACCGGCACCGCGCCGTCCTTCTCGCCGTGGAAGGTCCAGATCGGGATGTGCCGGATGCGCGCCGCGCAGGCGGTATCGCCGCCGCCGCAGACCGGCATGGCCGCGGCGAACAGGTCCGGTTCGCGCTGGATGGCGTCCCACGTGCCGTATCCGCCCATGGAGACGCCGGTGACGTAGACGCGCGCGGGGTCGACGGGCAGGGTACGCAGTTTCTCACGGAGCAGCGCCAGCGCGCGCCGCATGGGCACCGACGGCTGTGCCGGCATGGTGTGCCGGGTATCCCCCCACGGGACATTCACCCACTGCATGCCGTTCGGGCATTGGGGCACCAAAAGGATCGCGGGATCTCGGGCGTCCTGCCCGTACCGGATCAGCGGCGTCACGCCGTGCACCAGTTGGCTGACGTTGTTGGAGCCCCGCTCGCCCGCGCCGTGGAAAAACAGCACGAGCGGGAGTTTGCGTCCCGCCGGGATCCCGGCGGGCAGGTAGATCCGGTAGGGCAGGGTGCCGCCGTCCGCATCGGTGAACACGTCGGCGGCGGTCATTTCGCGGGCGGTCTGGGCCGCCCGCGCGCACGCGAGGCACCCCGAGCACAACAGAACAGTCAACAGGGTTTTCATCATCCCTCCGGAGGGGAAAGGCCGGTTTGCGGTGCGCAACCCGTGCCGAATCCGTTTGGGGCGTAGCATAGCAACGCGCCGCCGGGGCTGTCAAATGCGCCGAAAGGATGTTTGCGGTGACGGAAGGAAAGCGGTATACTGCGTTCCCGGTTTACGGTTGTCGGCGATGGTCGCGGGCAGGCGAGTCCGGAACGCGTTTTTGGTGAAAGCGGGGCGAATGAAAATCGGGTTTGACAATGATACCTATCTGTCCGAACAGACAGAGGAGATTTTGCGGCGGACCGAACAGAACGGCAACAAACTCTATATCGAGTTCGGCGGCAAGCTGATGCACGACATGCATGCGGCCCGCGTGCTGCCGGGATATGACCCCAACGTCAAACTCCGGCTGCTGCAGAAACTCAAGGACCAGGCCGAAATTCTGCTGTGCATTTTCGCGGGGGACATCGAGCGCAAGAAAATGCGGGCGGATTTCGGCATCTCGTACGATTCGGACGCGCTGAAACTGATCGACGGCCTGCGCGGCTGGGGGTTGCTGGTCCGCGCGGTGGTCATCACGCGCTTCAGCGGGCAGCATGCGGCCAAGCAGTTCCGCGCCCGGCTGGAGCACCGGGGGGTGCGCGTCTACTACCACTACGTCACGCAGGGCTATCCCGCGGATGTGGACACCATCGTCAGCCCCGACGGATACGGCGCGAATGAGTTTGTGGAGACGGAACGGCCGATCGTCGTGGTGACCGGACCCGGTCCCGGCAGCGGCAAGCTGGCGACGTGCCTGACTCAACTGTATCACGAGCGGAATCTGGGGCGGGTCGCGGGGTACGCGAAATTCGAGACGTTCCCGGTGTGGAACCTGCCGCTGGAGCATCCGGTCAATGTCGCCTACGAGGCCGCGACGGTGGACTTGAACGACAGCAACATGGTGGACCCCTACCACCTGCAGGCCTACAACCGGGTGTCGATCAATTACAATCGCGATGTGGACGCTTTCCCGCTGCTGCGCGCCATTTGGGAGAAGATGACGAACGAGGAGTGCCCGTACAAATCGCCGACGGACATGGGGGTGAACCGCGTGGGCTTCGGGATCACGGAGGATGCGGTGGTGTGCGAGGCGGCGCGGCAGGAGGTGATCCGGCGGTATTTCCGGCATCTCTGCGAGTATGCCGCGGGCCAGACCGAGCATGCGACGGTTGACCGCGTCGAGCTGCTGATGCACAAACTCAAGCAGATGCCGGAGGACCGCATCGTGGTGAAACCCGCGCGGCAGGCGGGGCAGGACGCGATGAAACAGGGCAAGGGCCGGAACGGCATCTTCTGCGGGGCCGCGGTGCAGCTCAAGGACGGGCGCATCGTGGTCGGGAAGAACTCGGAGCAGATGCACGCCGCGGCCAGCATGGTGCTCAACGCGATCAAGGTGCTGGCCGGCATTCCGGATCAGATCCATCTGATCGCGCCGCAGGTCGTGCAGTCGATCGTCCACATGAAGCATGACATTCTCAAGGGCAAGTACACCAGCCTCAATCTGGATGAGGCGCTGATCGGGCTCGCCATCAGTTGCGCCACGAATCCCGCGGCCCAGATCGCGATGGAGCGGCTGAATGATCTGCGCGATTGCGAGATGCACATGACGCACATGGTCACGCCCGGCGATGAGGCGGGGTTGCGGCGGGTGGGCCTGCGCGCGACCTGCGATCCCTTTTTCGCCACGTCCGACCTGTTTGTGGACACGTGACGTCCGGCGCGCGCCTCACCCGGCGCCGCAACGGACCTCGTGCCATTGCATGCGGTCGCCCTCGAACACGAAGCGGCCCTCGAACGGGCGCCCCGCGAGCAGGAGCGGGATCCAGAGCCGGTCGTCCGCCCACATGAGGTCATAGGGCAATTCGCCCTCGTCGCACCAGAACGGCGCGGCCTCGTCGGTCTCGGTCAGTTCGCCGTGGAATCCCGTTGCGGTGAAGACCTGGCAGCGGAGCGCGTACCCGTCGGTGAAGGCGAACTCCAGTTGTCCGGCGGGACGGGGGTTCAGCGGCGTGAGGCCGACCTCCTCGCGGGTCTCGCGGACCGCCGCCTGTTCCGGCGTTTCGCCCGGCTCGATGCGCCCCCCCGGCGCATTCACCTTGCCCCGGCCCAGACCGCGCTTCTTGACGATCAGCAGGAACCGGCCCGCGCTGCGGATGAACGTGAGCACCGCCCGATCTTTCGGCACCCATTTTTCCCAATCCATCTCGACACGTTCCATCCGGACTCACCCCGCCTTTTCCTTCTTACCCCGCACCTCTTCCTTCTTCCTTCTTCCTTCTTACTTATTCCTTCCTACTCGACATGCCGGGTGATGAAGTGGTCGCGGAGATAGGCGATCGCCGCATCCAGTGACGGCAGGATCTTTGTGCAGTAACGCACCATCCACGGAGAGCAGTCCTGAAAGCCGAACGGGGAGAAGGCGACCACGAATTTGCCGAGGTCATGCGCGGCGAAGAACACCTCCATCGAGGTGCCGATCGAGGTTTTGCTGTAGTTGACCAGCAGGATATCCGCATCGCGCACGTCCTGGAGGTCGAACTCCACGATCTCGTTGGCGCTGTCCACCTCGCGGTCCTTGAAATTGCGGCGCATGGGGTCCAGCAGCACAAACTGGTCACGCAGCCCCTCTTTGGCGCGCTCGCGCCACGTCTGGGCCAGATCGGGATGCTCATCCATGATCGGGCCGCTGAGGTAGATTTTCTTTTTCACGATTGGTGCCGGCCGCTGCCGGGGGCGTGTTTCAGGGCACGGGGAATCCGGAGGTGAGCGCCGCCACCTCTTTGCGGACGCGCTGCTGCAGCGTTGTGTTCGCGAGGTCGCCGAGCAGGTCGGCGATCCAGGTCCCGATCTGCCGCATCTGCGGCTCCCGCATGCCGCGCGTGGTGACCGCCGCGGTGCCGATGCGGATGCCGGAGGTGACGAACGGGCTGTTGGTGTCGAACGGGATGGCGTTCTTGTTGCAGATGATGCCGGCCTGGTCCAGGGCCGCGGCGGCATCCTTGCCGGTGAGGCCGCTGCGGGCCACGTTGACCAGCAGCAGGTGGTTGTCGGTGCCGCCCGAAACCAGATGGAAGCCGCGCTCCGTGAGGGTTGCGGCCAGCGCCTGGCAGTTGGCCACGATCTGGCGCGCGTATTCCCTGAATTCCGGGCGCAGGGCCTCGCCGAAACAGACGGCCTTGGCGGCGATGATGTTTTCCAGCGGCCCGCCCTGCAGACCCGGGAACACGGTCTTGTCCAGCGCTTTGGCGAACGCCTCGCGGCACAGCACGAGGCCGCCGCGCGGTCCGCGCAGGGTCTTGTGGGTCGTGGTGGTCACGAACTCGGCGTAGGGTACGGGATTGGGGTGCATGCCGCCCGCCACGAGTCCGGCGATGTGGGCCATGTCCACCATCAGCATCGCGCCGCAGGCGTCGGCGATCGCGCGGAAACGCGGGAAGTCCAGGATGCGGGGGTAAGCGCTCGCCCCGGCCACGATCAGCTTGGGACGCTTTTCCCGCGCGAGGGTTTCGATCGCGTCGTAGTCGAGCTGCTCGGTGTCCGGCGCGACGCAGTAGGGGATGATGTGGAAAAGCTGGCCCGAAAAGTTGACCGGGCTGCCGTGGGTCAGGTGCCCGCCCTGGTCCAGGCTCATGGACAGAATGGTGTCGCCGGGTTTGAGCACCGCGAAGTAGACCGCCATGTTCGCCGCGCTGCCGCAGTGCGGCTGGACGTTGGCGTGCTCCGCGCCGAACAAGCGCTTCGCGCGTTCGATGGCGAGCGTTTCCGCGGTGTCGGCCGGCACGCAGCCGCTGTACCAGCGCCGGCCCGGATAGCCTTCGGCGTACTTGTTCGTCAGGGCACTGCCCGAAGCCTCACGCACCGCCCGCGTCACGGTGTTTTCCGAGGCGATCAGGTTGATGGTGGTGTTCTCCTGGTTGAGCTGGCCGAGCACAGCGGCGTGGACCTCCGGATCGGCCTGCGCGAGGTGGGCGATTTCAGACAGGCGGAAGGCCCGTTCGAGTTTGCCGACGCGGCGCAGGTGCCGGGCGTCTTCAGAATAGGGGGTGTCGAGAAAGGCTTCGGCAATGGCGACCGCTTGTCCGGGTGCCAGGGTTCCGGCGAGGACCAGCACATTCGCGTGGTTGTGCGTGCGGGTCTTGCGGGCGGTCTCGGGGCTGTCGCACAGCGAGGCGCGCACACCCGGAAACCGGTTGGCGGAGATGGTCATGCCGACGCCGGTGGTGCAGATCAGGATCCCCGCATCGGCCCGGCCCTCGACGAGGTGTTCCGCCGCTTCGATCGCGAAGTCCGGATAATCCGCGGGGCTGGCGTCAAACGCGCCCAAATCGCGCACGTCGATGCCGCGCGTTTGCAGAAAGGGAAGCAGGGCTTGCCGGATGGCCAGCCCGCCGTGATCGCAGCCGAGAACGAGTTTCATTGCACTCCGGGATTGAAGGGTAGGGGGGTCAGGTTAGCGGGTGGCGTCCGTCACGCCGCGGAAATATCCGATCGATTCGGCGATACCGTCAAACGGGTCGGCCATGTCTTTCTCGTATTCGAGACTGCAGACGCCCGCATAGCGCACCGCGCGCAGCGCGCGCACGAACGCCGGCAGGTCGATCCGGCCGCGCGGCATCTCAATGCCCTTGCCGCTCTTGTCGGCCGCGGTCACGTTTTTGATGTGGATGTCGTACACGCGGTCGGCGTAACGCAGCAGGGCCTGGACCGGGTCTTTGCCGTCCCGGTACTGGTGGCCGATGTCCAGGCAGAGCCCGATGCGCGGATCCAGATCCGCGATCATCCCCATGGCGCTTTCGGCGGTGGGGAACAGCTCCGGCATGTCGGGGCCGTGGTTGTGGATGGCGAAGCAGATGTCATGCTCCCGCACCCGATCCTGCACCCGGCGCAGCACCCGCGCCGAAGCCACGCGTTTTTTGCCGTCCCGGTCATAGGGCACGCCCACCAGCGTCCGGGTGCCGACGCGCTTGGCGTAGGCGAACGCCGCGTCCACCTCCTCGTCGGTCGACATGTAGATGGGGCCGACCCCGTATCCGGTCACCCCGTAGGTGCGGCAGGTCTCATGGAAATCGGCGATCTCCTGCTCCGTGCTGGCGAGCGGCAGGTGGAAATCCTTGATGCACAAAAACCGCACGTCGATCTTCCGCAGCATCTCCAGCGTCTGGGTCAGGGTAAACTTATGGAACGTGTATCCGGCGATGCCCAGACGGAACGGATCGGTCGAGGCGGCCGGGGTTGGCCGGATGCGCGGTGCGGTGGCGCAGCCCGCCGCGAGACCGCACGCGCCGGCCCAGGCCGCGGTGCCGATTCCCGCCTGTTTGAAAAAAGAACGTCGGGTCGTCATGCTTCCCTCCTCAAGATGGAAAAGTGCGTTTGTAAACGGGACCGCCCCTAAAGTCAAGAGCATTCGCGGCGCCTGCGGGGCAAGAAAAACAGGCTGATTCTTCTGGCTGATCTCCGGTGCGGATTATGCTATCCTTCTTTCTCGTTTTGAGCGAAAGAAGGGTTTTGGGGCATGAAAGTACCGGTCAGTTGGCTGAATGAGTTTGTGGACGTGGCGGATCTGTCGGTCAGGGAGTTGGCCGATAAGCTGACGTTCTCGGGTGTGGAGGTGGAGGGCATCGAAGAGGTCGGCGTGACACTCGGTGACGCCTTTGTGGTGGGCGAGGTGCTGGCCTGCGCGGCGCACGCGAACTCGGATCATCTGCATGTCTGCACGGTGTCGGACGGCGAGCGGGAGTGGCAGGTGGTGTGCGGGGCGCCCAACGCGCGCGCCGGCCTGAAGGTGGCCTTCGCGCGCATCGGCGCGGTGATTCCCGAGGGCGGGTTCACGATCAAGAAGGCCAAGCTGCGCGGCGTGGAGTCGTTCGGCATGCTCTGCTCGGCGCGCGAGCTGAAACTCTCGGACGATCACGCGGGCATCATGGAGCTGGATCCCGCGCTGAAGCCGGGCACCCCGCTCCGGGACGTGCTGCCGCCGCCCGAGACGGTGCTGGATCTGGAGATCACCTGGAACCGGCCGGACTGCCTTTCGATCATCGGCATCGCCCGCGAGTTCGCCGCGCTGCTGCGGCGGCCGCTGCGCCTGCCCCCGGTGGCGTTCGCCGAGACCGGGGAGGCGGTGGAGCGTTTCGCGAAGGTGCGCGTGGAGGATCCGGGCAAGTGTCCGCGCTACACGGCGCGCGTGATGACCGGCGTCAAGGACGGGACCGCGCCGGCCTGGATGCGGCGCCGGCTGGAGCTGTGCGGCGTGCGGGCGATCAGCCTGACGGTGGATGTGACCAACTACGTGATGCTGGAGTGCGGTCAGCCGCTGCACGCGTTCGACTACCGCGCGCTGGCGGAGCGCACGGTCGTGGTGCGCCGCGCCGCGCCGGGCGAGGCGATCACCACGCTGGACGGCGTGAAGCGTTCGCTTGACCCGGACATGCTGGTGATCGCGGACGCCAACGCGCCGAGCGCGGTGGCGGGCATTATGGGCGGCGCGGGCAGCGAGATCGCGGCGGGCACCGAGCATGTGCTGCTGGAGAGCGCGCTGTTCGACCCGGCCTCGACCAAGTTCACCGCCACGCGGCTGGGGCTCGGCACCGAATCGTCGCGCCGCTTCGAGCGCGGCGTGGATCCGGAGCTGGCGGATTGGGCGAGCCGCAGGGCCGTGGCCCTGCTGGCGGAGCACGGGCAGGCGCGCGTGGCCCGAGGCGTCATTGATGTGGACAACCGCGCGTGGAAGGCCAGCGAGGTGGCGCTGCGTTTCGCGCGGGCGCGGGAGGTGATCGGCGTGGCGCTGCCCGATGACGAAATGGTCGGGCTGCTGACTTCGCTGGGGCTGGAGGTTCTGACGCGTGACGGGCGGGGCGCGACCTTCCGCATTCCGTCGTGGCGGCTCGACCTGACGCTGGAGGCGGACCTGATCGAAGAGATCGCGCGCCTGCACGGGCTGGACGCGATTCCGGACCGCCTGCCGGACGCGACGGCCGTTTCCACGCTGGATGAGGGGGCGTTCCATGCGCGGGCGCGCTGCCGCCAGATTTTGCTGGGCATGGGATTCAGCGAGGCGATGCACTACAGTTTTCTTTCGTCGCAGGAGTTGGATGCGTTTGACGCGCGCCGCGCGGCGTCGCGGGCGGTGCTGCCGAACCCGGTGAGCGCCGATTACGGCGTGCTGCGCGATACGCTGCTGCCGCAGCTCGCGGGGTCGCTCGGGCGCAACGCCTCGCGCCAGGTCGAGTGCGCGGCGCTGTTTGAGATGGGGCGCGTCTTTTTCAAAGGGGCGGACGGCGAGCCCGGCGAGGAAGAGCGTGTGGCGCTGGGCCTGATGGGGCCGTTCGGACGGCCGGCGGTGGATCGGCGGCGTCCGGTCGGCAACGAGGAGGCGCTGTTGTGGCTGAAAGGGGCGGTGGAGAATCTCGCGGCGGCCCTGCGCGCCGGCGGCCTGACCTTCGCGCGCGGCGAACACCCCGCGATGGAGACGGGGTGGGCGGTCGAGATCCGGCTCAACGGCGAACCGGTCGGGTGCATGGGGCTGCTGTCGGCGGCGTTGCGGCACGCGTGGCGCATGACCGCGCCGATGCCGCTGGCCGAACTGCGGTTGACGCCGTTGCTGGCCGGCGCGGGCGCGGCGGCCGGGATCCGGCCGGTGCCGCAGTATCCGGCGGTGCGGCGCGACATCGCGTTTGTGGCGGACGCCGCGGTGACGCACCGCGAGGTGGTCGAGACCGTGCGCCGGGCGGGACCCGGGGAATTGACCGGCGTTGGGCTTTTTGATATCTTCCAATCAAAAGAAATCGGCAAGGGAAAGCGCAGTTTGGCCTATGCGCTGGAGTTCCGTTCACCAGACCGGACCCTGACGGATCAGGAGGTGAACGCGGCGTTCGCGGAGATTGTGCAGGCGTTGAAGCAGGATCTGCGCGTGGACGTGCGGGAAGGTTGACCGGTCATGGATCTTTGAAAGTTCCGGGTCCCGTTTCCGGACCCGGACGACGAACGAAGTGGGCCCTGCTTTGTGCGCGGATAAGCAGCATTTCTCTGACCTTCAATTTGTTACGGGAGTTTGAGTTCGGCGCGGGACGGACACCTGCCTTGCGCGGGGACCGGAAAACGCCGGCGAAAGCACCCACCTCATTCGTGAGGTTTCAGAGGTACTGTCATACGGCAAAGCGGGGTTTTTTTTCGGATGGGGGATGCGTGAAAAGGGTTTTGACAGGGGCCGCGGCGGCGTGGATCGCATGCGCGGCGGTGTTCGGCCAATCGCGGGATGCGGCGGATCAGGCGGAAACGGAGCTGGGGGTCACGACGGGGGTGCCGCAGGCGACCGGTTTCGTGTTCATCGAGGGGCGTTACCTGCCGCCGCCTTACACGGTCACGCGGAAAGGGAACGGCCTTTTCATCAACCGCACGCTCGTGGAGCGTCCGGTGCCCTGGCCGCCCGCGGCCGCGCCGCAGGCGCCGGAGACGGAAAAACGCGCGGCCGGCGATGAGGCGCCGCGGCCGCGGGCCGGACCGCAGGAAGAGACGCCGCAGACCGGGGCGCGAAAAAAGATCGTGAGCATCGACGACCTGTTCGCCGATGAGGATCTGCACGAGGAGACCATTCCGGTTGCGGGGGAAGAGGCGGAACGCCCGGTTGCCGAGGCGGCCGCCGTGGTCGGCGGCGGCTTGTCCGCCGAGGAGGCCGCGCAGCGCAAGACGGAGGCCCTGGCAGTGCTGGAACGGCTGCGCAAGGGGTATGAGGCCGCGTTGTCGCAGGGCGAGGTGTTCTTTTTCAGTCAGCGGCACAACCGGGTGAACGGCACGTACGGGACGGCCCGTCTGCTGCTGGGCGTGCTGCCGGCGGCCCTACGGTATGCGCAATCGCCGTCGGATCTGATGGCCCGGCTCTATCAGGGAGACATCTCGTTCATTGATCTCACCATGTGCGCCGCGTTGTACGATCACCGGAACACGTTTCCGCTACTGGAGGAGCGGCTGGCCCGGATTGAGGAGGCGGAGCGTGAGGAGGAGCGGAAGCGTAAGGCGGCGCGGCGCCGGTAGCGGGAGGGGGTGGAAGATGGCCAGAGCGAAACAGGTGCGGGACGGAGCGTCCTTTCGGGCGGTGGCGGGCGTATTGGCGGAGATCCGCTCCACCGGGGAGATGACCGCCTTTCTCGATGAACTGCTGACTCCCGGGGAGGTGCACGACATCTCCCTGCGGTGGAAGTTGCTCGGGTTGCTTGCGCAGGGCGTGTCGCAGCGCCGGATTGCCGAGGAACTCAAGATCAGCCTGTGCAAAATCACGCGCGGATCGAGGATCCTCAAACAAAAAGGGGCCGTGACCGCCCGTCTGCTGTCCGGCGGAAAAGCCGTCGGGACGGGGTGCGGCAAGGCGGACGGGACGAAACGGAATCTCCGGAAAGGGGCGGGCGGATGCAGGTGATCGCAAAGGCGGTGCAGGAGCAGATGGGCGGCGCGTCCTGGATCCGGAAAATGTTCGAAAAAGGCGCGGAGCTCAAAAAAACCTTTGGTGACGAACGGGTGTGCGATTTCAGTCTCGGTAATCCGGACGTGCCGCCGCCGGCCCGCGCGCGTGACGTGCTGTGCGCGCTGGCGGATCAGGCGGTGCGGCCGCTGGGGTTGGGGTATTGCCCGAACGCGGGACTGCCCGCGTTCCGTGAGGCTCTGGCGGATTTCCTCGCGCGGCAGCAGGGCGTGCCGATGCGGGCCGACCAGGTGGTGGTCACCTGCGGTGCGGCTGGCGCGCTGACCTCCTTCTTCCGGGCGGTGTTGGAACCGGGCGACGAAGTGATGTGCCCCGCTCCGTATTTCGTGGAGTACGGCGCGTACTGCGGCCATTTCGGCGGTGTGCTCAGACCGGTGCCCGCGCTGCCGCCGGATTTCCAGCCGGATGTCGCGGCGATCGAGGCGGCGGTGACGGAGAGGACGCGCGTGCTGCTCCTCAACTCGCCGAACAACCCCACCGGGTGCGTGTATGCGCGGGAAACGCTCGAACGTCTCGGCGCCCTGGTGGATCGGGTCAACGCCGCACGCGAGCGGCCGCTCTTTCTGGTGAGTGACGAGCCGTACCGTTTCTTCGCGTACGATGGCGTGACCGTGCCTCCGGTGCTGCCGCTCTCGCCCTTCTCCCTTGTGCTCGGATCCTTTTCCAAAAGCCTCTCGCTGGCCGGCGAGCGCATCGGGTATCTTGCGGCCAACCCCGCCATGCCGCAGGTCGGGACGCTGATGGGCGCGGTGACCATGACCAACCGCACGCTGGGTTTCGTGAACGCGCCGGTTTTGGGTCAGCGGCTGGCGATGGCGTTGCTGGAGGAGGGCGTGAACCTCGAGGTGTATGACCGGCGGCGCCAGGCGATGGCCGCGGTGCTCGCGCAGGCGGGGATCCGCTTCGCCATGCCGCGCGGGGCGTTCTATTTCTTTCCGGAAGCGCCCGGCGGGGACGATCTGGCGTTTGTGCGGCGGTTGCTGGAGCGCAATGTGCTGGCGGTGCCGGGCCGAGGCTTCGGCTTCCCCGGCTATTTCCGGTTGAGTTTCTGTGTGGAGGAGGCGGTGATCGCGCGTTCGGCCGAGGGATTTCAAGCCGCGGTCGCAGGCTGAGGGCGCGGAGGCGTTGCCGGAAGGAGGGGGCATGCGGACAGGGCTCGGAATCATGCGGGTGGCGGTGGCGGTACTCTGGGTGTGCGGTGCGCGGGCCACGGGGTTCACCGGGCCTGCGGAGTGGCGGACGGTCAACACCAACGGGGTGCGGGCGTGGCAGGCCGCACAGCAGGCGGCCGCGTCCGGCGGCGCCGTTGCGGTCTGGCCGGGTGTCGCGGCGGATGCCGTCCGGCGCGAGGTGCGGTTGCTGGCCGAAGCCGTGGGTCACACGGAGGGAGTCACAACGGAATTCATCCTGATCGGCCCGATGAGTGACCGCGCCTATGAGTCGGTGGCCGTGACCGTGGCCGCGCCCGGCGATATCGTGCGGGCCGTCGAGCATCTCGGTCTGAAACGCGGCGGAGGGGTGGGCAGCCGCCCCTTCCGCTTCTGGCCAATGGGGGAGCGCGTGACCGCCACGGTGAGGCCGCTGGATGGCGCGGATGCGGCGGCGCAGCCGCTGCAAGCCCTGATCCGCGACGAGGGGGAGGACGCGCCGCTGGTCGGGGAGGGCGGCCTGGTTTTCACGGGGGGACGGTGGGACGGTCCGGTCTGCCTCACGGACACCAACATGCCCGGTTCGGTCATTTCGCTCTACAACGCGGGGGAGACGGTTTTTGACGTGCCGTTCCGGGTCGGGCAGAGTGAGGTGTACGGCCGGCTGAAATTGGCGCGCTCGTATCCGTGCGGCGCGCTGCTCGAGGTCGTGCTGCGTCCGTTGGCGGCGGACGGGCGGCCGCGGGTTCTGCCGCTGCGGGTTACGGCGGAACCCGGCGAGGGTGGGGTGTCGCTGGCCGCGCGCGGGGCGGACGGGGCGGTCCTGCATCGTTCCGATCTGGCCGGGACGCTGGCCTGGTTGCGGGCGCGGGCGGATGCGGGCCGCGAGCTTTTCGTCACGCTGGAGATGGATGAGGCGCTCACGCTGCAACAGGCCGCGGAGGTCGCGCGGACCTTCGAGATGCTCGACGGCAAGGGATTGAAACTCGACGGCAAAGGGGATGGCGGTTTGTACGCCAAGGCCTTCCTGCCGCTGGAGAAGTGGCGCGAGCGCGAGGGCCGCACGCCCCAGCCCTTTGAATTGCATGTGACGCGGAATGCGGCGGGCGCGTGGGTCAAAAGTCTGGTTTTCATCGAAGAGGACTGGCGGGTGGAGGGGCTCGATCCGCGGCTGACCCCGCGCGCGTTCCCGTTCGAGGAGTGGAAAACGCTGCCGGGCCTGACGGCCCGTGCGGGCGGAGCCGAGAACAAAGTGCAGGTGCTCTTTGTCTTCGCACCCCGGGAGGCGCCGCTCCAGGCGTTCATGCCCGGCGTGCGCGCGCTGTCGGAGCGGCTGCCGATCGTGTACGTGTTCGGCGAATAAGCCGCCGTCCTATTTGCGGAACTCCTTCTGGAGCTGTTCTAGAAACGACTGCACCTTCTGCAGGTTTTCCTCGCCGACAGCCTGTTTGATCAGCCCGCCCAGCGCGTTGTGCAGCACGTTCAGGTCGGGCCGCGGTTCAGTCACCGTCCCGGTGATCGGGATGCTGAGGGTCGTGCCCTTCAGCATTCTTCCCGCCACACCGCCGGCCAGGCGCTCGGTGATGGGCACCTGCAGCAGATAGCGGATCGACCCGTCGAAGGCGATCCAGCCGCTGAACACGATGGGCTGGTTGCCCACCACCATGCGGATAGGGTCCACCTGCGTCTTGCCGTCGCGGATGATCAGACGCACCGGCAGGCGCTCCGCGGCGTAGGTCCGCTCCTTGACTTGAAGGAGCGTCAGCACTTCGCGCAACGCGGGCCCGAGGGTCAGGTTCAGGCGCTCGAAACTCAATGCGAGGTCGGCGGAGAGGCCGGTCTTCAGATCCTTCCCCGGCTGGTATGCGAAGTGGCGCACATCCAGGGTCACCGTGCCGTCCCGGATCTCGCTCCCGCGGAACATCGGGTTCAGATTCACGAGCAGGGTGTCCACCATTTTTTGGGTGATCTTCACCTTCTCCAGCAGACGGCTCTTTTCCGGAACGGTCAGCGTCACGCCGTTCGGGCCGCACACCCATTGCGGCGTGAAAAGCAGCCGCCCGCCGTTCAGTGCGGGCGCGTACCGCGCGTCGAGAGTCCCTTTGGCGAGGCGCAGGTTCACGTCCGAGGGCCCGGCGTCCAACCCCAGGCCTTTGGCGGAAGCGAGGAACGCGGCGCCGGAGAACTCCCCCTCGGCGAGGAGTGTCGCCAGGCCGCCCGCGGTTGGCGCGGAGATGCGGAACGGACGGGCCGCTTTGCCCGTCAGGGCGAACTCGTCGATTCCCCGGGCGTCCAGAAGGCGCGTCACTGCGGCGAAATCCACGGTCATGTCGCCTTGGGCCTGGAGCAGACGCCGCACCGCGAGATCGGTGAATGTGCCGCGCGCGCGGGCTTCGAGCAGGCTGGAACGGATGTCGAGGGCATCGATCCGCACGCTACGGCCGTCGGCCGCCAGCGTGAAATCGGCCGCGAGCCGCGCGGCCGGTTCGGCATAGACCGTCTGGCCGTCGCGTTCGAATGCCGCGTTGCCGGTGGCCGTGGTTTCGCAGCGCAGGCCCGGCTGTTGCGCGTTTTGCGTCAGAGTGCCTTCCATACGGAGATCCGGCACGCGCCAGACACCGGTTTCGGTTCGGGAGGCGCCGTGGCGCAATGCCGCGTTCATCCGCGCTTTGACCGCGCCGGAGGCGGCTTCGGCGGTGGCGTTCGCCACCAGCGCGCCCTGCCAGGGAGTCAGGCGGCGCAGGACCGGAGGCGGAAGGAGTCCGCCCAGCGTTTGACGCAGGGAGTGCAGGTCCGTGTCCGCAGCCAGCGTGAAACCGCGCAGCACGGCCGGTTGACCGCCCTGCGCGGGCCGCCAGCGTTTCCAGCTCCCCGCGAGTTTCGTCTTGTCCAGGGTCACGTCAAAGACCGTGTCCCGCAACTCCCGTTCGGGTTGGTCACCTTTCATGGGGACGCGGCCGTTGAGTTTGAGCGTGCCGAGCGGCACGGTCAGGCGCTGGCCGGGACGGACCTCCGCCGCCGTATCGGAAAGTTTCAGGAACCCGGTGATCGCCGCGTGGTCCTCCTCGCGCCGGGTGGCCAGGTCCAGATAAACGGAGCCGACCATGGGTGGCGCCTGGTGCAGGATGCGTTTGAAATCGCGTGAAAACCGGGTCAGGTTCACTTGGCCTTTCACCACGGCGGAGTCGAATCGGCCGCTGCCGTAGAGTTCCGCGAACGGGGCTTTGAGGCGCAGGGTCTCCACCACCGGCCAGTGCCCGTAAGGGAAGGAGGCCTTCAGGTGCAGCGAAGGTTCGGGTTTCAGGAGCAGCGGTTGCCCGTCCACGGTCAGGTTCAGGTCCGCGGCGGCGAGCGCCGCGTCCAAGCCCAGCGCGGTCTCATCGCCCTGGAGCGCCACCGTGCCTTGGAGCACGCCCTGGCGCACGCGCAAGCCCTTGGCAAGATTGAGCGCAGGACCGAAATCCCGCGCCACAGCCGCGAGATCGATTTCGGTTTTGGCGCGGAGGGACCCGACGGGGGCGGTCTGGCCCTGCCCGACGGCACGCAGCGCGCCTGACGCTTCCGCCCGGATCCATGGCGCGGAGAGGTCAAAACGGGTGATGGTGAGGGAGGGCCGTTCATACGCGAGATCCGTCATCAGCGCCAGATCGCCCGGGGGCGAGGGGCGGTGTCCCGTGGCCGCGACCGTGAGCCGCGTGACCAGCACGCCGCCTTTCAGGGTCAGGTGGTCGAGGCTCGTCACGGTTGCCGTGAAGGCGCCTTCCGCCTTCCCGCCGCAGACCCATTCCTGGCCGGCCCACTCGCGCAGCAGCGGGCGCAGGGCGGCAAGGTCCACGCCGAGCAGTTTGACGGTCAGCGTTTCCGGTTCGGCGGGCTGCGCGCTGCGGGCTGCGGTCAGAGCCCTCAGACTCTGCACGCGTCCCTCGATGACGACCGTGCCGCCGCCGACCCGCATCTGCCCGTTGATCTCGATGGGCTTGCGGAAGGAGGCTAGGGCGATCCGGCCTTCGATCTGTTGCGCCTCGAAAGGCGTTTCGCTCCGGCCGTTCACCCGCAGCGATCCCTCCCGGATCACGGCCCGCGCCGCGATATCCAGAATCGGCAGGAAGAACCCGCGACCGCGGGAGGGTTGCCGCGGCTCCGCCGCGGCCGCGCGGGGGCGCGGCGCGAGATCCAGGAGGACCTCCGGTTTCTCCAGCGTCAGATTCCCCGCATTCCACGCGCCCAGCGGCAGCAGCCGCCAGAGGCCGCGGTCGGAGGTGAGGCGTTCCGCGTTGACCGTTAGGCCGCGCGCGGGAACGGTCACGCTGACCTGTTCGAGAACCGGGGCGCGGAACCAGCCCCATGACCACTTTCCGACCGCGAGGCGGATGTCGCCCGCGGCGTTCAGGCGCTCGAGTGCGAAACGCCGCCCCGCATCGGTGGAGAGCAGCGCGGGCAGCAGTGCCGCAAACAGAAAAGCGGGAGTGAGAAAAAACAGGATCACGCGGAAGAGGATCGCCACGCATCCCGGCCGCCGCCCCAAGGTTTCTTCCGTCTCGTCGTCTCGGATCTCCGTGAAATCCATCTCGTTGCCTTTCCGGTCCGCGCGGGTCGCTCACAAGATGGGGAAAAGTATAGCATGTTCTCGCGGTCGCGTCGATGCCGTCACCAGAGTTCGCCGGGACGTTGGCAGAAGGGACGGACCTCGGCGATGTCGGACGCGTCGCAGGCCAGCATGACCAGGCGGTCGATGCCGAGCGCGATCCCCCCGCAGGGAGGCATTCCCGAACGCAGGGCGGCGAGAAACGGCTCGTCGAGCGGATAGACCGCTTTGCCGAGGTGACGGCGGGCTTCGGCCGCGGCGAGAAACCGCGCGCGCTGGGTTTCGGCATCGCAGAGTTCGCTGTACGCGTTGGCGAGTTCGAGGCCGCCGAGGTAGAGTTCCCAGCGTTCGGCCACCTGCGGGTCATCCGGTTTGAGACGGGCGAGCGAGGCGGCCGGAGCGGGATAGTCGGTCAGCACGAAGGGCCGGTCGCGCGGCAGGGCGGGTTCGACGGCCCGCACCATATCGAGGTCGAACCGTTCCGGATCCCAGTCGCGCACCGGGTCCCAGCCCGCAAAACGCCGGTAGGCCTCCCGGACGCTCAGGCGTGTCCACGGGGTGCCGAGATCGATTCGCGCCCCCTGGTAAACCAGGGTTGTCCGGCCGAACACGGATTGGAACACCTGCGTCAGCAGCGCTTCGGTATCCCGCAGGATCGCGGTGTAATCCGCTTGTGTGCGATACCACTCCAACAGGGTGAACTCCGGGTTATGGCGCCGGCCGCATTCGCCTTCGCGGAAGCAGGGGCCGATCTGATAGAGCCGCGGCGAGCCGGCCGCGAGCAGGCGTTTCAGATGCAGTTCGGGGGAGGCCCGCAGCCAGGCGCGCCCCGCGGGGGGCGCGTCGATGTGCGTTTCGAGCGCGGGCGCCGGGATGCGCACCGGCGTCTCCGCCTCCACAAAATCCTGGGCGTGGAAAAAGGCGCGCACGGCATGCAGGATGCGGCTGCGCAGGGCGAGGCGTTCGGGATTCATGATCAGCCGTTCAATAGATCTTCTCGTATTCGCCTTTGCCGAGGCGCTTCAGTTTGGTGAAGCCCGCGGACTTGGCGCGGTCATCGAGTTTGGATTTGGAGCGGCCGATGGCCGGGGCGGTGATCACGCGGCGGACGGCCGCGCCGCAGGCGGGGCAGACCGTCAGGCGCGCGTCGCGGATCGATTGCGTGACGTCGAAACCGCCGGCGCAGCGGGGGCAGCCCGCATCAGGGTTTACGGCCTCGTAGACATAGACAGGCATACGGCTTCTCCGGGTTGGTTCCGATGCGTCACACCATAGCATAACCCGGCGGGAAAAACAGGCGTTTTGAGAACGCCTTTCTGTATGCGGG
Organism: Kiritimatiellia bacterium; assembly: GCA_034003585.1. Taxonomy (GTDB): domain Bacteria; phylum Verrucomicrobiota; class Kiritimatiellia; order RFP12; family UBA1067; genus JAPXSY01. The sequence continues at coordinate 25,198 of JAVEYH010000006.1, forward strand.
TGCCCCCGCGCTTGAATCGGAGGGGGGGCGCTGTTATGCTACGCAACGGCAAGTCAAACCAACGGGTTCGAAACCGAAATGTGCCGGTGAGGCGGAAAGAGCGGGATGAAAACAGTCAAGGTCAATGGACAGCGGATTCCGGAAGAGGCGATTCAGTTCGAGTTGGAGCGGCTGGTCCGTTTTCACGCCGAACACGGGATGGCGGAGGATCAGGTGCGCGCGCAACTTCCGGCCCTGGTCGACAAGGCGATCGATCAGGCCATCGGCGCGAAGCTGCTGCTCGATGAGGCCGGCCGTCTCGACGTGCCGGTGAGCGAGGAGGAGGTCGAGGCGCAGATCGCCCGGATCGTCAAGCAGGTTGGCGGCGAGGACGCGTACCGCAAGGCGCTGGCCGGGCAGAACACCACGGAACAGGCGTTCCGCGACCAGCTCCGCCGCGGGCGCCGTGTCGAGAAGCTGGTGGAGCAGGCCGTGTCGGAGGTCCCGGAGCCGACCGAAGAGGAGATCCGGCGGCATTTCGAGGAGCACAAGGCGGAATACGCCAAAGGCGAGCGGGTCCTGGCCCAGCACATTCTGATCTCCCCGGACGGCGACACGCAGACCTCCAGGGACGAGGCCCGCGCCAAGATCGAAAGCATCCGCGGGCGCGTGCTGGCGGGCAAGGCGTTTGCGGATGAGGCCGCGGCCCACTCCATGTGCCCGAGCGGCAAGGAGGGCGGCAGCCTCGGCTGGTTCAGCCGCGGCATGATGGTGCCGGAGTTCGATTCGGCCGTCTTCTCGATGAACGTGGGCGAGGTCAGCAACATCATCGAGACGCAGTTCGGCTACCACATCATCTTCAAGACCGACCACGAGGCCGCGGGCGAGGCGGATTTCGACCAGGTGCGCGAAAAGATCCGCGATTTCCTCCGGCACGTCCGGCGCGGCCAGGCCATGTCCGCCTACGTGAGCGAATTGCGGGCCCAAGCCCAGATCGAGATGGAGTAGTGCCCGAGGACGCGGCAACGCCGAGAAAAGCCTGTCGTTTCTCACCGTGGCCCCGGACGCGCCATGCCAACGAAGGGCGTGAAATCCGCTTCCGGCACCATGAGGTGATGGCTGGCCTTGATCGGTGTGTCGCGACCGCGGTGGCCGAAGTTGGGCGGCGCGGTTCACAGTCCGGGCGGTTTTTGGTATGATGCGGGCACATCGGGTGGCTCTGTGGGATACCGCGCTTGTGCCGGTTGCAGATCGTTCCGTCACCGGGGGAATGTGCCTATGCTGAATCATGACGCTTTGTTTTCGCGCGCCTGCCGGGTGATTCCGGGCGGGGTCAACAGCCCGGTCCGGGCCTTTACCGGCGTGGGCGGGGTGCCGCTCTATGTGGAGTCGGGCAAGGGCGACACGCTACGGACGGCCGATGGCCGGACGCTGACGGATTTTTGCTGTTCGTGGGGCGCGATGATCCTGGGACACGCGCAGGACGAGGTGGTGGAGGCGATCGCCCGGCAGGCCGCGCGGGGCACGACGTTCGGGATCAACACCCCGGCGGAGGTGACATTCGCCGAGCGTCTCGCGGCCCTGGTGCCGGGACTGGAGCGGGTGCGCCTCGTGAATTCCGGCACTGAGGCGGTCATGACCGCGCTGCGCGTCGCGCGCGGGGTGACGGGACGCAAACGGATCATCAAGTTCGACGGCTGCTATCACGGGCACAGTGACAGCGTGCTGGTCGGCGCGGGCAGCGGGCTGCTCACCGGCGGGACGCTCCACTCGCTCGGCATCTCGCGGCATGTGGCCAGCGACACCTATGTGGCCCCATTCAATGATATCGAGGCGGTCAATGCGATCATCCGCGAGAAGGGGGCGGAGATCGCGGCCATCATCGTGGAGCCGATGCCCGGCAACATGGGGCTCGTGCCGCCGGAGCCGGAGTTCCTCGCCAAACTGCGGCGTGCGGCGGATCGTTGCGGCGCGCTGCTGATCTTTGATGAGGTCATCAGCGGGTTCCGGTGCGGGCTCTCCACTTACGCGCAGCGCATCCGGGTGAAGCCCGATCTCGTCACGCTGGGCAAGGTGATCGGCGGCGGCCTGCCGCTGGCGGCGGTGGGCGGGGCCGCGGTTTTCATGGATGAGCTGGCGCCGTGCGGAAAGATCTATCAGGCGGGGACGCTCTCCGGGAACCCGCTGGCGCTGGCCGCGGGACTCAAAACGCTGGAGGTGCTCGAACGGGACGATCCCTACCCGCGGATGGCTCAGATCGGGCGCCGCATGGCGGAGCGGATCAACACGGCGGCGGCCGCCAAAGGGTTGCCGTTGCGGTGCGCGCAGTTCCAGGGCGTGTTCACGCTCTTCTGCACCACCGCGCCGGTGCGGAATCTGGAGGACGCGAAGCGGAGCGACACGCAGATGTACGCGCGGCTGTTCCACAAACTGCTGCAGCGGGGCTATTACCTGCCGCCCTCGCAATTCGAGGTCGGGTTCATCTCGGCCGCGCACAGCGAGGAGACGGTCATGGCGTTCGCGCAGGCGGTGACCGACGAGTGAGGGTTGTCCGCGCGCCGGTTGCGCGGCACGGAGGAACGGTTGATGCAGGGGTTCACACAGCCGGAAGCGATGCGGCAATGGTCGGAGGAACAGCGCCGCGCAGGCAGGCGGATCGGGTTTGTGCCGACCATGGGGGCGCTGCACGCGGGGCATCTGTCGCTCATCGCGGAGGCGCGGCGGCGGACGGATGTCGTGGTGGTGAGTCTTTTCGTGAATCCGGTCCAGTTCGGGCCGAACGAGGATTTCGAAAAATATCCGCGCGACGAGGCGCGCGATCTCGCGTGCTGCCGGGGGGCGGGGGCCGACGCGGTGTTTCTGCCGCCGGTCGCGGTGATGTACGCGCCGGACGCCAGCGTGTTCGTGGAGGAGGAGCGCCTCTCCCGCGGGTTGTGCGGCGCCCGGCGCCCGGGACACTTCCGGGGGGTATGCACCGTGGTGGCGAAGCTGTTCCACATCGTGTTGCCGCATGTGGCGGTGTTCGGTCAGAAGGACTATCAGCAGGCCGCGGTGATCCGGCGCATGGTGCGCGATCTGGATTTTCCGGTCGAGGTGGCGGTCGCGCCGATCGTCCGCGAACCGGACGGCCTGGCGATGAGCTCGCGGAATGTGTATTTGACGGGAGAGGAACGGCAGCGCGCGCTGGGGTTGAGCCGCGCGCTGCACGCGGCGGCCGTCGCGGTGGCCGCGGGGCCCTGCGGCGCCGACGCGGTGCGGCGGCGCATGACGGAAGTGCTGAGGGAGCACGCGCTGGAGATCGATTACGTGGAGATCGCGGACCCCGAGACGCTGGAGCCGGTGGGGGAGGCGCGGCAGGGGATGGTGGCGCTGGTCGCGGTCTTTTGCGGGAAAACGCGGCTGATCGACAACCGGGTGCTGTGAGCAGCGGCGCGGGAAACCGGCAACAGGAGACGACATGGCGGAGACCGTTCTGACGGACAAGGAACAACGGCTGCATGCGTTGCTGAGAGGGTACGGCCGGGTGGCGGTCGGGTTTTCGGGCGGGGTGGACAGTACGCTGCTGCTGCGCGTCGCGCGGGATGTGCTGGGGCCGGAAGCGGTGCTGGCGGTGATTGCCGATACGCCGAGTTTGCCGCGCAACGAGTTCGCCGCGGCGCGCGCGCTGGCCGACGCGATGGGGGTGGCGTTCGTGGTGATTGATCCTGCCGAACTGGACGACCCCCGGTATGCGGAAAACTCCGCGGACCGCTGTTATTACTGCAAGAAGCATCTTTTCGCGCGGATTGCCGCACTCGCGTCGGAACAGGGATACACCGCGGTCCTCGACGGGAACAATGCGGATGACGCGGGCGATTACCGGCCCGGCCGGCGCGCCGCGGCGGAACTGGGCGTGAAGAGCCCGCTGGCGGAGGCGGGGCTGACGAAAGAGGAGGTCCGCGCGCTGTCGCGTCGGCTGGATCTGCCCACGGCGGAGAAACCGGCCATGGCCTGTCTCGCGTCGCGCATCCCCTACGGGTCGCCCGTGACGGCCGAGGCGCTGGGGCGGGTGGAGCGCGCCGAAGAGGCGCTGAAGGCCGCGGGCTTCGAGGTCTGCCGTGTGCGCCATCACGGCGAGGTCGCGCGGATCGAGGTCGCGGCCTCCGCGCTGCCCCGGCTGCTGGAGGAGCCGCTTCGCGAAGCCGTGGTGGCGGGCGTGAAAGCGGCGGGATTCCGGTATGTGACCCTCGATCTGCAGGGATACCGCATGGGAAGCCTCAACGCGTCGCTTCCCGGAGCGTCTCGACGCGGCGGCGCGCCGGATGCCGCCGTCCGGTGAGGCGCTATGCGCTCGGCAGGCGCCGGACCGCGCGCAGGATCAGGAACGACAGCACGGCCATCACGGCCAGCGAGACAAGCAGCAGGCCATGCCGCACGAGGAAGCGTCGCGCGCGCGCGGCGGCGCCGATATGCGGCCCGCCGTCGGGCGCGGCGGCGGCTGGCCAGACTTCCGCCCGGCGTCCGCCGCGCAGATAGCTCACGACGCTCTGCTCGTAGACCGGCGCCGCCACCGCTTCGGGCGCGCCGTAGACCAGCGCGTACCGTGCGCCCGGCTCGGCGATGAAGAGCGCGCGGTACGCCTGGCGTTGCGCGCTCACGCTGCCCGGCGCGAAGGTCAGCGGCGGATTGTCGTGGTTCTCGACCACCACCCGCAGCCGCGCCGCGCGCGTCTCGGGCAGCGCGATCTTGCACCGCTCGACCGGCGCGGTGTCCGGCAGGCGCACGCGCGTCAGCCGCGCGGCGGCCAGTTCGCGCCAGCCGCCCGGCACTTCGCACGCCACCGTGACGCGGCGGTCGAAGTTCTGCTGGTCGGGCTGCAGCGCAAGGCCCGTCACCGGCCATTGCGCGGCCTCGAGGGTCAGCACCGTCCGCTTGCGCTCGCGTTGCTCCTCGACCGTGAACGCCGGCACCGCCAGCCGCTCGGTGCGGAGGGTGTCGGCCACCGCCACCCGCCGGGTGTCGCGGAAGAGCACGGCGTCGATGCGGAACGGCCGCTGCTCCACGTCGTAGCGCTTGAATGAACGCTGACGGGTTTCCGCGGCGTCGCGCTCTTCAATCATCGATGCGTAGGCCGAGAATACCGTGTCGTCGGCGCGGGCGATCACCAGTTTGAAGAGCCGGTTGGTAAGATTCGGCAGCGTTACGCTCTCCTTCTTCACGTCGGCGTAGCGGCTGTAATCGAACAGCGGTTCCGCCGCGCGCAACGGCACCCACGCGCCGTCCGCTCCCTGGACCGTGACCGTCACGCTCTGCTCGTAATCGCGCAGCGGCGTGCGCACCGTCAGGCGCGTGAGCGTGAGCGCGTTGGTGCCCTCCAACTCGCACACCACGGCGAGCCCGCCGTCGGGGAGCGGCTCGGCGCTTTGGAGGAGCGCCGGGCGTTCGACATGGCGCTCCTCAAAGCGGTAGGCGCGCTCCGGCTCGACAGCGCGCGGAACCTCGCGCCCGACGGTGTCGGTCACGCGCAGGTCGGCCCACTGCGGCTGCGTGTGGGCGAACACATGGTCGTCCAGCGGCACGGCGACCACCGTGGTGGACATGGCTTCGCCCTGGATCGCGCGCGTCACCCGCGCACCACTGCCGGCCAGACTCAGCGCGGCGGCACCCCACCATCCGCACGCACACAACAGACTACGCATCATGGGACCTCCCGTTTGTCCGGCACGGCGCGTTCTCCCGTCTCGAACAGGTTCTTGTAGGTCAAATACACGAACGATCCCAGCACCAGCAGCACGCCGGTGGACAGGAAAGCGATGATCCGGTAGAGCGTGGCCAGGCCGTCGAGGTCGGAGGCCAGCAGCTTGGTCACGGCCAGCGCGAAGAGCGCCAGCCCGCACCAGCGTAGCCAGCTCCCGCGCAGGCGGATCCCGGCGAACAGCAGCGCAAAGGCGAAGAGGGTCCAGACCAGCGTCACGGCGCCGCCGCGGAATCCTGGGGCGAACACGCGCGCCAGCAGCCCGGCCTCCAGCGTGAGCAGCAGCCACACCTGCAACAGCACCAGGCCTGTCACCTTGGCGGCGTGGCGGTACCCGCGCGCCAGACGCCACGCCGCGGTCAGCGTGACGGGCAGCACGCCGCAGAGCAGCGCGCGCAGCCCCGCCGCCCGCCAGAAGGCGGTGCCGGCCAAGCGCCAGGGGCGCAGCGCGTGATAAAAGCGGTTGAGATCGAAAAACAGTCCGCGCGCGCAGGCCAGCGCAAAAAGCGCGACGGCCGCTTTGGCGAGAAAGGGCTGTCCGGCGCGTTGCGCGATCCAGAGCATGGCCAGCGCCTGCAGGCACCAGGCGAAGGTCAGCCAGTGCGATGTCAACATGAAGACCGGGCTCATGGCCAGGAAGACCGCCGCGAACGCGACGAAAAGCGTGAGCGCGGCGCGGTCCAGCACGGCGCGGCGGATGCAGGCGTAGGCCAGCGCCACGTAGACGGTGGCCACGGCGAGCGCGACCAGCCCGGCGCCCTCGCGTCCGTAGACCGGCTTGAAGAGCAGAAAGGCCCACGTCCAATAGGTCGCGGCGTTGAGGCTGAGCGCGGTCCATTCAAACGCGCCGGTTTTCCGCTGCGTGCGCAGATGCAGCACGATCACCGAAAGCAGGTAGAGCAGGTGCACGCCCGAGGTGAAGAGCAGGTCGCGGAAGAGGTCGTCGGCCGCCGCGTGGCGCGAGCAGAACAGGAACGACAGCCCGTAGGCCGCCAGCATGCCGAGGCCGTTCAGCACCGGCCAGCGGCGCGCCCACGAGATGCCGAGCACGCCAACACCCAGCGCCAGCACGTACGCATAGAAGAAGAGCGGATTCGCCGAGGAGCCGCCGAGCATCAGCGGCGTGGCGTAGCCGCCGACCACGCCGAGCAGGGCGATGCCGAGCGATTGGTAGAGCACCGCGAGGGTCCCGGCCGCGGCGGTCACGCAGGCCATCAGGCCGAAGGCCGCGGGCAGGGGCATCAGGTGATAGAGGATCGAAGCCGCATAGAAGGCGAAATAGAGCGTCACGAAGCCGGTGCCCGCGAGGCCCTGGCCCAGCAGGTGATACTTTTTGAAGAGCAGGCGCAGGCCCGAAACGATCAGCGCCACGCCGGCCGCCAGACTCAGGGCCACGCGCCCGAGCGGGCCCATCAAGCCCCTCTCGATCGAATACTTGAGGAAAAAGGCGACGCCCGCGAGCACGATCAGGATGCCCGCGCGCAGCAGCCAGTGGGTCGCCGCCGCATACTCCCACGATTCGCCGGGTTTGCGGTACGCCTCGCCGATGGTGAACCAGTTCCATGCCTGGGCCACGGCCCGCTCGACCGCATTCGGCTCAGACGGCGCGGCCGTCGCCGTGCGCGCGGGCTGCGTCTCGGGAACCGCCAACCGTTCAGGCTCCGCGCGCGGTTGCGGCGGCGCGGACGGCGGTTGAGGCGCAGGCGCGGGCTTCACATCCGCTTCGGCGGCAGATGCGGCAACGGCCGGCACGCTTGCCGCAGGCGGCGCAGGCTTTCCGGGCTCCTTGGCCATCCGCCCTTCCATCCGGATCAGCCGCCGCTGCAGGTCTTCCATGCCGCGGCACAGGCCCGACACGCGGATCAGCAGGATGAGAGGAACCACAAAGAAGATCGCGACGACTCCCAGCCCGATCGCCAACGTAAAAAATTCATTCATTGCCGGACTCCTTGAACACTGCGGTTGGGAATCACTTTAGGCTGTCTGTACCTGGGCATCAAGGCGGAAAAGCGTTATGGGTGCGGATTCGGCAAACCGGAATCCGCACCCATCTGATCGGGGCGGCATGTCCCCAGCGCGAGCAGGCCGTAAAAAGTGTGCTCGGTGTCGCCCTGCGCGGCAACGGGAGACGCTCCGAAAAGGCCATCACCCATCCAGCACGCCTCGATGAAGGCCAGGTCTTCCGCACGCGACGCTTCCGTGCCGGGATTTTTTGCGGGGGATGCGAGCCTCCCCAAGGCGAACCGCGCCACCGCCGTGGCGAGCAGGTCGGGCGGTATGCCGGGGGCGGAGGCGTAGCCTCCGGCAACGTGATGACGCGCGGCCAGGGCGGCGGCGTGCGGGGCGGTGTCCCGGTCTGCGAGCGCGGCCAGCAGCACGCCCGCGGCCAGCCGCGGGGTGGGGCTGTCCTCCGGCGCGGGCGAATCCGGCCGAAGGCGGCGGGCGCGCCAGATCAGGCGCATGATCCGGCGCGGCCGCAACGGGAGCGTCAGGCTGGCGAGAAAAACGCCGTAGGGATCGCCTGCGCGCCAGAGGCTGGCCCAGCCTGTCAGCACGGCGCGGAAAACGGTTCGTTTTTCGACAGCCAACAGCAGTCGCGCGCAGGCGGCGTCAACCGGATTCGCGGCGCGCGTGTGGCGGGCCATCGCGGCGCAGAGTTCGTCGCGGTCATACGGCGTGCGCAGCGCCCGCAGCGAAAGCCAGCCGAAAAAGGTGTAGTAGGGATCGCTCCGGCCGTCCAGCCCGTTGAAGCCCCCTTGGGCCGCGCGGCGGTTCGCCAGGCTGCGGACCAGCGTGTTTCGCGCGTCCGGCAGCAACCCGTCGGCGCCGTATGCGGCAAGGCGTTCCAGCGCGTCAAAGAGCGAGGGCATGGGGTGAACCTGAAACGTGCGGAGGGGTGCGATGCGGAGCCTCGGGTTCGACAGCCTCCCGCGGAGCGGAGAAGAGGGAACGGGAACGCTCTACGTCCAACGCGCAACTCTCAACGCGCAAGTTGGCGGCGAGTCCGCCGCTTTTTTGGGGGTGGGGGATGGACAAAAGCCTCTTCCGCGGGTGCGGAAGAGGCCGTGTCCTCAACGGGATTGCGGAATCATTTGCCGAAGGGGTTCAGCTTCTTCAGCTTGTCGGTGGTGGCCTTGGCCGCGTCCGCCGCGCTCTTGGCCGCGTTCTCCGCGGCCTTGACCGCATCATCCGCCGTCCCGGTCGCTCCGGAAGCCGCGCCCTTCAGCGCGTCCGTCGCGCCTTTCGCCGCATCGCCCGCACCCTTCAGGGCATCGCTTGCCGCGCCGCCCGCGCCTTTGAGCAAATCCCCGGCCGCGCCCGCCGCGCCGGACACCGCCTTGGAGAGGCCGCTCAACACGCCGTTCATGATTTGGGTCAGGGCCTCGGCCGCGGATGCGCCGCCCGATCCCTTGCCGATGTCGCGCACGGTGACGGAGGGGAGGGGGAGGGTGACCGCCTTGCCGAGGGTAAGGCCCGAGGCGAAGGCGACCTGACCGCTGTTCAGCGTGAACTCCTCAATGATCACTTTTTTTCCGGGTTTCTTTTCGCCTGCCGGGGCTTTGGCCTTCTCCTCCTCCGAACTCTTCTTGGCGTTCGCCATCATGGCGTCGAAGTTGGATTTTCCGTCCTTGCTCTCGAACGCGATGGCGGGCGCGTCGATTTGAATCTTGCGGACCACGATCGTATCGCTCAGCAGCGAGCGCATGTTCAGGCCGACCTCGATTTTTTCCACCGCGAAGGCGTCTTTCGCCGAGTAGCCCTGCGGATTGCCGACCTTGACCTGCGACACGGTGAGGTTGCCTGCCAGCGGGTTGAGTTTGACGTCGCCGACCGAGACCGGCACGCCGAGCGCCTTGGGCCCGCCGACCGATGCGGCGGTTTTGACGATCGGCCCGATCGTCATCGGCAGCGTCAGCACAAGGGCCAGAACCAGCACCGCGAGCACGATCACGAGGCCGATGAGAAGTTTCATCAGTTTTTTCATCGCATGTTTCCTTTCGTCGGATCGGCGGATCCGAAAAGGCCGTTGCCACACGGCACGGCAGTCCCGAATCCGCTTTTCCCCGATGTGCTTACACCGTGTAGGTCGAAGCGGCGGTGTTGCCTCCGCTCTCCGTCCAAATATGATGGTAGAACTCGCCGCGCGGCTTGTCAACACGTTCGTAGGTGTGCGCGCCGAAATAGTCCCGTTGCGCCTGCAGCAGGTTGGCCGGCAGGCGGGCGCTGCGGTAGGCGTCGAAGTAGTTGAGCGCGGTGCTCATGGCCGGCACCGGGATGCCGAGATCGACAGCCGTCTTGATGACCGCGCGCCAGGCGTTCTGGGCCTTGGCGATGACCTTTTTGAAGTATGGGTCAAGCATCAGGTTGGCGAGTTGCGGATCGGCGTCGAACGCCTCCTTGATCTTGCCCAGGAACCGGGCGCGGATGATGCAGCCCTGACGCCACACCAGCGCGATCTCGCCGTAGTTCAGATCCCATTTGTACTCGGCTGCCGCCGCGCGCAGCAACTGGTAGCCTTGCGCGTACGAGCAGATCTTCGAGGCATAGACCGCCTGTTCGAGCTGTTTGACGAAAAGCTTTGTGTCGACCTTCGCCTTGGCGGCCGGCCCCTTGAGGACCTTCGCGGCCGCGACACGTTCTTCCTTGATCGCCGAGAGGCAGCGCGCGAACACCGCCTCCGCGATCTGCGGGATCGCCACGCCCAGATCGAGACCGGCCTGCGAGGTCCACTTGCCCGTGCCCTTCTGCCCGGCCGTATCGAGGATCACGTCCACCATCGGCTTGCCCGTCATCTCATCGTACTGCGAGAGGATGTCCGCCGAGATATCGATCAGGTAGCTGTCGAGGTCACCCTTGTTCCACTTGGCGAAGACCTTCTGCATCTCTTTGGCGCTCATGCCCAGGCCGCGCGCCATCAGGTCGTACGCCTCGCAGGTAAGCTGCATGTCGCCGTACTCGATGCCGTTATGCACCATCTTCACGAAGTGGCCGGCGCCGTCACTGCCGATCCACGCGCAGCAGGGGGAACCGTCATCCACCTTCGCCGCGATGTCCTGGAAAACACTCTTCACATGCGGCCACGCCTTGGCATCGCCGCCAGGCATGATCGCGGGGCCCAAGAGCGCGCCCTCTTCGCCGCCCGACACGCCGGTGCCGATGAAACGCAGGCCCTTCTCAGCCAGATATTTTGTGCGGCGGATGGTGTCGGGGAAATGGCTGTTGCCGCCGTCGATGATGATGTCGCCCTTCTCCAGCACCGGCAGCAGAGACTCGATTGTCTCGTCCACGGCCTTGCCGGCCTTGACCATCATCATCACGCGGCGGGGCTTCTTGAGGCTTGCGGCCAACTCTTTCAGCGAGTGGCAGCCGATCAATTTCTTGCCCGCGCCGCGGCCGTCCACGAAGGCGTCGACCTTCGCCACCGTGCGGTTGAAGCAGGCCACGGTGTAGCCCTTGCTCTCCATGTTGAGAATGAGGTTCTCGCCCATCACCGCCAGTCCGATGAGCCCGATGTCCGCCTTCTTTGTCTTTTTGGCGGCCGGGGCCGCCTTCGTCACTTTCTTCGCCATGGTCGTTTTTCCTTTGGATTCGAGTGGGTCGAGTAAACCGATTGAATCGAGTCTCGAATCTGCCGAATCTTTCGATTCCCCCGATTCTTTCGATAAAACCGGCGGCACGTCACACGCCGCTGTAGGCCGAGAAGCCTCCGTCGATCGGCACCACCACGCCGGTCACGAAGCCGGCCGCCCGGTCCGAGACCAGCCACAGCAGCGCGCCGATCAGGTCGTCCGGCTCGCCGAAATGGCCCATCGGCGTGTGCGCCAGGATCTTTTCGGAGCGCGGGGTCATCGACCCGTCCGGGTGGGTCAGCAGCGCGCGGTTCTGATCGGTCAGGAAGAAGCCCGGCGCGATCGCGTTGACGCGGATGCCGGCCTTGGCCATGTGCACCGCCATCCACTGCGTGAAGTTGCTGACCGCCGCCTTGGCCGCGCTGTAGGCCGGGATTTTGGTGAGCGGGCGGAAGGCGTTCATTGAGGAAACGTTGATCACCACGCCGGCCCGGCCGAGCGCCATCCGTTTGGTAAAGGCCTGCGTAGGCAACAGCGTGCCGAGAAAATTGAGGTTGAAGACGAACTCGATGCCCTTGGGGTCCAGGTCGTAGAAGGTCACGAAATCGCGGTTCTCCTTCAGCAGGTCATCGGGGTTCAGGTACTCCATGGCGGTCGTGCCTTTGGGATGGTTGCCGCCCGCGCCGTTGATCAGGATCGCGACCGGGCCGAGCGTCGCCTCGATCTGCGCGTTGGCCGCTTCGAGACTCTCCTTCTCCAGCGCGTTGCAGGCCACGGCCATGGCCTTGCCGCCCGCCGCCGTGATCTCGTCCGCCACGCGCTGCGCGGACTCCAGCTTGAGGTCCGCCACGGCCACCGCCGCACCGCATTCCGCCAACGCCTTGGCCATCGCGCTGCACAGCACGCCGCCACCGCCGGTCACCACCGCCACCTTGCCGCTCAAATCCACCTTAAAGGGAAGCGCCATGATGCTATCCTTTCCTTAACCATACCCTTAATCAAACAGAAAACATCGCTCAAGAAGAGGTGAGTGATTATTGCCGTGCTGCTGGCGCGTTCAAAACAACCGCATGCCCCATGTGATTTTCCACGATTTTGACAGCCGGAGCAGCCGAGAACGTATGCATATATGCATGATGAATGGTCAAAACCAAATCCTGCAAGGCGTTGTCATTTTCTAACATTGAAATTTTCAGGCCAAATGATTTTGCTTCGTCTGCATGGATGTGCCGCGCATGCATTTTCGTGTCGGCATGATTATTCAACTTGGCGACAATATTTTTTGCCTTAACCGCCGCATCCTTCTCACCACAAAACATGCCGGTTCTCAGCCATTTCTCAACAATATCACTGGCAAGCTCTATGGCATTCCGACATTCTCCAACGAATGTCGGATGATATTTGCCGATAATGACCTGCCATATGGGGATGCTAGCCGGATCTTTTTTGATTGCCTCGATCGCCTCTTGGAATTCAGCGATGACACCGTGTGCGGGAATCCCTCCGAATTGGGGATCGATCGGACCAATATTTGACTCCTTTCCCATATAGATTTCTCTGCACGCACAGGCGATCATTGTTCCGCCTGACATGGCCAATTGCGGGATGAAACAGCGAATATTCGTACCGAACATACTATGCAGATAATCCACCATGGATTCGGTCGCCGCAAAATCTCCCCCGGGGGTGTGCAGAAACAGATCGAGCCCTTTTGCCCTATCCAAACCGTGTATGGCATTCATGAAGCCGTTTTTATCAAGGTCGGAAATAGAACATACAGCTAGACTCGGCTTCTGCAACCATCCTGAATAGTAGGTGATAATATTCCGACCCGTGGTCTGATGCAATTGGCTCAAGTATTTTCGACGGACACGATCAAGTCCGCCTTCACACGTCTGAATCTCATTGAGGACACTTGCCCAGTTTGGCATAGCTAAACTCCCGCGTGGGCGGTTGTCGTGATCGAACAATTCTCAAGGAGCGTGCAACGCTTGAACGTGCGAGAAAACTCAAGTGGCGTTGTGTAACTTGTTTTCCCGAGATCCTCCAAACGCAACTGCTTGAATCCCGCAGCTATCTTCGCGTCAGTGAGTTCTTTTGTCTGGCGCACACATTTGCGTGTCTGACCTTGACGTTTCATAATCCAAGTCTCCGGTTTTGGTTGCTCATTTTGACACCCTTAGGCAATTACGTTGCTTTCGATCATAGCACCTTCGCCGTTTGAAGTGAATCTCTCCCGCACGGACCAGAGGCCGAGCGCGGGGTTGCTGATGAAGAAAATCTCCTCGCCGTCGGGCATGACGTTCACGCCGTCCTTCAGGTTTTCGGGATTGTAGCGCGCCATCATCGCCCGCACGTCGGCGTACGCGAAGCCCGCGCCCTCGATTTCCGCGCGCGTCAGATGCCCCGGCGCGTAGGTGATGGTGAAGCGGCCTTCGGAGGAGCCGTGGATCAGGTGCGCCGCCGCGCCCAGGTTCTCCCGCAGGTCGGCGTTCTCCTTTACCGCCGCCAGCGTGCGCGGCGTGCCGAAGTAGCCGTACTTGCGGATCAGCGCGTCGATCTGGGCGTCCTCGCCGAACTCTTTCACGCCCGGCGCGAGGATCAGCAGCTCGCCGCCGTCGGCCATCGCCATGCGCGTGCGGTAGACGGCCTTGTTGCCGAGCCAGGTGCTCTTGAACTCGGCGGGATCGAGGTAGACCACGCATTTCCTGAAAGGCTTCGGCACCATCTCGAAGTTGACCTCGAGCGCCAGCGCCGCGGCGCGGTTGAAGACCTCGATGTCGTCGCCGACATAAAGCCCGCGCACCGCCATACCGCCGCCGTCGGCGCGGCCCACGACCGTCTGCGCGTACACGGTCTGCGGCAGCAGGTGGCCGAAGTGGTCGGAGCCGTAATTGAAGAGCCGGCGCACCGGCGTGTCGGCGCGCCCCATGATGCGCTCCATGCCGTAGACCGCGCCCACGAAGTGGCTGCGGTTGATCGCCACGGCGCCGCCGGTGCCCACGAACACGTTTTTGTTGTAGTTGGCCATGCCGATCACCTCGTGCGGCACGACCTGGCCGATCGAGAGGATCAGGTCGAAGCCGCCCTCGACCAGCAGCCGGTTGACCTGCACCGGCCAGTCGAAGTCCAGCTTGCCTTCCGTGACCTCGCGCACGTACTCCGGCGGCACGGTGCCCAGCGTCACCACATCATTCCGCCAGTCGTGGGGCTTGAAAAGCGAAAGCGGCATCGCGCCGAACATCTCGCGGAGCTGCGCCCCGGTCATCGGCGAATGGGTCCCCAGCGCCGGCAGCACGGCGGCCAGCCGGTCGCCGTAATACTCCCACACGTATTGGGTCAGCAGGCCGGCCTGCGAGTGGAACCGGGTGAAGTCCGGCGGCAGCGCCAGCACCTTGTTGCGCGGGCCCAGCCGGTCGAGGGCCTCAAAGAGTCCTTGTTTCAGCCGCGTGCGGTCGAGCGCGCCGGACTTCGAGCCGCATTCAAAGTATAACATAAGGCAAACCTTCCATTGAAACGCCGGTTCCAGTGTTGCATAATACCGGTGACGAATCAAGCGTGCGCGGTCAAGACGCGGGCGGAAAAGGGCGGAAACGGATATGGGAGACGACAGTCGGATCAGGCGGTTGGCCGCCGCGGCGGGATGGATGTTGTCCGTGTTGGCCGCGGCCGGGGGGGAGCCTTACGGGCCGCGTCTCGCGCGGCGGTCGGCTCCGGCCGCGGCGATCACCTCGCGGGACGGGACGGTCGTGGTGCGCGCCCCGGTTGCGATGGCGTCATACCGCGCGCCGGTGCTGGTGTTTGTGGACCGGACGCGCGAAGAGCTGGCGCGGGCCACACGGCTCAGGCTGGTGACCCCCTCGTGTCCGTTGGAAATCGTGATCGGCGACCGCCGGGACGGCGACACGCGGGTGTTGGGATCGCGCGTGCTGGATCCCGGGGGCGGCGTGTTCGAGCGGATCGAGCTGCCTGATCCCGAGGCGGCGGACCTGGGGCGATTCCGCCGCGCCATTTCTCTGGCGCTGCTGCGGGCCTGGATGGTGGAGGCGGGCGGGCGCGAGGGCGTGATGCGCGACGTGCCGCTCTGGCTGGTCGACGGCGTGGTGCGGCACACCGGCCGGGAGACGCGGCAGCAGGACATTGACCGCACGCTGCTGCTGTGGTCGCGGGCCTGCCTGCCTCCGGCGGCGGCGCTGTTTGCGGGCGAGAGTGTCGCCGCATCGCGCGAACCGGCAGTGGCGGCGGTGCTGGCGAGCTGGCTGCTCGAGCGGCGTCCGGACGGCCTGCCCTTTGAGAAGCTGCTGCGTGCGGCGGCACAGGGACAGGCGTGGGGGCCTGAGGCGGCGGCGCGGATGCTGACCGGAGCGGAGGACACCCTGGCCTTCGATGCCGCGCTGGACCTCTGGTTCGCGGCCCTGGGGCGCACGGTGGTCAAACCCGGGCTCACGAGTTCCGGCATTGTGCGGCGGTTCCGGTCACGCTTATTGCTCTATCCCGCCTTTTATGGTACAACGTGGGGCTATGAACGGCCTCACCTCACTTTCCGTGAGGCGGCGATGCGTTCCGATGAGCCGGAGGTCCGGCGCCGCGCCGCGGTTCAGGCCCGTCTGATTGAGATGGCTGCCGTTGGGCGGGATGGTATGCTTCTTGCTGTTTCGGAGGCGTACGCCTCCTTTCTTCAGGGGGTGTCGTCCGGCGCGGCGCAGGGGGAACTTTTGAGGCGATTGATGGAGGCGGAGGGGATGCGCAGGGAGTTGGAGCTCCGCACCGGGCGCGGAATGGTTTTACAGCGCACGGAGTCCGGGCGGGATGCGGGAGAGGGACCGCGGGGATTGCGCGAATGAGGATGTTGCGGCACATGAGAAAAGAGACGGCAGGCCAGAAGACGATTGTGGGCAAGATCCATCCGGACGTCTTGGCGTTCACGGTCGGGAAGGATCCGGTGCTGGATCTCGACCTGGCGGTGTGGGACTGTTTGGGCACGGCGGCGCACGTGACCATGCTTTCGCGGATGCGCGTCCGTCCCGCCGTATTGGGGACAGCAGAACGCAACCGGGTGGTGGCGGCTCTGGCGGAGGTGATCCGCGAGGTCCGGGCCGGCGGGTTCCGCATCACGCAGGCGGATCAGGATGTTCATCTGGCGGTCGAGCGCCGGCTCACCGAGCGGTTGGGCGAGTTGGGCCGCAAGATCCACACGGGGCGGAGCCGCAACGATCAGGTGGCGGTGGACATCCGGCTGCATGTGCGCGACCAGTTGCTGGGGCTGACGGAAGAGGTTGCGGAGGTGGCGGAGTCGCTGGTCCGTTTCGGCCGCCGCCATGTGAAGGTGCCGATGGTGGGGCGGACCCACCTGCAGCCTGCGATGCCCAGTTCGGTGGGGCTCTGGGCCACGGCTTACGCCGAGACCCTGTTGGATGATCTGCTGATGGTCGAAGCCGCCTACACCTACAACGACCGCTGTCCGCTGGGTTCGGCCGCGGGGTACGGGGTGCCGTTGCCGGTGGACCGCGAACTCACCGCGCGGCTGTTGGGCTTTTCGGCGCCGCACCACAATGTCTTTCACGCCAGCAACGCGCGCGGCAAGAACGAGGCGGTTTTGCTGGCGGCGTGCGGCCAGTTGATGCTGACGCTTTCCCGGATGGCGGAGGATCTGATCCTCTTCTCCATGCCGGAGTTCGGCTATTTCACGCTGCCGCCGGAGGTCTGCACGGGCAGCAGCATCATGCCGCAGAAGAACAACCCGGATGTGCTGGAGCTGATCCGCGCCAAGGCGGCGGTGGTGCTCGGATACGGCAGTGCGGCGAACCTGATTCTGAAGGCGCTGCCGGGCGGGTACAACCGCGATCTGCAGGAGACCAAGGGGTTGTACATGGAGGGGCTGGCGGTCACGCGCGCCGCGTTGCGCATCATGCGGCTGATGACGGAAGCGCTGACGGTCCGGCCCGAGCGGCTGCGCGCGGGGTTCACGCCGGGCGTGTTCGCGACCGACCGCGCGCTGGAGCTGGTGGCGGGCGGCATGCCGTTCCGCGACGCGTATCAGCATGTCCGGTCGCACCTGGAAGCGTTGCGGGAGGCGGACCCGGACCGGGCGTTGGCGGCGAAAACCCATCTGGGGGCCACGGCGGGGCTGGATTTTGACGGGTACCGGGCGCGTGTGCGCGACGTGCGGCGTTGGGTGCGCGTGCGGCGCACGCGGCTGCGGACGGTCTTCGGCGCCCTGTTGGGCGGCGCGGCGGACGCGCTCGGGTGACGTGACGTGCCGGAATCTGGAGATCCGGTGCGGGGTGAAACAGGAGAAGGGATGGGTAGGATGGTCAACAGGAAAACGGTCACGGGAGTCTTGGCCTTCACGGGGTCGCTGGCGTGCGCGTGGGCGCAAGAGGCGGCGGCAAGCGCGGCGGCCGCCCCGGCCGCGGTCAACGGGTACGGCATGTCGCTGAAACAGGCGTGGGAATACGGCGGCTGGATCATGTGGGTGCTGGCCGCGATTTCGGTCTTTGCGCTGGCCATGGTGTTCTACTTCATGACCGTGCTGCGGTCCGGGTCCGTCACGCCGCGCGAGCTGCTCATCGATCTGGTGGCGCGGGTGCGCGCCAACGATCTGACGGAGGTGCGGCGTTTGTGCGACCGGCATCCCTGCCCGCTGGCGTCGGTGGTGCTGGCGGCCTTGGACTGTCTGCGCAATGTGCCGCAGTGCGATGTGGCGCTGCTCCGGGGCGCGGCCGAGGCCGAGGGCGCGCGCCAGGCCGACGCGATTCAGGGGCAGACCGAGTTTCTGCTGGATGTCGCCACGATCGCGCCGCTGCTCGGCCTGCTCGGGACGGTGCTCGGCATGCTCACGGCCTTCGGCTCGGTCGCGAGCGATGTGGCCAGCGCCAAACCGGTGGTGCTCGCCGCCGGCGTGTCACAGGCCATTGTGACCACGATCTTCGGCCTGATCGTCGCCATCCCCTGCATGGTGTTTTACGCCTGGTTCCGGCGTCGGGCGAGCCGCCAGATCGCCAACCTCGAGGCGGCGTCGTCCGAGGTGCTGACCGCCCTTATCGGCATGGGGACGAAAGCCCCGTTTACGGACAGGATTGACAAGGCATGAACTTCCGCAGAAAAAGCCGGAGTCCGCTTCCCGCCTTTCAGATGACGGCGATGATGGATGTCATCTTTCTGCTCCTCTGCTTCTTCATCACGACCTCGGTGTTTTCGCAGTGGGAGTATGAGATCAACATCACGCTGCCGTCGGCGCAGAGCGGCAAAGTGCCGGACCGGTTGCCCGGGGAGATCATCATCAACATCACCCGGGACGGCCGCGTGTCGGTCAACCAGCAGGACCTGACGCTGGATGCGCTCCGCGCCCGGCTGGACCGCCTCGCGCGCTACTTCCCTGGCCAGCCGGTGGTGCTGCGGGCGGATAAAGAGACAAAGTACGAGGATCTGATCAAGGTGGTGGACACCTGCCGCAAGGCGGACATCTGGAACTTCTCGATGGCCACGAGCGAAGAGAAGCCTGCCGCCACGGAGACGCCATGAGGATGCGCTGGGCACAGATCGGCGCCGGACTGCTGCTGCTCGCCGCGTGCGGCGCGCGCGCGGCGGATCCGGTGGAAGTGCGGGACCGCCTGCAACTGGCGGACGGGCTCTTCCGCCGCAGCCTGTTCGATCTGGCCGCGCGCGAATACGTCTCCCTGGCCGAAACGCCGCAGGTGCCGGAGCGGGACAATGTGCTGTTCCGCCTGGCCGAGTGTTACCGCCGCACGGGCCGCGCGGCGGAGGCGGCCGCGGCCTACAAACGGCTCTCCGAAACCTTTCCTGACAGCCCGAACGTCTCGCGCGCCGATCTGCAGCGGGCGCTGCTGCTGCTCAAGGCCGGGGGCGCGGAACGGAAGACGGCGGCCGCGCTGTTCGAAAAACTGACCGTGACGAACGTGCCGCCAGAGGTGCGGTCGGCCGCGCTCTACCATCTCGGTGAGGCGCTCGAACAGCTCGGCCAGGCCGCGGAGGCGCTGACGCGCTATGAGCGGTTAAGCCGGGAGTTCGCGCAGACCGACTACGGCATGTATGCGGGGCTGCGCATCGCGTGGCTGCTCGGCAACACCGGCAAGCCTGAGGACCGGCGCCGCGCCATGGGCATCTATCTGGATCTGGCGCACAAGGCCCAAGACCCCAAAGTGGCGGAGGAGGCGCTGTTTTTCGCGGCCCAGACCGCGCTGCTGGACCGGCGGCACGAGGAGAGCGCCAACCTGTTCAAAACGCTGAAAGCGAAATATCCCGCCTCGCCGCGCGTGCGCGAGAGCGCGCTGTCCGCCGGCTGGGCGAACTATTATGCGGGGCGCTATGCCGAAGCCTGCGGGAGTCTCGAGCCGGTGATCGGCGACGCCGGACACCCGGCGCGCGAAGAGGTGCTCTACGTCCAGGCCAATTGCCTGCGCCAGCTCGAACGGCGCGCCGAGGCCGTGAAGGTCTACGCGCAACAGCTCGAAGCCTTTCCTGCGGGACGGCTGGCCGGGCACGCCTGGTACGAAAAGCTGACGACGCTGTATCATGACGGCAAGTATGAGGCGGTGCTGAAGATGACGGCGGAAAACACGCGGCCGTTCGACCTGCACGCCGATCATGTTTATTGGATGAACGCCGAGGCGGCCCTGGCGCTGCAGCGGTATGACGCGGCCGTGCAATCCTGCCGCCTGCTGGCGGACAAGTGCCCGCAAAGCCCGTTTGTCAAAGACGCCCTCTACCGGTTGGGATGGCTGCTGCAGAAACAGGAGGCGTGGGAGTCGGCCTCGTCCTGGTATCTGCAGGTCGCCCGGCGTTTCCCAGATGACCCGCTCGCCTCCCAGGCCCTTTATGCCTCCGGCGTCTGCCTGTCGCGACTCGGACAGGGCGATGCGGCGCTGCGGGACTGGACCGCGCTGCTGACCCGGTACCCCGAGTGCGCCGAGGCCGCGGAGACGCTCTATCAGAAGGCGATGGAGGAGTTGCGCGCGAAAAACGTGCGCGCCGCGGCCGCCACGCTGGATGAGCGCATGCGCCGGTTCCCGGATGACGCCCGCAAGGCCGAGGTCCTGTTCTGGCGCGCCTCCGCCTACCGGCAAGTCGGCGAGGACGCCGAGGCGGAGAAGTTGTTCCGCAACTGCCTCGCGGCGTCTCCGGCCAAGGACTTTGAGCGGGAGGCGATGCTGGAACTGGGCATGCTGCTCCAGAAGACCGGGCGCAAACCCGAGGCCGCCTCCTTTTTCCAGAAACTGCTGGACGCGCCGATCGCCGAGAAACTCGGTGCCGAGCGGCTGGCGTGGCTCGCCGAGTTCCAGCTGGAGCAGAAACAGCCGGTCGCGGCGATCCGGGCCGCGACCCGACTGGTCGAGTTGAAGGCGGACAAGGGCTGGACGCAGACGGGGTGGACCCTGCTGGGCCGCGTGCACCGCGCCAAAGGCGAGCGTGATCCGGCTCTCCACGCCTTTACCCAGGCTTTGGCCACGGGCGCCTCCACCGCATACGGCGCCGAGGCCGCTCTCCGGCTCGGCGAGCTGCTGAGCGAGGCGGGCCGGTTCGAAGACGCGGAAAGACATCTGACCGACGCGGCGTCGCGCGCGGCCGCGCCCGACCTGCTGGGGCTGCGGGCGCATGCCTATGCCGGGTTGGCGCGCAACGCCGAACGCAAGGGGGATCCGGAGGCCGCGTTACGCTACCATGTCAGTGTCGGGATTTTGTTCGATGATCCCACACTCGTGCCGCAGTCGCTGCACCAGGCGGCGCTTTTGCTGGACAAGTCCGGACGGGCCCGGGAAGCCGCGGCGTTGCGCGAGGAGTTGCGCGCCCGCTATCCCGCCTCGCCGTTGGCGAATCCGGTTCCGCCGGCTGCGGCCGCAGGCGAGAGGAAGGCCGGCTCATGACACCATACGGATTCAGACCGCATCCGCAAACCCATGACCGCCATGTGCTGCTGGCCTGTGCCGCGGTTCTGCTTTCCGCGGTGATCCATGTGGTCCTGATGGTCTTTTTCTCCGATTGGGCGATCTCCGGCATCTCCAGTCTGCGCGAACGGGGACGCGAATGGTTCGCGGGCGACCGCGTGCCGCCCATGCGTGTCGAAACGATGCGCGCGGACCCCATGCACATCGGCCGGAAGAAACCGGGTGAGCGCGATACGCCCAGCCGCGGCCCGATCGAGGTTTCCGAACGGGTGGAGGCGCTCAGCCAGTCGGCCGCGCCCGTTCTCACCGCGCCCCCGCCGATTCCGCGGGAAGCGCTTCAGCCGGGTGTGCCCGCGCTCAAAGAGTCAGCCTCGTCTCAGATCGACGCCACCCCCTGGATGCCGCGCCAGGAGATCGCCCAGATCTATGACCGGACCGTATTGGATGAGGTCGCGGCCCTGCCGCGCCGCGAGATCCCCATGATTGAGCGGGTTCCCGACGCGCCGGACATCGTGCCGTCGATCGACCTCGCGGGACGCCGCTTCGGCAACGACCCCGAGCCGCCCAAGCCGTTCGAGGCGGCGGAGGTGTTTGACACCGAAATCAGCGCGGGCACCTTCAAGGTTCCCGCGCCGGAGGCGCCGGCCACACCCGCGCCGGTCTCCACCGCGGCCACCGAGTCCCGGTTCGCGATGCAGCCCGGCGAAAAAGGCGGGAAAAGCCTGACGGCCGGTTCGGCAGCGGGCGGACCGGATGGGACGCGCGCCGCGGAACTACAGAAACGGATCGAGCGGGAGCTGGCCGCCGCATCGCAACAGATCTCCGCCGCCGAGGTCAGCGAGGAGGAACGCAGGGCGCGCGAGGCCCAGGCCCGGGTCGCGGCGCTGCAGGAGCAGGCCGACTACCAGCCGATCGACGATCTGCTGGCCGTGGGCTTGGAAACCTACCGGGACCCGTCCGATCCCGGACGCGTCTATTTCCGGATCGGGATCGAGCCGCGCCGCGACCGCACGGTGCCCACGCTCGCCAAGGATATCGTCTGGGTGCAGGATGTCTCGGCCTCGATGTCCGAAGAGCGCATGGTCTTCTGCCGCCGCGCGATGGCGGCCGCGCTGGAAACGATGAATCCCGGCGACCGCTTCAACGTGGCCGCGTTCCGGGACACGACCGAAACCTGTTTCCCGGACTGGGTTCCGGTGACGGAGGCCCATCTCAAAACCGCCTCAGCCTTTGTCGCGGCCATGCGCGCGTTCGGGCAGACGGATGTGTTCGGTTCGCTGCGCACGCTCATGAGCCTGCCGCGCGATCCGAAGCGTCCCATGATCGCTTTCATCGTGACGGACGGCAAGCCGACCTTCGGCGTGACCGAGAGCGCCAGGATCATCGGCGATTTTTCGAAGCTGAATCAGGGTCTGGTCTCCATCAACATGTACGGGACACAGAGCAAGGCCAATGTCTATCTGCTCGACATGCTGACGTACGGCAACCGGGGCGGGTCGGTTGTGCTCACCGGCAACCGGTGGGACATTCCGGACTCGATGGCAGGGGCGTACACCGGGATCCGCCATCCGGTGATGAGCGACATCCAGGTGACGTTCGACAGCGTGTCGCAGAGCGAGGTCTATCCGAAACGCACGACACCCCTCTACAAGGAGCGTCAGATCCAGTTGCACGGGGTCTGCCCCGACACCACGGAGGAACTGGTGTTCCAGATCCGCGGGCTGGCCGCCGACAAGGGGTACGATTCGATTTTCCGGCTCAGCCTGTCGCGGCACGCCAAACTCGGCACGGCGGCGGTGAGGCAGCGCTGGGCGTATCAGAAGCTGTACCATTTGGTCAGCGTCTATGCGGTCGACCCGCGGCAGCAGGTGTTGGCCGAGATGCTCAAAGTGAACCGGCAGTACGGCATCCCGATCCCGTATGAGTCCGAGATGAGGTGACTCGGCTCACAGGGTGCGCAGGAGTTCGGCCTCGGCGTGCTGCAGGATCTGATGCATCTCGCCGGCATGGTCGGCGGCGCGCAGGTCGGAAAGCAGCAGGCTGCCGTGCGCAAGCATGCACAACCTTGCCAGCGCATGCAGATGCAACGCGTCATCCGTGCAGCAGATCAGGAAAAACAGGTCCGTCCCGCCGCCGTCCTGCGCGCCGAAGAAAATGTTCTGCCGCGTCTTGCCGAGCACGATAAACGAGTCTGCGGCCCAGAAGGGGTCGTGATACCGCGCGTGCAGCAGGGCCGCGCCGCCCCCGATGGCGGTCGAACAGGCGGCCTCCCGCTCCTCGACCTCGCGTTGAAAGGCCGCATCGTCATACAGCCGTCCGGTTGAGACCGCCAGCTCGACCATGTCCCGCACGACCGCGGGCTTGGTCCGCGAGGGCAGGGCGGGGTTGATCCATTCGGGACGGAAGAGGCGCGTCACCAAAGCGTCCTCCTCGCTGCGCGACGTGCGGTCCGCCGTGGTCTCGCGGTGATGCCGGGTGAGGGATTTCGTCGGCAGGCCGAGGATGCGCCGCTGCGCCCAATCGTCGAGCCGCCGGTGCTCGAAGACCACTTCGTCGCCGCGCTTCTGAAACGGGATCTCTTCGCGCTGAACCAGATGGAACAGCTCGCGTTCCGGGATCCGGATGTGGCGCGCGGCCTGCGGCAAACTCAAGATTCGGTGAGGCATGATGCGGCAGTGTACCCTTTTGGCGTTCGGCCTGTCAAAGCCGAAAGGCGATTTCCCCGCTGGACAATTCCGGTTTGCGCCTTTATACTGCCGGTCAGGAAACATACCCATGGAGTGTGGGTGTGCGGAAACAAATCCTCCGGCGGACCGTTACGACACACGCCGTCCGGGGCGATCTGATCGGAATCGGGTGTCGCAAGAAGGAGGGTTCGGTTATGAATGACCATCATGATCAACCGGGCAATGTCGCGCTGGACACGCATGTCGCGGACCTCACCATCACGCCGGCGGAACGCGACGTGTTGCGTAAGCTGGGGGAGCGGGTCATGTCGTTGTCCACGCGGCAAATCGAGGCGGAGAAGAAGGTCCTCTGGACGCGGCAGAATCAGTTGCAGCCCTCGCGGCCGCTGATTTTGTGCGATCCGGAGTTCAGTTGGCGTGAGATCATCCCGGATACGTCCCTGCAGTGCGAACACGCGCTCGCCCGGCATTGGGAGCACCGCTTGCGCAAGGAGATTTTCTGGGGCGAGAAGATGGGAGATGACCGGGTCGTTGAGAGCCGGTTCACGGTCGGCTGGGTTTATCGGCGCACGTTTTGGGGACCCGACGCCTCTTCGGTCCATCCGCAGTCGACATGGGGCGATTTGAATGATTTGAGCGGGCTTCAGTTCCAAACGGTCACCGTCGACCGGGGGGCCACCACCGAAATCGTGCATCTGGCGCGCGAGGTTTTCGACCGGGTCCTGCCGGTGAAGCTGCGCGAGCAGTGGTACTGGTCCCTTGGCCTGACCCGTGAGGTGATCAAACTGCGCGGCTTCGAGCAGTTCATGCGGGACATCCGGGAGAATCCGGCCGGGGTGCACAATCTGATGGCTTTTTTGCGTGACGGCACGCTGGACCTCATCACCTTCCTCGAGAATGCGGGGCTGTACAGTCTCAACAACGAGGGCGATTACATCGGTTCGGGCGGCTTCGGCTGGACCACGCAACTGCCGGTCAAGGACTATCAGGGGACGGCACGCGCCAAAGATCTCTGGGCGCTGTTCGAAAGTCAGGATACCCGGGATCTGGCGCCTGAACTGTTTGACGAGTTTGTGCTGCAATACCAGAAGCCGGTCATGGAGCGCTTCGGACTGGTGTGTTACGGGTGCTGCGAGCCGATCAGCGAGCGGTGGCACCTGCTGCAAAACGTGCCGAACATCCGGCGGGTCAGCGTGTCGCCGACCTGCAACCGGGCGAAAATGGCCGAAGCGCTGCAGGACCGCTACGTGTACTCCTGCAGGCCCAATCCCGCGATTCTCGCCGCCAGCGCGTTTGATGCGGAGGCGGCGCGCAAGGAAATCCGCGACATTCTCGAGAAGGCCAAAGGCTGCCACCTCGAAATCATCATGAAGGATCACGATACGATTCACAATGATCCGGCCCGCGCGATCGCGTGGTGCCGGATCGCCAGAGAGGAAATCGCCCGGTACTATCAGTGACCGGCTTGACAAGACGACCACCCACGGAAGGAGAAACGGAAGATGATCAGTAAGAAAATGACCCAAGAGATCAACGCGCAGATCAACCGCGAATTCTATTCGGCGTTTTTGTACCTCGCCATGGCGCATGACGCGATGGACAAGGGGTTCAAGGGCGCCGCCAACTGGTTCACCATCCAGTTCCAGGAGGAGCAGGGGCACGCGATGAAATTCGCGAAGTATCTGGAGGACCAGGGCGCGAAGGTCAAACTGGCGGCGATGGACAAGCCGAAGACCGAGTGGAAGGATCTGCTCGCGATGTTCCAGGACGCGCTGGCGCATGAGAAAAAGGTCACCGCCTGGATCTGCGGTATTCAGGACCTCGCGGTGGCCGAAAAGGATTACGCCACGCAGAACATGCTGAAGTGGTTCATCGATGAGCAGGTCGAGGAAGAGGCCAGCGCCTCGGATGTGATCTGGATGCTCGAAATGAGCGCGGGCTCCAAGGGCGCGCTGTTCATGGCGGACCGGACGCTTGGCAAGCGCAAGGACGACTGATCGGCGGCAAAACAACTTCCGCCGCGGCGCGGCGGAGGCAAGGGGGCGCGGCCCGCGGGCCGCGCCCTTTTCATGCCGAGAAGAAGGTGTCGATCAGGCGGCGGGCGATGCTGACGCGCGACGGGATCGGCGGCAGACCATCGCATCCGAACCAGCCGGCCTCGGCGATCTCCCCGCCGTCGGGAAGAATCTCGCCGCCATCGTACGCCGCGGTGAATCCGATCATCAGGTTGTTGGGATAGGCCCAGGGCTGGCTGGCGGCATAGCGGATGTCGCGCACGCGCAGGCCGACCTCTTCGCGCACTTCGCGCCGGACGGTCTGCTCCAAAGTCTCCCCTGCCTCTACGAACCCGGCGATCAGGCTCCAAAAGGGGTACAGATTCCCGGCTTTCCGCGCGAGCAGTACTTCGCGCCCCCGGTGAATCAAGGTGATCACCACCGGATTGATCCGGGGATAAGCGAGATGCCCGCAGGCCGGGCAGCGCATGGCGCGCTCGGCGGGGTGGCGCTCCAGCGGCCCGGCGCACACGCCGCAGAAGCGGTGCGTCCGGCGCCAGTGCAGGAGTTGCCGGGCCATGCCCGCGTTCTGCGAGGTTTCGGCGGGCGCCAGATCGAACAGCTCGCGCAGCCCGATGGGCTCGGCGCCGGGGGCGGGCGCGGATTCCGCCTCCGCGGCCCAGGTGCCGTCCGGCAACGGTTCGACCGGCACGATCCGCGCGTTCGGGTCCGCGTCGAACAGCCACTCGGTTCCGGCGGTCGAGCGCCGGACCCACAACCGCTCCTCCCGGAAACAAAGGCAGCGTTTCATGCGTGCGGTTTCCGGATCTGGCTGCGGATGGCCTCCGTCAGCGTTTCCGCGTCCGTGGCGTCGAGCCGCGCCAGGATGAGCTGCCAGCGGTAGGCGAGACTGCCTGCCGGATCGACCGGGCGGTGTTTAAACAGCTTGTCGAACGCGCGGCGCCGCCGGCGGTACTCCTGCTGCACCGCCTCGAACCGCTGCCGGAACGACGCGAGGTAGGTTTCGGTGAAGGCTTCCGGATTGGGCATGAACGCAATGCGCTTGGTCACGGGCTTCGCATAGGCCCCTGCCATCCGCTCCAGCGGCTCCTCGTAAAGGGTGAAGGCGCCGGTATGGTCCGAGACGATCAGCCGTTCCGGCATTCCCGCCTGATCCAGCGTGATCACCTCGTCGCCGTCATCAAAAAGAACCTGCCGCCCCGCATTGGCCCGGCCGACCACGCAGTTGACCGCGGCGGCCTCGCCCAGCAGCCGGGCCAGAAGCAGATTGAATTCCGGGTTCGCGTAGTGCCGGGTCAGGATCTTGTCGGTCACCCGTCCGGGAATGTAACGGCGCTCGAAGTACACGGTCCAGCACTTGGCGCCCTGGTACAGGGGGTTCGGGCCGGCATACAGGATCGGCATCCGGCCGGTCGAGACTTTCTCGGGCAGGTTCATGCCGAGCTGGCGGCACCCGAGGCGGCGGTCGAGCACGTAGTCGGTATAATCCACCGCTTCCATGATCGAGCGGATCATGTCCTTGCCTTCGTCCAAGTGCTCGCAGACCCCCCATTTCTGGAAACGCAGGATGCGGAGTTCCGGATTGGGGTTTCCGGTTTCCTTGATCTGCACGATGTAGACGTTGGTGCGGTGTCCGTTGGCCGGCGCGCGCGTGGACAGGGAACGCGTGATGCGTCCGACATTGATGAATTCGATGGTGCCGAACTCCCGCACGTAATTGAAGATGATCTCTTTGGCCCGCGGATCGCAGAAGGTCCGCAGTTCGGCGTCCTCCGGCATCAGGTCCAACTCCTCGTAGACCGGATCGAAGATCAGTTCGCCCTCCTCGATCCGGCATCCCGGCAGCCACTCGATCTGCATGTGGAATTCGGGGGCCATGCCGTCCGGGAGGTCTTGGGTGGCCACCGCGTTCGGCTGGTGGATGAGCGTGGAGCAGAGCCGGTTGCGCCAATCGAGGTTCTCGAACGTTTCCTCGCGGAGTTCGACCGGGACGGCCTCGCGGAAAACCGCGAGTAGCTTCCGGTAGGCGGCGCGCAGCGCCCCGATTTCGAGGCCCTCGGCGTTCAGGGCCTCGAACGCCTGACGGGTGAAGGCGCAGCCCGCGGGGAAGATGTCGATTTCCGGGTACCCGAAGCGGTTGCGCAATGCGCTGTAGTTCGCGATCTCGGCGAGGTGCTTGCGGAACACGTCGTCCGGCCGCGTCCCCAGCCAGTCAAACGTTTCCAGCGTCAGAAAGCGTGTGCCTGTGGCGGAGTTGTAGAAATAGAGCGGCAGGCCGGAAATGGCGGTCCGCGCCTGGGCGATCAGCCGGTTCATCTCTTCCGGCGAAACCGGAACCCGGCTCATGCGCCAGTTCTCGCCGCGCGCGCGCAGCGCGTTGCGGATGATCTCGTTCTGCGTGTTGAGAAACCGGATCTTGCGCTTGGAAACCAGCGCCTGAAGCGCCTCGTCCGCCTCAAACGCCAGCTCGATGGCGTAGGGGTCGGGCCGGATGAGCACGTACTGGTCATCAAACAACAAATCCACCGAGTGCGTGATCTCTTCGTCGCTTTCCGCTTCCGAGAGGGCGGGGGCCCCGGCGGCCTGACGTTCGCGGTTGAGGTCGCTGAGCCAGGCAAGGCGCTGTGTGGCATGCACGCCGGGCAGCGTGACCAGTCCGGGGGTGCGCAAAAAGAGTGTGCCGATCCGGGTTTTCAGACGGCCCGTCTCATCCCGCGCGAAGAGCGGTTCGCCAAGACATTTCATGCGTTGGATCCACCGGGTGCGGTGTGCGAGGCGGCCGCGCGCCGCGCGGCCTCCAGGGTGTTGTGCAGCAGCATGGTGATGGTCATCGGTCCCACGCCTCCGGGAACCGGGGTGATCAGCGAGGCGACGCGGCGGGCGGAATCGAAGTCCACATCGCCGACAAGGCGGAACCCGCTCGGACGGGAGGGGTCGGGGATGCGGTTCACGCCGACATCGATCACGACGGCGCCGGGCCGGATCATGTCGCCGGTCACTGTGCCGGGCCGTCCCGCGGCCACCACCAGGATGTCGGCCCGGAGCGTGTGCGCCGCGAGATCGCGCGTGCCGGTGTGGCAGACCGTCACCGTGGCGTTGCCGCCCTCGGCTTTGCGCATCAGCAGATGCGCGACCGGTTTGCCCACGATGTTGCTGCGGCCCACCACGACGGCATGCCGGCCCGCGGTCGGGACGCCGGCCTTCAGTAGCATCCGGATGATGCCGTGCGGGGTGCAGGGCAGATAGCAGGGCTCGCCGAGAATCATGCGCCCGACGTTCGCCGGCGTGAACCCGTCCACATCCTTGTCCGGGGAGATCGCGTTGAGGACGTCCGATTCGTCGATATGGCGGGGGAGCGGAAGTTGGACCAGGATGCCGTGAATGCGGGGATCCGCGTTCATGCGGTTGACGAGGGCCAGCGCCTCCGCCTGCGTGGTCCCGGCCGGCACGCGCACGTCTTGCGAAACCATGCCCGCCGCCGCACACGCCTTTTCTTTGGCGGTGACGTAGGAGACGGACGCGGGATCCGCCCCGACCAGGATCACGCCGAGTCCCGGCGTCACGCCGCTTTGCCGTTTGAGTTCCGCCGTCTCGCGGGCGATCTCCGCCCGCAGTTCCGCGGCCAACACTTTTCCGTCCAGAATTGTCGCTTGCATCGTGCTCCCGTGAGGGGGTTGTTGTCTGTTTCTTGCCGCCGTCCGTCTCCGGCGGCCGGGGTGCGTGCCGGCCCGTCAGTGGGTCAGGCAGTACGTGATGAGGTTCGCGCCGAGACGCAGCGCGTCGGCGGTCTCGTAGCCGTACGAAAGGGGGTGCTCCTCGCCCTGCCAGCCCGCGGCCAGATCAAACGGACTGTACAGGACCCGGGCCTGCCCGTCCACATTCAGCACTTCGATCAGCGGGGTCGTGAGGGTGGGGTGACGCGCGCGGGCCGCCAGCGTATAGCGCACCGCATCCAGCTTGAACGGGCCCTGGAGAAAAACCGCATGTCCGGGCGGGAGCCTGGCGAAGGCGGAGTCGGGCAGGACTTTCTTCATCTCGCGGGAGACCGCTTGGTGGAACTCCTCCAAACCGAGCGAGTTGTCGATCAGCAGATAGCCTCCCGAGGTGAGGTATCCGCGCAAGGCAAAGGCCTCGGCCGGGTTCAGGGTGAAATCGCTGAGGCCCGAAAGATACAGGAAGCTGTAATCCGCCAGCGGGTCGGTGTCCAGCTTCACGGTGCGCGTCAGGTAGTTGGCCTTCACGTTGAGCGTCTTTTTCATGAACCGGAGCAGATTGTGCGCGCCGCCGGGTTCGGTGTTCCACACGCCGTCCGTGCGGATCTGGGCGAACACCACGGGGTCGGCATCGGCCCGCGCGTCCTCCTCGCGGTAGAGTTGCGTTTTGGCGTGCGCCTGGCCCACACGGAAATATCCCAACGCGTACGCCGTGAGATTGAACCCGAGGCGGAGGGCGGAGGGCGGATCGTAGTAGTCCGCCTGCTCGACCCGTTCGGGCGCCGTGTTGTCCCACCCCGCGCCGAGACCGTAGGGGGAGAGGACCGCGGCAACCCGCGAGCCGATATGCACGCCGTCCATCACGGGCAGAATCCCCCGCTGCGTGCGGGTGTCCAGCCGGATCGTGTCGTCAACCATGTGAAAGAGGGGATGGTCAGCCGGCAGGCGGCGGATCTGCGCCTCGGGCAGGATGCGCCGCAGCTCCGTGAGCGCGGAAGTGTAGAAATAGGGGGAGCCGACCACCGAATCGAACCAAACCATGCCGCCGGCCAGCAGGTAACGCCGGAGCGTCTCCCGTTCGGCATCAGTGAAGCGCAGCGACCGCCCGCCCGAAAAGTAGAGCACGGGGATCTCCCCCGGTTGCGCGCTGAACCCGGCGAGCGTGACGGACTCGGCCTTGTATTCGAGGCTGAGATGACGCTGCGCGGCGCGCAGCAGGGCCTGGCAGTCGGCCGGCACCATGTTCCAGTCGAACACCCGTGTGACCTGGCCGTTCTCCCAGGTGTAGTCGAGGTGGGAACCCCAAATCACCTTGCCGATCAGCGTGGAGGGGCTCGGCGGGCGTTTCTTTTCCGAGCGGCGCAGGGGCGTGGCAGGCAGGGGCAGGGGCGGCAGGGCCTCGCCGCCCTGGCGCATCTGGGGGGCCGCCCTCGGCGGCAGTCCCACCGGGCGGAGGAAATCGTCCTCGCCCGCCACGGACGCGAGCGTCACGCCCAGCACCGCGGCCGCGAGGTGCGGCAGGCCGCCCTTACTCATGGGTTCCCTCCTGGTTTGCGCGTTCGATCTCATGCAACAGCTCGCGCGCCTCAATCTCCTCCCGGGTCCACGCACTCTCCTTCCGGATCCGCGCGATCTGGCGCCGTGCGGGCAGGATCTCCCCCTGCCGCGCGTGCAACCGCGCCAGCTCCAGCCGCACCCGCGGCGTATACGTCTCATCCAAACCCGCTTGCAGCGTGCGCTGGAGGCAGACGATGGCCTTGCGCGGCTGACCGTTTCCCGCGAGCGCCTGGGCCTTGAGGAGGTTGATGCGCGGCGAGGCCCGCTCTTCGGGCCACTCCCACTCCAGCATGTCCACCTCGGTCAGACTTTCGCGGTACCGGCCTTGCCGCAACAGATTCTCGATCCGAAAGGAGCGACCATAATAGTCGAACAAAGCCTTTTTGTCTATGCCGGAGGCGCTGAGGAGCGCGCGCGCCCCGGGGATCGCCGCAAGCTGCTTCAGGGCCGTGGTGACGTCATCGAGAACCAGCGCGGCATCCGCCAGATAAATGTCCAGCAGCCGCGGTTCCCAATCCCGGAGATCCTCGCGCCGGATCGCGCTCAGGAGCGCGCGG
Organism: Kiritimatiellia bacterium; assembly: GCA_034003585.1. Taxonomy (GTDB): domain Bacteria; phylum Verrucomicrobiota; class Kiritimatiellia; order RFP12; family UBA1067; genus JAPXSY01. Next base: position 56,915 of record JAVEYH010000006.1, read on the forward strand.
GCCTCTTCCGGACGGTTGAGGCAAAGCGTGAGCATCCCGCCGTAGTGCAGGGCCGCGGAGGCCCGCACGTTCGCCTCGCCCGTTTTGTCGATCAGCATGCGGAAACAGCGTTCGGCCAGCCCGTAAGACTCCCCCGCCTGCTGCACGCCGAGGGCCAGTTGCGTCAGGGCCGCGTCGCGGTCGGCGGGCGGCATCCGGTCTGCGGCGGCGAGCACGCGGCCGCCAAAGTCGGCGGCCTCGCTTTCCCGGAGGAAAAAGAAGAGAAGATCCGTGATAAGCGCGTAACCCTGCGGCTGGATCCCGGTCTCGCGCTCCTGACGCACGGCGCGCTCCAGCAGGGCCAGGGTGCGGGCATCGTCGTTCTCGTCCTGGCCGTAACGGGGGGCGACGGGAACGCGCTGCCGGCACACGGAGACCTTGTTGCCGGCGGAAGTCACGCGGAGTGTGACCGGAACCTCCGCTTGTGCGAAGTAGAGGTGCTCGGCGGCCGGACCCGCGGCGCCAACACGGTTGTCGCCGAAATCCCAGGCGTAGGCGGGGGGGGTGCCCCGGCCGGCCGGCGCGGCCTCAAACGCGAAGTCGTGCAGCGATCGGCCGTTCAGCGTTACCATGTGGCGGTTCTCCCAGAGGAAATCGGCCGGGCGCGAACCGTCCCGCGCCAGGAGCGGACCCACCCGTGCGTATGCGGCCGGAGAAAAAAATTCCGGCCCGATCACGGTGTGGCGCGTGCCGCCCGGTGGGATGATGGCGGCCACGGCAAAAGACTCGGCGCCGCTGTTGGCGTGAAGGTAGGTGAAGCGGTGGGTGCCGGGTTCGAGCCGGACACTGCCGCGGTGGCGCCCGTCCACCCCCTCATGGGCCGGATGACGGCCGGGCCACGAAACGACCGGAGTTGCGTTGACGAACAAAAACGAGGCGTCGGAGGAGACGGTGCAGAACTGCGTGACGCCGCGGTTCGTGACCGTCAGAAACCCCTCATACCGGTGCAGCGTGTTGGAGTTGGGGCCGAAGGGGTTGAAGGCGTCGAAGACATTCGCGGCGAACCTCCCCCCCAGAAACGGCGCGGCGGCCCACAGGCTCTGAAACTGCTCCGCCGTGGCCACCGCCCGGCCGTCGTAGCGCCGCGCAAGGTGGCGCAGTCCCGATCGAATCGGCCCCTCCGGTTGCGGCGGCGGCTCGGTGGAGGACGGGTAAAGCAGCAGGCGCTCACCGGGTTCGGCGTCGAAATGGATCGCGAAGCGGCTCCCCTCGCGGTGAAGCAGGCGGACCGGCCGCCGCGCGCCGCGCGCGTCAAACAAAGTGAACCCGGTGAAGCGGTCATCGAGGAAGAGCGTTGTGGTCGCCGTGAGGCCGTTGCCGCCGCTGCCCTCCACCTGCAGTTCCCGGCGGCACTCCGCCGCCGGGTCATGCCAAGCCGTCTCGGCCCCCCGCGCGGATGGCGGTCCGACCGCGAACCGGATGGCGAAACCCAATAAAAACGGAAACACCCTGCGCACGCTGACCCGCCCCCTGAACGGTGTGCGGACAAACCCTCCCGTTTGCCCGATGCACGGTATGATGCGCCATCCTCCGGCTAAAGCCAAGGGATCATTTTCGGGACTGACCCGGATTCCCCCCGCCGGGCGGCATCGCGCTGTTCGCGAACGGAACCGGTTCATCCAGGAAAGCCGCCCCGCGCCGCGATTGTTTGTCAGCGCCCGCGGTTTCTGGTTTAATATCCTCTTTTTCGCGACCCGCAACCTGTAAACCCGGACTTTTTATGGACAAGCATTACGACCCCAAGACCGTCGAAAACAAGTGGTACGCGTGGTGGGAGGAGACCGGCCAGTTCCACGCGGAGGCGTCGCAGGGCGGCGAACCCTACAGTGTGGTGATCCCGCCGCCGAATGTGACGGGGATCCTGCACATGGGCCACGCGCTCAACAACACCATCCAGGATGTGCTGGTGCGCTGGCGCCGCATGCAGGGCCGCAACACGGTCTGGATGCCGGGCACCGACCACGCGGGCATCGCCACGCAAAACGTGGTGGAGAAGGCGCTGCGCAAAGAGGGCCTCTCGCGGCGCGATCTCGGGCGCGAGAAATTTCTGGAGCGCGTGTGGGAGTGGCGCAAGGAGTACGGCGGCACCATCGTGCGCCAGCTCCGCAAGCTCGGGGCGAGCTGCGACTGGTCGCGCGAACGCTTCACCATGGACGAAGGGTTGAGCGAGGCGGTGGCCGAGGTGTTCTGCCGGCTCTACGACGAGGGCCTCATCTACCGCGGCAACTACATCGTGAACTGGTGCCCGCGCTGCCACACCGCGCTGTCGGACGAGGAGAGCGAGCATCAGGACACGGCCGGCCATCTCTGGCACATCCGCTACCCGATTCCGGGCGGCGGCGAGGTCGTGGTGGCGACCACGCGCCCCGAGACCATGCTGGGCGACACGGCGGTGGCGGTGAACCCGGCGGATGAGCGCTATCAGGAGCTGGTCGGTAAGTCCGTGACCCTGCCGCTCCTGAACCGCGAGATCCCGGTGGTCGCGGACGAGTACGTGGACCGCGCCTTCGGCACGGGCGTCGTGAAGATCACGCCCGCGCACGACCCGAACGATTTCCAGGTGGCGCAGCGCCACAGTCTGCCGGTCCTCAACGTCATGAACGGCGACGGCACGATGAACGGGGAGGCCGGCCCGTATGCGGGCATGGACCGCTTCGCCTGCCGCAAGAAGGTGATCGCCGACCTCGAGGCCCAGGGGCTGCTGGTCAAGGCCGATCCGCATCAGCACGCGGTCGGCCACTGCTACCGCTGCGATACCGTGGTCGAGCCGCGGCTCTCCAAGCAGTGGTTCGTGCGCATGAAGCCGCTCGCCGCCCCGGCCATCGAGGCCGTGCGCGCCGGCAAGGTCAGCTTCTTGCCGCAGCGCTGGGAAAAGACCTATTTCGAGTGGATGGAGAACATCCGCGACTGGTGCATCTCGCGCCAGATCTGGTGGGGCCACCGCATTCCGGTCTACACCTGCGCGGGCTGCGCGCACGAGTGGGCCGCGAAGAAAACCCCGGAGGCGTGCCCCCAATGCGGCGCGGCGGCGATCACGCAGGACGAGGACGTGCTCGACACCTGGTTCTCCTCGTGGCTCTGGCCCTTCAGCACCTTCGGCTGGCCCAAGGACCACCCGGACCTGAAGTTTTACTATCCGACCCGCGATCTGGCCACCGCGCCGGAGATCCTCTTCTTCTGGGTCGCGCGCATGATCATGGCCGGCTGCAAGTTCATGGGTGAGGTGCCCTTCCGCACGGTGTATCTGCACGGCACGGTGCGCGACGACAAGGGCCGCAAGATGAGCAAGAGCCTGGGCAATTCCATCGACCCGCTCGACATCATCGAGACCTACAGCGCCGACTCGCTGCGCTTCAGCCTGATGCTCATCACCTCCACCGGTATGGACGTCTACGTCAACATGGAGAAGTTCGAGATCGGGCGCAACTTCGCGACCAAGGTCTGGAACGCCGCGCGCTTCATGAAGATGCACATGGAGAAGCTGCCCGGCACAAACTGGCGCGAAGCGGTCCGCCGCGAGCTGGCGCTCGATCCGGCACTGCTGCGCGATGACGACCGCCACATGCTCGCCACCTGCGAGAACGCCGTGCGCGCCGTGACCGGACATCTGGAGGCGTTCCGCCTGCAGGACGGCGCGCTGGCGATCTACGATTTCGTCTGGAGCCAGTTCTGCGATTGGTATCTCGAATACGCGAAGCCGGATCTGAACGGCCCGGACGAGGCGCGCCGCCGCCAGGTGCTGGCCGTGATGGCCGATGTCTTCGCCAAGGCGCTCAAGCTGCTGCACCCCTACATGCCGTTCCTCACCGAGGAGCTGTGGCACCAGATGGGGTACGGCACGGCGGAAGAGAGCATCATGCGCGCGCCGTGGCCCGCGCCCTACACCGACGCGCAGCGCGCGGCGTGGGGACTGAGCGAGGAGGTCACCGCTTTCGTCACTGCCCGGCGCGAGCTGGTCACCGCCGGCCGCGCGCTGCGCGCCGACTACAACGTCGCGCCCTCCAAATTCCTGCACTACATCGTGCAGGCTGTGGACGAAGCCGTTGCGGAGCGTCTGAATGCCGACGCCGAGACGCTCAAGCAGCAGTTGCGTTCCGACCGCCTGGAGATCGTCGCGGGCGGCGGCGAGAAAGCCATGCCCGGCGCGCTCTGCAAGCTCGGCACGGTCTACCTGCCTCTGGACGGCGTGGTGGACGTCAAGGCCGAGGCCGCGCGCGTGAAGGCCGAGTTGGAGAAGACGCGCGGGTTCCTCAAAGGCGTGGAAGCCAAACTCGGCAACGGGGGGTTCGTGGCCAAGGCGCCCGCGGCCGTGATCGAGCAGCAGCGCGCCAAGCGGATAGAGCTGACCGAGACCGTCGCGCGGCTCGAGAAGCTGTACGCGACGTTTGGGGGATGAGACATGGCGATCATTAGAAACGTGGTTTCCGAAGAAGGATTTAACACCGACCTCGCGCTACCGTTCGAGTTGCGTTTGGCTGATTTCCGTTTGGCCGTCCAAGACGTATATGATTTCTTCTTCGACGTAAATTCAACGTTACAAACGAAAGGGTTGCAGCGTTTGGATGACATGTTACGTCCGGCCATTATGTCAGGCGTCCTGTCGGATATGTTGACGGCAAGTCTTGCTAAGCATTCGCGTTCGTTGTGTGAGAACAAATATTTTAACGGGCATCCGGATTTAATTGTTCGAGGTGTGTATTCCGACAACGCTGTGAAGGCTGGCGATCAGGGCGTTGAAATTAAAACGACCCGCAAAAGCGGTGGTGCCGTAGATACGCATGGTGCACGGAATCAGTGGATGTGCGTGTTCGTTTATGAGGTGGATGATCAGACTGAACCGGCAACGCAACGAAAGCCTATGACCATAACTGAAATCTACCTTGGGCATGTTGCCGTGGATGATTTTAGAAAAAATGCCCGAGGCGAATTAGGAACCCGCACCGCCACGTTGCATAAAGACGGGATTGCGAAACTCAGAGAGAGTTGGGTCTATCGACGCCCCTTGCATCGCGCTTGAAAAGGGGTGCTTGTCTGTCACACAACCCGCTAGTTTCGCCACGGATTCACAGGCCAGTCTGAAATAGGCCTTATCTTTTTCGGTTCCCATGCTTTCGTACCCGACGGCTTCCGCCGCCGCAAGGGTCGATCCCGAGCCCGCGAACGTGTCGACCACGACGCCTTTTCCGAGTGGTAAAACCGCTCTGACAAGTTGGCGGAGAAAAGCTTGCGGTTTGAGGCTTGGGTGCGGCGCAAGTTCACGCTCTGTTTTGCGTGTGGGTGCTGATTCGATCACGTCGCCGAACGGTTTGTCTTTCTCCGGTCGGCGGAATCCGCCGGTTCCCCATATACGCAGATTGTCTTGGGCACGCCCTTGAAGCGGTTTACGGTAGATCAACCACGGTTCCCACATGGAGCGCGGCATGACGCTGACATCCGAGAACTCTTCATGCGCGGCCTTGGGTCGGTCTCCACCGCGCATGGTCATCGTCAGGCGAATCAATTCGCCGCGCCGCTCGAGTCCCGCATCGGCCAATGCTTGCGATACAATGTATGACAAAAGCGGATTGGACGCCACAATCACGTTTGCCCCCGGAACCAGTTTGGGAAGAAGGGCGCGGCCCCATCGCGTAAAGAACGCTCTGAGTTCTCGCAATTGCTCGGGTGAGAGGATTGTAAAGCGGGGGAGCGGCGCACGCTGATGTCCGTCGAACGATGGCGGAATTCGCCAGACACCGCCTTTGCCTTCCCGCAGTTTTGCGACTTGTTCTTTTGAGTATTCGAAAAGGCCGTAGGGTGGGTCAGTGACGACGGCGTGAAGGCTGTGGTTGTCTCGGCTTTCTAACCAACCAAAACAATCGGCGTGAAACAGAGTGGCGAATCGACCGACTTTTTTATGCGGGAATTCATCGGCCGCTCGAATCTTGGTCTCAACAGGCTCAGCAAATCCGGGAAATGTCGGGGCACACGAATAGAAGCCGCGCGACTCTCGAACGAAGAGGTCCGGTGTGTTGAGCCGAAGGTAGGAGCGCACGGAGGATGTGGACACGCCTCCGAGTCGTAGTCGTACGGCGTCCGATATTTCGGCGACGGAGAGCGGTCGTTGCGCTGTCTTAACGGTATCAAGAATGGCGTCGCGAACTTGGCCCGGCGCCTTTCTTGCCTTTGCGTCGTAATTCATGGCGCACAGGTTAGACGTCTGGACGTCTTTTGTCAAGGAAACTGCCACTCGTGATCCACACGCCGGGGCCGGTGTGGCACGGCGGTTGTCACAGCCGCTCGCACGCCACGGCCCGGCACAGGGCGCGCGCGCGGCGGGCGTCAAACGCGGCGGGTGTCAGGGTTTCGGCGTTGGCGCTCCCGCACGCCAGGCCCAGCCGCACGGCTTCGGGCAGCCGTTTGCCGCGCAGCAGCGCGTGCGCGATGCCGGCGGTCGTGCAGTCGCCGCTGCCGATGGGGTTCACGCGCTCGCGGATCGCGGGCGGGGTGAAGCGCCATGCGGCACGGGGCGTCAGCAGATAGGCGGCGCGGCCGCCCTGGGTCACGAAGACGTTGGCGGCCCCCAGGTTCAGCAGGTCCCGCATGCCGCGCAGGATGCGCGCCTCCGTGTTCAGGGTCTCGCCAAGCGTGGCCGCCAGCTCCGGCACATTCAGTTTGGCCAGCAGCGGCTGTTCGAACAAAACCTGGATCAGCGCCGTGCGGTGCGAATCGATCACCACCGGGACTCCGGCGGCGCGCGCGGCGCGCGCGAACGCCACGTAAAAATCATCCGGCGCGAAGGGCGGGAGCGTGCCACTGATGGCCAGCATGGCGGCGCCGGGAATCCGTTTCAAATTGTCCGCAACGAACCGGCGCAAGGCGGCGCGGCCGGGCGCGGGCGCCTCCTCCACCAGTTCGGTCACGGTCTTGGCCTGATTGTCGAGCAGGGTGGTGCAGAGTCGCGTGGGGGCGGGCATCGCCGTCATCCCGTCACCGACCCCGCACGGTTTCAGCATCGCGGCCACCCGTGCGCCGGTCGCGCCGCCGTTGAGTCCCGCCGTTACTGCGGGGGTGCCCAGGGTGACGAGGGCCCGCGCGGTGTTGAGCGCCTTGCCTGCGGCGCTTTCGGTGACCTCTTGCGCGCGGTTCACCTCATCCGGCGTGAGCCGGTCAAACCGGAGCGTGCGCTGCAGCACAGGGGACAATCCGAGGCAGAGGACTTTTTTCATGCGAATCCGTTCTCTTCCAGCATCTGAAGGGTGATGCCGCCGCGGGCATCGCGTCCCAGCAGGCGCGCCACATATTTTCCCAGTAAATCGCCCTCGACGTTCAGCGCGTCGCCGGGCTGTCGGTCGCCGAGCGTGGTGGTCCGGAGCGTGTGGGGAATCAGGTTCACCTCGAGCCAGTCCCCGCCCACATCCGTGACCGTGAGACTGACGCCGTCCAGGGTGACGGAGCCTTTGCGGACCGTGTGTCCCGCGAGTTCGGGCGAGCAGCGCACGCGCCAGGCCGCGTCGCGTCCGCGCGTTTCTACGGAAAACAGCGTGCCGCACTCGTCCACATGGCCGCTCACCAGATGGCCGCCCAGACGGCCGCCCCACGCCAGCGCGCGTTCGAGGTTGACGCGCGCGTCCGGGCCGAGCCGCCGCAGGGCGGTGCGCCGCAGGGTCTCGTCGAGCAGGTCGGCGGTGAACCCGTCCGGGAGGAGGGCGGTCACGGTCAGGCAGGCGCCCTGCACCGCCACACTCTCGCCCAGGATCAGGGCGTCCGGCCAGGGATCGTGGGCGATGGCGACGGACCAGCCCGCGCCGGAGCGCTCCAGCCGCCGGATCACACCCACCTGTTGCACCAGTCCCGTAAACATGAATCAAGCCCTCCGCGCGCGGATCCGGATATCCGTGCCGAACCGGTTCACCTCCGCGCAGCGCAGCCGCCGCATGCCGGCCAGCAGGCTGCCGCATCCCATGACCGCGCCGGTCGCGCCGCTGTCGCCCAGCACCGCCGGCGCATAAAAGAAGGCGTACTCATCCACGGCAGCCGCATCGTGCAGCGACCCCGCGAGACGGCCGCCCCCCTCGCACAGCACATGGAGGCATCCCTCCGCGGCGAGCTTCCGCAACAGGCGCCGGACCGGCACGCGTCCGGTCTTGTCCGGGGCGAAGGTCCAGACCCGAGCGCCGTGCCGCGCCCACGCCTTTGCGCGCCGCGCCGCGCCGTCGGGTGTGGTGGCCACAAGGGTGCGCGCGGCCGCGGCATCCGAAAACACCCGCGCGTCCGGGGGGGTGCGGCCTGCGGCGTCCACCACCACGCGCAGCAGTTCCGCGCCGCCGGGGTGCCGGAGGCGGCACAGCAGCGAGGGGTTGTCCGCGCACACCGTGCCGGCACCGACCATCACCGCATCGGCGCGCCGGCGCATGCGCTGCACCTCGGCCCGCGCCGCCTCGCCGGTGATCCACTGCGAACGGTGGGTGCGGTCGGCGATGCGCCCGTCCAGGGTCAGGGCCAGTTTCAGGGTGACAAAGGGCAGGCCGGTAGTGGCCCTCGTGAAAAAGGGGCGGGCCAGTTCGCGGGACTCCTCTTCGCAGACGCCGCAGACGACCTCCACCCCATGCTGTTGCAGCAGCGAGAGGCCGCGTCCGCAGTGGCAGCCGTTCTCGTCCCGGCAGCCGACCACCACGCGCGCGATGCCCTCGCGCAGAATGCGGTCGGTGCAGGGCGGGGTGCGGCCGTGCGTGCAGCACGGTTCGAGCGTCACGTACAGCGTGGCGCCGCGCACGGATTCGCGGCAGGCGTCCAGCGCCTCGATCTCGGCATGGGCACACCCGGCGCGGCGGTGCCGGCCCGCGCCCAGCACCCGGCCCGCGCGCGTGACCACCGCGCCGACGGGCGGGTTGGGACGCGTCCGGCCCTCGCTCAGGCGCGCCAGCGTCAGGGCCCGGCGCATCCAGTGCCTGTCGTCCTGCATCTCCCGCGTCCTCCCGCGCGTCACGTCCGGTTGAGTTCCTTGTTCAGCCGGTCGAGCACGCCGTTGACGAAACGCCCGGCATCGGCGTTGCTGAAGTATTTGGCCAGGTCAATCGCCTCATTGAGCACCACGGCCGGCGGCACGTCGGTGCAGTGCAGCATCTCGTAAAAGGCGAGGCGCAGCACATTGCGTTCGACCGAGCCCATGCGGTGCAGCGGCCAGTTCTGGGTATACGAGGTGAGTTTCGCGTCCAGTTCGGGCAGATGGCCCAAGACCCCGCGCACGAGCCGTTCGGCGAACTCACGGATTTTCGGCGGCGCGACGCGGTCCTCCACCGACCGGCCGGCCTTTTCGGGGAGCGTCACATCCTTGTCGGCGGCCTCCTCCACCTTGCAGGTGTACTGCTGGGTCCAGAACTTCGGGATGGCCATGTCGAGGTCCATTCCCGGATTCAGGTCCGCCTGAAAAAGCATCTGCAGCGCCCATTCCCGCCCCTGTCTGCGTGTCGCCATGGAAACTCCTTGCCTCGCGTTCCGGTTTCCAGGCGCTTACAGCGCCCGGAGCACATTCACCGTTTCGATCGCGGCCAGAACCGCGTCCCATCCCTTGTTGCCGTGCTTCGTTCCGGCGCGTTCGACCGCCTGTTCGAGATTCTGCGCGCAGACCACGCCGTTGATGACCGGCACGCCGGTGTCGAGCGCGATCTTCGCCAGGGCCCGCGCCACCGTGCCGTTGATCAGGTCGGCGTGCGGGGTGGCGCCCTGGATCACGGCGCCCAGCGCCACGACGGCCTGGTGTTTTCCGGCCGACGCCAGCCGTTGCGCGGCGAGCGGCAGCTCATTCGCTCCGGGCACCCGAACGAGCGTCAGCGCGTCCTCGCCGCCGCCATGGCGGAGGAAGCAGTCGGCGGCCCCCTTCACCAGTTGTTCGGTGAAGAAACTGTTGAACCGGCTCACCACCAACGCGAGCCGCATGCCCTTCGCATCCAATTGTCCCGTGATTTCCACCATGGCGTTCTCCTGTAACGCGTTCCGTGTTCCCTTTTCCCGCGCCGTTTCCGGCACGCCGCATCGGATGCCCTGTCCGGGTTCCGAAATCAGATCAGATGCCCCATTTTGGATTTTTTGACTTCCAGATAGCGCCGGTTGTGCGTGCCCGCCTCGAAGACAACCGGCACGCGCTCCACGATCTCCAGCCCGTAGCCCTGCAGGCCGATCAGTTTTTGGGGGTTGTTGGTCATGAGCCGGATGCGTTGGAGTCCGATGTCGGCGAGGATCTGCGCGCCCACGCCGTAATCCCGCAGGTCAGCGGGGAACCCCAGCTCGATGTTGGCCTCCACCGTGTCGAACCCGTTTTCCTGCAGTTTGTAGGCGTGCAGTTTGTTCGCGAGGCCGATGCCGCGGCCTTCCTGGCGCATGTACAGGACCACGCCGCATCCCTCTTGCTCCACCCTGCGCATGGCCGCGTGGAGCTGGTTGCCGCAGTCGCAGCGGGCCGAGCCGAACACGTCGCCGGTGAGGCACTCGCTGTGGACGCGCACCAGCGGCGCGGGGCAGGCTGCGGGATCGCCTTTGATCAGCGCCAGATGCTCCCGGCCGTCGGGCGACGACGTGTAGAGACGCAGCCGGAAATGACCGTAGGCGGTGGGCAGCGCCACCTCCTCCACAAAATCGATCAGGCGTTCGCGCCGCCGCCGGTACTGGATCAGGTCGGCGATCGAGAGCATCGTAAGCTGGTGACGCGAAGCGAAGGCGCGCAAATCGGGCAGGCGGGCCATGGTGCCGTCCGGCAGCATGATCTCGCAGATCACGCCCGCCGGTTTGAAGCCCGCCAGGCGCGCGAGATCCACCGCCGCCTCCGTGTGGCCCGCGCGTACGAGCACGCCGCCCTCGCGCGCCTCGAGCGGGAAGATGTGGCCGGGGCTCACGACCGATTCCGGACCGGAGGCGCCGTCGATCAGCACGCGGATGGTGCGCGCCCGGTCCGCGGCGCTGATCCCGGTGGTCACGCCCGCGGCGGCGTCCACGGAATAGGTGAAGGCGGTCGCGAATTTGTCGCCGCGGTTGCGGCTGGGGGCGCGTTCCACGCCGAGGCGCCGCAGGTCCGCGCCGGTCATGGGCACACACACCAGCCCGCGCGCGTGGACGACCATGAAATTGATCGCTTCCGACGTCACCCGTTCGGCGGCGATAATCAGATCGCCCTCATTCTCGCGGCTCTCGTCGTCCGCGACAATCACCATTTCCCCCCGCCCGAACGCCTCGATGCAGGTTTCGACCGGATCGAACACCGAATCCTTTTCCATCGCCGCCACCTCAAAAAAAAACCGGTCCGCAAACGGGACCGGGGCAAAAGCAACACAGCTTCACATCTTCTTTTATCCAGACTAGACTGTCGGCCACGGAATCGAACCGTGTCAGTGGCGCGCAGGAACAGCGTGCCAGTCGCGGGCTGTACCGCCGGTCAGGACTCTCCCGCATACACGGGATCACCTTGCCCCGAAGACGTTTGAAACGGTATGACTGTAGTCCTTTGTCTGGGATTTGGCAAGGCCCGAAGTCACCGGCCGGGGTATCGGGGAAAACGTTTTTTTGTGGAGAGCGGACTTGTCCCTTTTTTCAGCCTGAAGCAAAGTGAAACGGTTCCCGTTGCGTTGCGGCCGGCAATTCAGATTGGAAACGGGGGTTCTGGCGTTGCGTGTCCGAATGGATTGTGCTAAAAAGTTACCCATATTTCGGTTTCGGGTGTGGAGCGCGAACGCGGGAGGGTGAGATGGTCAGAGGAACCAATTGGGTCGCGACGGTTTGTGTGGCAGGGCTTGTCGCGTCGGCGGGCCTGGCGGCCGACGGGGTGTTCAAGGCGCTGAGCAATTCGGTGATGTGGGCGGATGCGGCCCAATGGACAAACGGTGTTCCCGCTGAAGGGGCGGACGCGACGGCCTTGTTGCTGGATCCGGGGCTGAGTTCGTACACCGTGAATCTGACGGAGGGGGATTCGCCGTGGCTTCTCGGCAAACTCGAACAGAACGCGGGAAACAAGACCGTGACTTTTCAGGGCGGGGAGTACCTGTTCAGGGGGGCGCCGGCCGTAATCAAAGGGAACAACGGCAACCGGTACGATTTCAGATCGCGCTTGATCGCGGAGTCCAATCTGCTGGTGTCTTCGGGCTCGTCCTATGTCATGAACACCAACCGCTTCGATGCTCCGGTGTTTGTCCGGGCCTTGACGGCGCTGATGTTTCACCATCCCGGCCTGGAGAGCGTGCTCGCTGTGTTGCGGGGCACGGGCTATGCCGGCTTCCGGCACACATCCCTGACTGACACCAATGATGTCGGAACCCTGACGGTGACCAATCCCGCCTCTTTCCTGGGCGGGACCTTCTACGTGGGGAACGGCACGCTGCGCACGGTAAAAGCCCCGCCCGCCGAACTGACCGATCCGTCGGTCACGCCGGAACGGGTGGCCGCGCCGGTGCTGCACCTGGATGCCAGCCAAGGCGGTTCCTTCACCTTCACCAACGGGACGCAGGTGCTGGAGTGGCGCGATCTCTCGGGGAACGGGTATCATGCGCGCGCCGTCGACACCAACAATCCGCCGGTGCTGCTCGCGAAGGAATTGGGGACCCTGCCTGCCGTCTCGTTCGGCCGGCGCGGGTCGAACCAGCTTTTGAAATGGCCCGTCACGCTGACGACCGCCCGGTCGGTTTTCTGGGTGATCGGCAGTCAGGATGGCGGCGGGTTCTTGCTGGGAGGCAACGCGAGCTATGATTTCCACCGCGGCGGGTTACTGGGCGTGAATCCCGACGACCCGCTCTGGTCGACGGGAAGCCCGCTGCAGAACAGCTATCTCAACGGTCAGGCGGTCAACGGCCGCACCACGGGGCTCTGCGGGGGGTATGACCTCGTCAGCGTCATCGAGAGCGCGGCGCGCAGCGCGGACGGGCTGGCGTTTGACCGCGGCTTTGCTGACCGCACCGGCGGGCAGCGGCTTGCCGAGCTGATCATTTACGACCGGACGCTCTCCGAAACCGAGCGTCGCCAGGTCGAGGCCTATCTCTACCGGAAATGGTTTGCGGACGGCACCGACCTGAGTCAGCTCCACATGCTGAGCGATGCGGCGATCCGGACGGAGATCGGGTGCGGCGGGACAACGGGGGTCCGGCGCGTGAGCGGCCGCGGGAATCTGGCCAAGGCGGGCGAAGGTGCGCTGCGCCTCCTGGAGCCGTGGTCCTATCCCGGAACGCTTGTGCTCAAGGAGGGTGCGGTCGTGCTCTCCAACGCGGTGCCGGACGCCGTGCCGGGCACGTTCGCCCAGACGCCGGTCTTCCGTCTGGACGCCTCCGCGTGGGCCTCCTCCATGGTTCTCACGAATGACCGTGTCTACGCATGGCAGGATGCGGACGGCCGCGCGATCGTTGCGGCGCTGACCGATGCGACCGCCAAACCGCCGGTGCTCATGCGCAATGCGCTGAACGGTTTGCCGGTCGTCGATTTCGGTATGCTCGGATCCCAACAGTTTCTGGACTGGAGCGAGCGCCTCACGCAAATCGGCACGGTGATCTGGGTTTTGGGCGGCCACAGCGGCGGCGGGTTCCTGCTCAGTGACCGGGCGGAGTACTCAACCAATGTTGATTTCCACCGCGGCGGACTCCCCACCCGGATCGGAGTCGATTACAGCGTGGAGGCGGCCTTGTTCAATTCAAAAAACACCATGAACGTCTGGATCGACGGGGCGCCGGCCAACGCGCTGGCCACACCTCTCTCCGGCGGGTATCAGATCGTCACGGCCCACCGGGTCGGCGGATTCTGCGCCGCCTGCCGTATCGGCCAGGACCGCGGTTTCACTTCGCGCAGCGGCGGCTTGCGTCTGGCGGAACTGCTGATTTACAACCGCGTGCTGAGCGAGCGCGAACGGCTGGAGACCGAGGCCGCGTTGCGGGCCAAGTGGTTCGGCTCCGAACCGGTGGTGCAGGCGGTCGAGGCCGCCGGCGACGCCGCGCTCTGCGCGGAGGCCGATCTGACCCTCGGCACGCTGAGCGGCACGGGCACGTTGAGCCAGACCGGTCCCGGCCGGGTCACGCTCAAAGGACTTACCGGCTTTACCGGAACGCTGCGGACGGAGGCCGGCGCCTTCCGCCTGGTCTCGCGCGGCGCGGCGCCGGCGGCGCCGGTGGCCGGACCGGTTGTGTGGCTCGACGCCTCGCGCGAAGACACGCTGACGCTGGATCCGGCCTCCTCGCGCGTCACGCGCTGGGCCGCGGCGGATGACTCCGGGTATGCGGCGACGAACGTGCTGGAGCGCGCGCCGCTGCTGCTGCGGAATGCGCTGAACAGCCTTCCGGTTATCGACTGCGAAACGACATACAGTTCCCGCGGACTCCTTCTGGACCACGCGACCAACACGGTGCGGTCGGTGTTCATGGTGTTTGGCAGCCAGAACGGCGGCGGCTACCTGCTGGGCACGATGGACGGCCAGCGGCCGTTCGAACGCAACATCAACAGTGCGGGTTATCCGCTCTTCGGTGCCGACAACGCCGCAGGACGCGGTTTCGCCTGGATTGACGGACTGCCGGTGCAGCCGCGTCTCCGGGGGATGAACGGCGGCTATCAGCTCATCTCCTTCCTGACCGGCGAGGATGTGCGGGTCGATACGGTGGGCATCCGTCTCAACAACGGGGAAGGCGGCGGACAGCGCTATGCCGAGGTGATCCTCTATGACAAACCGCTGGCGGACGAGGATCGCATGGCGGTGGAAGCCTATCTTGCCGCCAAGTGGTTTGCCCGCGCGATTCACGGCTATACGGTGCCGGGGGTGCCCACCGTGCCGAGCCTCGGCATCACGGGCGCGACGGCCCTGTATCTCGACGCGGGCGCGACCAACAGCGTGGGCTGGATGACCGGTGAGGGGCGATTGGAAAAAACGGGGGCGGGAACGCTCGAACTGGCGGGCAGCACGGTGGGGTTCAACGGCACGTTGGATGTGCGTGAAGGCGTGTTGCGCTACACCGCCGGCACGCTGGGGCTCATTTTGCCGGTGACCAACGACCTGGCCGTCAATCTCGACGCCTCGTTGACCGGCAGTGTCGTCCTGAACGCGGAGGGCAAGGCCACAAACTGGTGGGACGCGTCGGGCAACGGGATGTGCGCCTATGCGCCGGGGGTCGCGCCGGACTATTACGCCGACGCCGGGTTGGGCGGTCGGCGCACGCTGGACTTCGGCCCCTTCGGGTCGGGCGGCGGGTACATGCTCTTCAGCCGGCATCTGCCGGATGTGCGGTCGGTCTTCTGGGTGCTCGGCAGCCAGAACGGCGGCGGCTTCCTGCTGGGATGCACCAATATCGTTGACGATCAGCAGATTTCGGATTGGCATCGCGGATCGGTGCCCGCCGGGACGTCGCTGTTCCCGATCACCGACGCCAATCGGTTGTACGGGTATAACGCGCCGGGCCACGTGACCGGCGGCAAGACCTACATCGACGGCGTCCTGCTGCCCTCGCCGACCGCGCCGGAGGCCACCAACGTGCTGAACGGCGGGTACCAGTTGGTTGAGACGCACACCACGGCCGACGCGCGGGCCGACGGTCTGGCGTTCGACCGCGTCACCACCATCGGGGACCGGCGCGGCGGACAGCGGCTGGCCGAGATCCTGATTTACAACCGGTGCCTGACGGACGAGGAGCGTCTCGCGGTGGATGCGCATCTTCAATGGAAGTGGTTCGGGATCCAGCCGCGCCCGGATCTCCCGGTCATGCCGCCGGACGGCGCTTCGGCCGATACGGTGCGTGTGGCGGCCGGCGCGGCCTTCGAGCTGGGCGGGTTCACCCAGAACACCCGCGAATTGGCTGGCGGCGGGACGATCAGCGGCGGGACGGTGTCGGTCTCGGGCGCCGTCAATCTGGCAGATCCGGTGTCCGGCACGCTGACGGTCGACGGCGATCTCGTGATTCAGGACGGGGCCACCGTGATCGTGGGGAACGGCAGCACCGTGGATGTGAACGGCACGCTGACGATCGGCGGCGCGGCCGTGATCGCTTGGCCGGAGGGCGTGACGCCGCCGGTCGGCCTCATCCCGCTCTTCACCTATGACGCGATCGTCGGCGCCGGGAATCTTTCGCTCTGGCTGGTGAGCCCGTCCGACGGTTCGCGTTTCTCTGTCAGCGCGTTTGCAACGGGCGGAACGCTCTATGCGCGCGTGCAGCCGAAGGGCACCCTGCTGCTGCTGGACTGACGCGGACCGGCGGAACCGCCGCCGCCCTTGCCCACGGCGCCCCACGGCCCGTTGCGGAGGCGGCACGGCGGTCGGGCCCGGAGCGTGCGCAGAGGCGGCGGTTTGCCCTGATGAAACAAGTGTGCTATGTTTTTCAAAAAGGTTTCGGGGGGAGGAGCAACAGGGGGAGCATGGACACGCTTTCAATGTATGATCTGATGCTGCGGATCCGGTTTTTCGAGGAGGCGATCGAACGCCTGTTTCTGGAGGGCCGCATCATGGGTACGGCGCACACCTGCATCGGGCAGGAGGCGGTGGCGGTGGGGGTCGCCGCCGCGCTGGAGCCGCGTGACGCCCTGACCACGACCCACCGCGGACACGGGCATTTCCTGGCGCGCGGCGCGGACCCGGGGCGTGCTATGGCCGAACTCTTCGGCCGCGCCGCCGGGTATTCGCGCGGCCTCGGCGGCAGCCAGATGATGATGGACGTGTCGCTGGGGTTCTACGGCGCGAACGGCATCACCGGCGGCAGCATCCCGTTCGCCACCGGGCTGGCGCTCGAAGCGCAATACCGGAAGACGGGACGGGTGACGGTCTGCTTTTTCGGTGACGGCGCCTCCAATCAGGGCGTGTTCCACGAGTCGCTGAACCTCGCGGCGCTGTGGAAGCTGCCGGTGCTGTATGTCGTGGAGAACAACGGCTACGCGATGTCGACCGCCACGGAACGCGGGTTGTCCGACCCGCGCGTGGCGGACCGCGCGGCGGCTTACGGCATGCCCGGCGAGCGGGTGGACGGAAACGACCCGCTGGCGGTGCGCGACACCGTGGCGCGCCATGCGGCGCAAGCGCGCGAAGGCGGGGGTCCGGCCCTGATCGAGTGCGTGACCTACCGGCTTTCGGGCCATTCGCGCGGGGATCCGCGCGTGTACCGCAGCCGCGAAGAGGAAGCCCAGGCATGGCGCCGCGATCCGATCCGGCTCTTCGAGGCGCGCCTGTGCGCGGAGGGGGCGCTCGACGAGGCGGCCATCGCCGCGCGGCGTGCCGCCGCGCTGCGCCGCATCGAGGCGGCGGTCGGCTTTTGCGAGGCGGCGGAACCGCCGGACCCGAAGATTCTGGGCGAACCGGTTTTCGCCTGACGGAGAGGGAGAGTGTGCCGAGTATGCGAACCGTGACCTTTACCCAGATGCTGCGCGAGACCCTGGCCGCCGAAATGCGGCGCGACCCTTCGGTGATCCTGATCGGCGAGGATATCGGCGTCTACGGCGGCTCCTTCGGCGTCACGCGCGGTCTGCTCGACGAGTTCGGGCCCGAGCGCGTTCGCGACACGCCGATCTCCGAACAGGCGATCACCGGGGTCGCGATCGGCGCCGCGGCCGCGGGTCTGCGTCCGGTGCTCGAGATCATGTTCATGGATTTCATCACGCTGGCCGTGGACCAGCTCGTGAACATGGCCGCCAAACTCTATCCGGTCTACGGTGTTCGCTGTCCGCTGGTGATCCGCACGCCGCCCGGCGCGGGGCGGGGGTA
>JAVEYH010000007.1:0-15153 GCA_034003585.1 Kiritimatiellia bacterium
TTGCCGGAGGAAGGGGTGGTGCGTATCATAAGGAGGAGTTAGGTTAGGGAGGAGTTAGGAGTTAGGAATTAGGAGTGGATGCGCGGATAGGGCGTTTTCGCAAAAGGTGCCGCCGTTCCGGCGCTGGATGGCTGCAAGGAGCCGGATGCCTTTTTCTGGAGAGACGCCTGATCGTCAACAAAGCTGCATCGTACCCCCGGATGGGCGCCTCCCCGTTTCACTGACCCCGCTCGGTTTCCCGTGTACGGGAACGTGTGCCGCTTCGCTGTGAACGTGTATGGTCTCGCGGCCATCCATGCCAGCACTTCTCATGACGCCGAACGCGGGAAGCCAATCGCCTCATCATTTGAACGGCTGCATTCCTGCGCGACTCGTTGACGGAAGTCATGTGGAACGGGGGTCCGCACCCCCCCGGATCAGAGAGTATTTATCATACTTGAGGCGGAAGGGCAAGGGGTGTACAATGAGGCCTATCCTTTGAAGGACGCGTTGAAAAAGCGGCGAAGGGAAAGGTTCGTATGGGAGAGAAGGTCTTGGTCACAGGGGGCAGCGGCTTCCTGGGAATCAATCTGATCCGTCACTTGCGAGGCAAGGGAGTCACCGACATCCGCTCGATCGACCTCGTGCCGTTTGACTACCCCGAGAGGGGGGAAGTGGATGCCGTGGTGGGCGACATCCGGGATGTCGGGGCGTTGCGGAAGGTGATGGAGGGGGTCACGTGGGTCGTGCACACGGCCGCGGCGCTGCCGCTGTATTCCGAGCACGACATCATGACCACCGATGTGGACGGCACGCGGAATGTCATGACCCTGGCGCGGGAGGCCAGGGTCCGGCGCGCCGTCATGATCTCCTCGACCGCGGTGTACGGGATTCCCGATCACCATCCGCTGCTGGAAACGGACCGGCTGGTCGGCGTCGGCCCGTACGGCCGCGCCAAGATCCTGGCGGAAGAGGAGTGCCTCGCGGCCCGTCGGCAGGGTCTCTGCGTGCCGATCATCCGCCCCAAATCCTTTGTCGGCCCGGAGCGGCTGGGCGTGTTCGCGCTGTTCTATGATTGGGCCCACACCGGACACGGCTTCCCGATGATCGGCAGCGGGAAGAACCGCTATCAGTTGCTCGACGTGGAGGATCTGTGCGGGGCGATCTGGCTGGCGCTGACCGGGGAGGAGGCGGTGGTGAACGACACGTTCAACATCGGAGCCAAGGCCTTCGGCACCATGCGCGAGGATTACCAGGCCGTGCTGGACGCGGCGGGCCACGGCAAACGGATTCGCGGATTCCCCGCCGCGCCGATGATCTGGACCCTGCGCTTTCTGGAATGGCTGCACCTGTCGCCCCTGTACAAGTGGGTGTACGAGACGGCATGCGAGGATTCGTTCGTGAGCATTGAAAAGGCTGAGCGCGTTCTGGGCTACGCGCCCAAGTATTCGAACCGGGACGCGCTGGTGCGGAATTACCGCTGGTATGTGGCGAATCTGGAGGCGTTCAAGAACGCGTCAGGGGTTTCGCACCGCGTGCCGTGGAAACAGGGGATCCTGCGTTTCGCGAAGATCTTTTTCTGACGGAAAGGGGCAAACGGAAAAAAAACGGTCTGCGGGGAGACCCCCGAGACCGGAAAGTGAAAATGGTGGGCGCTACAAGATTCGAACTTGTGACTTCTACCGTGTGAAAGTAGCGCTCTAACCAACTGAGCTAAGCGCCCCCGCTTGCTGAAATCAGCCGTGTATATAGCATGGAGGACGCCCGCATGTCAAGGCGTCCGCGAAAAAAAAGGGATGTCTGATGGAAAATCGTGTCGGGGACACGCCCTGTTGGCACGTCGAAAGGAAACTATGACTGCAAACGGAATGCGGAAAGACAAGAAGGGCGGCATCAGCCGGAAACGGAAGCGGATTCTGGTGGTGGATGACCATCCTCTGGTACGGGAGGGGATATCCGTCCTGATCGGCAGTACCGCGGATCTGGTATTGTGCGGGCAGGCGGGGAGCGGGGAGGAGGCGCTGGCGCTGATGAGTAAGGCGCGGCCGGATCTGATCCTGCTGGATCTCGCCCTGCCCGGATGCAGCGGCATTCAACTGCTCAAAACCCTGCGGCATGAATGGCCTGCGATCCGCGTGCTGATCCTCTCCATGCATGAGGAGGGGGTGTACGCCGAACGGGCGTTGCGCGCCGGGGCGAACGGCTACATCATGAAACAGGAGTCGGGGGTCCGGATCATTGAGGCGATCCGGTGTGTGCTGCGGGGGGAAATGTATGTGAGTGTCCCGATGGCCTCACAACTGGTCAAACAGTTTCTGGAGGGCAGGCAGGCCTGTGAAACGATCGACATCGGCCGGCTGAGCAATCGTGAGCTTCAGGTCTACACGTATCTGGGGAAAGGGTTCTCGTCGCGGGAGATCGCGGACCGCTTGCAGTTGAGCAGCAAGACCGTCCACACCCACCGCGAACACATCAAACGCAAATTCGGTTTGCGCAATGCCAGCGACCTCGTGCATCACGCCACGAACTGGGTCCAGTCGAACCCGGGTTCGGTGGCGCTTTGAGGCGCCTCGAGGGAATCTGCCGGGGAACGGCCCGCTGCTGAGATTCGCACGGGCCGCGCAGGAATAGCCGGAACGCCGAATGTCGAACGTCCAACCCTGAACGGCGAATGGGAAACGGGGACAAAAACGGCGGAGTTCAAGGAGCCGGGGATGTGGCGCACGGAAGCCACGGGGGCGTTTCGGGCAGCAGCGCCTCAAACGCCGCGATCAGCCCCTGTTCGTAGGGTCCGGCGTAGGTGCCCGCGAGAAACCGGGGATACGCCTCGCCGCAGAACCGCTCCCAGGCGCGTTCCTCGGCGCCGGGGCCGATCGGATAAAAAAGGACCCCGGCCTCGCGCGCGGCGGCGAGGTCGCCCTGCGCGTCGCCGATCAGCAGGATGCGGTTTGGGGCGTAGCGGCCGGCTGAGGCCAGCCGCAGGTGCTCGGCCTTGCCGCCTTTCTCCTGCCCGGCGATCAGGCTGACGTATCCGGTCAACCCGTGCAGGTCCCACTCTTTGACCAGCGCCACCTCCGGCGTCTGCGAAACGACCAGCGCGTCGCTTGAGGCGTGGATCAGTCCGAGCGCCCGCCGCGCCCCGGCAAAGGGCGGCACCGGACGCATGCGGGCGTCGATGTCGGCGTTGAGTTCCAGGCTCCAGGTCAGCACGCGCGCCAGCTCGGGGTCCTGTGTGCGCGCGGCTTCCTCCTGCAGCGACGGATTGCCCAGCGGCAGGCCCGAATGGACATACGCGCGCAGGGCGTCGGTCGCCGGCAGCGTGGCGCCGCAGGCGCGCACGCCCGGATAACCGGGCAGCAGCTCGAAAACGCGCAGCAGCGCCGGGAACCGGTTGCTGCCGCGCGTTTTGGAGGTGAGATTGACGAACTCCGCGCAGGCGCACAGCGCGTCGGCGCACGCCTCCAGACCCCAGTGACGGATGATCGCGGGGAAGAAGTGCTCGCGCTGCTTGACCGTCATCGTGTCGAACACGCAGCCGTCGGAGTCAATGCCGACGAGCGTGTCGTGATGTTTGGGCAACAGCATGGCTCAGAGTTTGATCTGGAACACGGCGATCAGCGTGAAGACCATCGTGAAGATCGCGACGGTTTCGACGATGCCGAGCGCGGCGAAGTAGTTGGTGAGGCCCTGCCCGGTTTCGGCCTGCGCATCGCAGGCGGCCGCGGCGGCGCGCCCCTGGAACAGGGCGGAGAAGCCGATGCCGAGCCCGGCGAAGATGCCGAGGATCAGGAGCGGCAGGCCGGCGGAGGCTTTGCCGAACATGACGAACATCAGGATCATGCCGTACAGGGTCTGCGTGATCGGCGCGCCGACCAGCCCGAGCAGGATGAAGGGCGCGGGTTTGCTCTGCGCGTAGCATTTTTTCCAGGCGCCCATGGCCGAGGTCGCCGCGAAGCCGGTGCCGAACGCCGAGCCGGTGGCGCTGAGTCCGAGGCAGGCGACCGCGCCCGCGATGCCCATCGTTGTGTTGATTGCTGTGACGGATTCTGGATTCATGGTTGTTCTCCTTTTGTAGGCTGTGAGGTGTTAAAACTGTAAGGCTGTGAGACTGTGAGACTGCGAGGTTATGAGGCTGTGAGGGAGGGAGGCTGTGAGGCTCTGGCAGCCACATCGCCTGAACACCTTACAGCCTTTTGAAAGGTTTGAAGGCGTAACCGGCCCAGGTGATGCCTTTGTGGTTTGAGAACTCCAGGGTGTTGAGGCGTACGGCGTGCACGAGAATGCTGAGGCCGGCCATCGCGAAGTTGAGTCCGTGGCCGACCAGCAGGATCAGGATCATCGGCACGATCTTGGCCCACAGCGGCAGGCCCAGGTGGATGGCCATGTCGTTGAAATTTTCCGCGACCTTGACGGAGGCCAGCCCCACGGCGAAAAGGCGCACATACGAGATGATGTCGCCGAGCGCGCTCACGATGTTGAGCGGCAGCATGCCGAGTTCGATGCCGTTGGTCTTCAGCTCGTCGCGCTTCAGCGTGAAGAGAAAGATCAGCAGCAGGGAGACGAGGAAGACCGGATAGATGAAGGCTGGGGCTTTGAAAATCCCCACAATGCCGCACGACATGCAGTACATGAAGATCACCACGCCGACCCAGCCGAGCTGCGCCAGCCACTTCGTGTCCGGAAACAGCGCGGCCGCGTTCCAGAGGCGCGCCAGCGAGAGGTGGATCACCCCCAGCGTGAAGCAGAAGAGCATCATGTTGTTGATGCCGTTCTCGGGATGGTTCAGCCAGCGGCTGGCCGCGTTGTCCGCGAATCCGGGGTGCGCGCCGAACCAGGTGTTGGAGAGCGTGCCCCAGACGAGGGTCGCGACGGAGAAACAGGCCATCAGCACGAACGGCGCGCGCGGCGCGTCCGGCAGCTTGCGGCGCGCGGCGAACGTCAGCGCCAGGATCAGCGCGCCGTACCCGCCGTCGCCCACCAGCATCGCGAAGAAGATGCTGAAAAAGCAGAAAAAGGGCACGCTGATGTCGGCCTCGGTGTAGGCCGGCGAGATGCCCAGCGCCTCGAAGAGCGCCAGGACGGGACGGAAAAGGCGCGGCGGCCGCAGCAGCGTGGGCGGTGTCTCGCCGGGCGCCGGATCGCGCGCCAGCAGGCCCCAGGCGTTTTCGCGCGCGGCCGCGCGCAGGCCGTTCTCGCGGTCGGCGGGCAGCCAGCCGGTGATCCACGCCACCGCGCCGTGCGCGCGCAGGGTTTCCGCAGCGTTCGCGAATTCGCTGATTTCGGTCAGGCGCGCCTCTTCGCGGGTGAGGTCGCGGATGTCCGCGGCCGCCTGCCGCAGGCGTGCGGCGATCTGCGCTTCGCGCTCAAGCGTCTGGGCATGCCGCTCCCGCAGGATGGAAACGGAGGCCGCGGGCGGATCAATCGCCTCGCATCCCTCGGGCAGTTGTCCCGGCCCGACCATGACGCCGTAGGTGAAATCCGCATCGGCTCCGAACTCTTCGACCAGGACGCGCCCGCTCTCGATGAAGGTGGCGTTGGTCGGCGCCCGGAAGAGTTGGACCGGTATCCCCTGCGCCGCCAGCCGGGAGGGCAGGGTCACGTCGAAATCGCCGAAGGGCAGATAGAGCGCGATGTCGCTTTCGAGGCGTTCCGCATGGTTCACAAGCGCCTGCCGCATCTCGGCGAGGCGGCAGACCGCGTCGATCTTCGCCGCCGCGTCGCCGGAGCAAGAGGGGAGGGGGGCGGTGAGGCCCGTCCCGCCGTTCATCTCGTGGCCGTGGACTTTATGCGGGCCGACGGATGTGGGCCGCACGGGCTTGCCCGCGAGGGCGTTCCGCAAAATCTGCCGCGCGTGGCGGGCGCTGGCGAGCCGGGCCTGCGCGCGGTGGTACGGCTCGGAATCGCCCGCGTCGAGGTTCAGATGCACGGCGCCCAGCTCGCGCACACGCTCCAGCGTGGCTTCCCGTTCCGCGGTCACGCACAGCAGCGTGATGTGTTTCATCGGGACGATCATGCGGCATCCTCCTCTTGGGGCTGGCCGGTGCGTCCTTTGGCGATCTTCCCGCGGGAGACCGAGGCGGTCTGCTCGTCGCCGATCGCGATGCGGATGATCCGGATGTTCTCCCGGCACTCCGGGATCTTGACCTTCTCAAACAGGTTTACGCGCTGCGACGTGGTGTTCAGCTCGCGGACGACCAGCTCGCGCTGGCGTTCGAGCACGAGGCGCTCGGCCTTCAGCCCGAGGATCGCGGTCAGGGTCGCGGCGGCGTCGTCGTGCCACGCCGGCGAGGCGAAGAGGTCAAGCGGTTCGCGCGTGGCCTCAAGGCCCTTGTAGACCGGGATCGTCACCCCCGCGATGTTGCTGGCGCCGGTGGTGACGCGTTCGACATGGACGAGCGCGGCCAGCGCCTTGTCCGGTTCCGCGAAGAGCGCGACCCATGCCGACAGCTCACGCCGCGCGGCGGCCTCGCGCGCCGACACCCCGTCGATCCGCGCGGTGATGGAGGCGATCTCCACCTGCAGCTGCTGCTTCTTGAGCTGCAGCATCGGCAGAAAACGCTGGAAGCGCTTGAGCGCGTCGCCCTGCGCCTTCAGTTCGGTTTTGGTGTGTTTGATCTTGGACATGGGGGAAGGGGGTTGGGTCTTTAGGCTGTGAGGGGGTTGGGCTGTGAGGGGGTTAGGTTGTACGGCGGAGAGAGCGTATCAGTGAACCTAGGACTCGTTCCGTTTCAGACAATAGAGCGTCGGTTTCGGTGGTGGTAGGGGGCTGGATATAATCTAGACGGGTTGCCAGCGAGAACCGACAGATAAGTTCACGCAATGATCCGAATGCGATATCAAGGAAACGGCAGTACTCCTGCTTCGTGGACCGGGCACAGCCTTCAACAATACTGGAAGGCACAGATACGGCTGCGCGTCGCATTTGCGCGGACAAGCCATAGACTTCATCTTTCGGAAATCCGCGTGTGACTCGGTAAACGGCCAACGCGGTTTTGTCCGCAAGCGCCAACGCCCTTAGTTTTTTCTGGTCTCGCATGGTTTTGGGCCCAACCCTACCAACCTAATTACCTAAACTCCTGCTTCCCTTCCTTTGGCCAGAACTTCGACGTGAGTTTGGAGGGGATGCCGGTCTCGCCGGGCTCAAAACAGTCGGCCAGGATCTGCCAGCCCAGATCGAGCGCCTTTTCGAGGGGGATGTTGACCGAGAGGTCCATCATCTCCTTTTCAAAGCGCTCGCCGTATTTGAGCAGCTTGCCGTCCCAGTCGCTCATGCGGAAGCCCATGGACTGCTTCTCCTGCGTCTCTTTGAACGAGGCGTAGAGCTTGATCATCGCGTCCATGATCGTGCGGTGGTCTTCGCGCGTGTCTTTGTTGACCTGCTGCTTGAGGCGGCTCAGCGAGCCGAAGGGCTCGATGCGGCCGTTGCGCAGGTAGAACTGGCCTTCGGTGATGTAGCCGGTGTTGTCCGGGACCGGATGGGTCACGTCGTCGCCGGGCATGGTGGTGACCGCCAGGATGGTGATGGAGCCCGCGCCCTCGAAATCGACCGCCTTCTCATAGCGCGCGGCGAGCTGCGAGTAGAGGTCGCCCGGATAGCCGCGGTTGGAGGGGATCTGCTCCATGGTGATGGCGATCTCCTTGAGCGCGTCGGCGAAGCTGGTCATGTCGGTGAGCAGCACCAGCACCTTCTTCCCCTGCAGGGCGAACTGCTCGGCCGCGGCCAGCGAGATATCCGGCACCAGCATGCACTCCACGATCGGGTCGGAGGCGGTGTGCACGAACATGACGGTGCGGGAGAGCGCGCCGCTCTCGTCCAGCGTGTCGCGGAAGGTGAGGTAGTCGTCGTATTTGAGCCCCATGCCGCCGAGGATGATGATGTCGACCTCGGCCTGCAGCGCGATACGCGCGAGCAGCGGATTGTAGGGCTCGCCGGCGCGGGCGAAGACCGGCAGCTTCTGCGATTCGACCAGCGAATTGAAGACGTCGATCATCGGGATGTTGGTGCGGACCATGTTGCGCGGCATGATGCGTTTGGCCGGGTTGACCGACGGCGTGCCGATGTCGATCAGGTTGTCGGTCAGCGCGGGGCCGTTGTCGCGCGGCACGGCGCTGCCGGTGAAGGTGCGGCCGAGCAGCGCGTCCGAAAACGGCACGCGCATGGGCGCGCCCAGAAACCGGACTTTGCCGTTGGTCGCGATGCCGCGCGCGCCGGTGAAGACCTGCAGCGTGACGGTGTCGCCGTCGAGCTTGATGACCTGCGCGAGCGAGGTGCCGGCGCGCGAGGTGACCTCGGCGAGTTCGCGGTATTTGACCCCCTGCGCGCGCAGCGTGATGACGCTGCCCGCGAGGTTGTCGATGGTGTGATAGACTTTATACATGGCGGGAGGTCTCCTCGATCCTCTTGACAATCGCATCGCGGCGGGAAGCGAAATCGGGCTGGTCCTGCGGCGTGTTGTTCCAGTCGATGCAGGCCTGGGTCAGGCCCTGGAAGAATTTGCGCGCCTCGTCTTTCTGTTTGAAGGGGTACGCGGCGAGCAGGGCCTTCTCGACCATGTCGAACATCGCGCGCTGGCGGTCGGCCGGCGTGGCGGCGTCGATGTCGCTGAAGGCGTTCTGCTGGAGGTACACCGCGTCGAGAAACTCGCTTTTCAGGTAGGCGATGAAGTCGTCGGTGCTGGTGCCTTCCTCGCCGACCACCTTCATCATCTGGGCCACGTCGTTGCCTTGGCGCAGGACCGCGCGCACCGGCTCGACGCGGTTCTTGTCGATGATGCTGGCGTAATGGCTCCAGCTTTCCAGCGGGTCGATGGCGGGATAGCGGCGCGCGTCGGAACGCGCGCGCGACAGGCCGTGGAACGCACCGACCACCTTGAGCGTGGCCTGGGTGACCGGCTCGTCGAAGTTGCCGCCCGCGGGCGAAACCGTGCCGCCGATCGTGACCGAGCCGATCGAGCCGTCTTTGAGGCGCACCCGTCCGGCGCGCTCGTAAAAGTTGGCGATCAGGGATTCGAGATAGGCCGGGAAGGCTTCCTCGCCCGGGATCTCCTCCAGGCGGCCCGAGAGTTCGCGCAGGGCCTGGGCCCAGCGCGAGGTGGAGTCGGCCAGCAGCAGCACGTTCAGCCCCATCTGGCGGTAGTAGCCCGCGAGGGTCACGGCGGTGTAGACCGAGGCCTCGCGCGCCGCGACCGGCATCGACGAGGTGTTGCAGATGATGACCGTGCGGTCCATCAGCGGCTTCCCGGTGCGCGGGTCTTCCAACTCAGGGAATTCGCGCAGGGTCTCGACCACCTCGCCCGCGCGTTCGCCGCAGGCGGCGAGCACCACGATGTCGACGTCCGCATAGCGCGAAGTGGTCTGCTGCAGCACGGTCTTGCCCGCGCCGAAGGGGCCGGGGATGCAGTAGGTGCCGCCCAGCGCGACCGGAAAAAAGGTGTCGATCGAGCGCACGCGCGTGGTCATCGTTTCCGTCGGTTTGAGCCGTTCCGCGAAACAGGTGATCGGCAGTTTGACCGGCCAGCGCTGCAGCATGCTGACGCGGTGATCCTTGCCTTCGGCGTCGGTCAGGACGGCGATCTCCTGCTCGACCGTGTAGTCGCCGGCGGCGGCGACCTGCTTCACGGTGTACGCGCCGCGGAAGGCGAAGGGCACCATGATGCGGTGCTGGAAGACGCCTTCCGGAACGGTGCCGAGCGTTTCCCCGGCGCTCACGCGGTCGCCCGGCCGGGCGACGGGGGTGAACGCCCAGCGCGTTTCGCGGTTCAGGGCTTGGAGGTAGGTGCCGCGCTGCAGGAAAAAGCCGCACTGCTCGGCGAGCTGGGGCAGAGGGTTCTGCAAACCGTCGTAGATCTGTTTGAGCAGGCCCGGCCCGAGTTCCGCCGCCAGCAGGTTGCCGGTGAAGGAGACGGTGTCGCCGACCTGAAGATCGCGCGTGTCTTCGAACACCTGGAGATCCGCCTGGCGGCCGCGGATGCGGACGATCTCGCTCATCAGCCGCTGGGCGGCGCCGTCCTGCCCGATGCAGGCGTACCCGACCTCGTTCTGCGCGACCGCGCCGTCGAACGCGACGGTGATCATGTTGCCGTTGACGCCGACAATTTTTCCTGTCGTTTCCATAAGCTTGTTTCCGTAAGGGGGCAAGGGGTCATTCGCCCGTGTTGAACGTGAGAGGGATTTCCGTGAGACGGTCAAACGCGGCCTGGCCCGGTTCGGGTGTCAGGGCCGTCCAGCGGACGAGGATCGCGAGTTTCACGGCGTAGGCGAAGACCCCGCGCACATCGAGCGGGTCCGGGCCCTGCAGCTCTTCGGCGATCTGCCAGCGGATGAGGTCAAGGGCCTTTTCGCGCCGCAGGGGGTCGGGCTCGTCGAAAGCGTCCTCGACCAGGGTTTCGATGAACGTGTCGCAACCCTGCGCCGGCCGCAGCCACGGGTCGGGTTCGGTGCCGGTCCGCCGCGCGCGTTGCCGCGCGACCTCATTGCGCAGGATCGTGTCGCGGTCACGCCAGGCGGTGACATACGGGTGTCCGCACGGCGTGTTGTGCAGGAGGGCTTCGGCCGCGGCCGCGTCGGCTGCGCCGAGCTGGTCCCGGCAGGCCTCTAAAAACGGTTCGGGCGCAAGCGCCGGCGGCGAGTCGAACCGCAGCAGGGGCAGGCTGGCAAGTAGATAGAGGGCGCTCATGGCTTCATCAGCGCCGCCAGGCGCGGGCGGAGCTGTTTGGCGAGGGCCTCGGCGACGGCCGCGCCGGTAAAGGTGTGCTCGATGCGGCCGTTGGCGAGCCGCAGCCGGAATCCGGCGCCGGCCGTCTCATCGGTCACGACCGTGACACCGTTGGCCGCTTCCGCGGCGAACTTCGCGCGCAGTGTGTCCGTCAGCTTGGCGGCGGCCGCCACCTCGATTCCGCCTTTGGCGCCGAGATGGGCGCGGACCGCCTCCGCCGCGAGGCCGGCGACCAGGCCGGGGTCGGCGTCAAAAACGGCGCGGACCTGGTCGGCCAGCACGTTCTCCAGAAGCCGGGTGACCGCCTTTTCGACTTTCATCACGGTGTCGCGCGCGGCTTGCCGCATGGTCGCTTCCGCGCGGCGTTCAAACGCCTCCGCCTCCTGGCGGGCCTCGGCCTGGCGTTTGTCCGCTTCCGCCTTTGCCGCATCCAGAAGCGATTTGGCCTGCGCGCGCGCTTCCGCGAGCAGGGCGTCCGCCTCGGCCCGGGCCTTGTCCACGCCGTCGCGTTGAATCTTCTCCAACAAGTGCTGCAAGTCGTTTGTCATAACCTCACCTGATAAGACGGCGCCCGCATGGTCCCGGACGCATCCGTTCCATTTGTGCCGCAAACCCGTTTAACAATAATGAAGGGATGGGGCGCGGGTCAAGAACGAATCGATACTGGATAAGCGATATCGCGCGCTGGCTGCGGAAAAGATCGGTTGACGCCCGTGGGGGGCCTCCGTACACTTCCCCCCCGTCCGGAGAGCAGGCGGCGGTGGCGGACGCGGATGGTCTCCGGGGGCCAGCCGGGGGCAGGCCTGCCCGGCGCGGTGATGTTCATGACAGATATCCTCATCAGCGGCGCGCGGCAGCATAATCTCAAGAACGTCGATGTGCGCATCCCGCGCGATTCGCTCACGGTGATCACCGGGCTCAGCGGCTCCGGCAAATCCTCCCTGGCGTTCGACACGCTCTATGCCGAGGGGCAGCGGCGCTATGTCGAGAGTCTTTCGGCCTATGCGCGGCAGTTTCTGGACCAGATGCAGAAGCCCGACGTGGACCATATCGAAGGGCTGTCGCCCGCGATCGCGATCGAGCAGCGGACCTCCGGCGGGAATCCGCGTTCCGTCGTGGCCACGGTGACGGAGATCCACGATTACCTGCGCCTGCTGTACGGCAGCGTCGGGCAGGCGCACTGTCCCGCGTGCGGCAAACCGGTGGGGCGGCAGAGCGCGGAGCAGATCGTGGACCGCCTGTTGGGCGAGCCGGCGGGAAGCAAGCTGATTCTGCTGGCGCCCTGGGTGCGGGGCCGGAAGGGGCGGCACGAGGAGGTGTTCGAGGCGGCCCGGCGCCAGGGGTTTGCCCGCATCCGTGTGGACGGGCGCCTGTCCGCGTTGGACGCGGTGCCGCGTCTGGAAAAGAACAAAGCGCACACGCTTGAGGTGGTGGTGGACCGGCTGGTGGCGGGAGACGGGGTGCGCGCGCGGCTCACCGATTCGGTCGAATTGGGGCTCAAACAGGGTAACGGGCTCATTCAGGTGCAGGTGGCCCGGCCGGACGGCAAGACACGCGAGGAGACGTTTTCCGAAAAGAACGCCTGTCCGGATTGCGGAATCAGCTTCGAAGAGCTGAAGCCGCGGTCGTTCTCCTTCAACAGCCCGTATGGCGCCTGTCCGGTTTGCGCGGGGCTGGGCGCGCGGTTGGTTTTTGATGAGGAGAGGGTGGTGCCGGATCCATCCCTGTCGCTGGCCGGGGGCGCGATCCAGCCCTGGCGCCACGGCGGGTTCCGCATGGTGGTCTACTACAAACACCTCACCAAGGCGCTGGCCGCGGCGTACGGGGTGGATCTGGACACGCCGTACCGGGACCTGCCCGAGCGGTTCCGCCGCATTCTTCTGCACGGCACCGGCGAGGAACCGGTGGCGCTGCGGTTCTGGATGCGCGGCGCCTGGCGCAAGACCGAGAAGCCGTTCGAGGGCGTGCTGCCGAGTCTGGCGCGGCGCTACAGCGAGTCGGAGTTTGACGAGGTGCGCGAAAAACTGCGGCAATACATGAGCCGTCAGACCTGCCCCGCCTGTCAGGGCGCGCGTCTGCGTCCCGAAGCCCGCGCCTGCACCGTGGCGGGCCGTTCGCTGGTGGAGGTGATGGCCATGACGGTCCGGCAGGGGGTGGCGTTTTTCGGCGAACTGAAGCTGGATGCGGCGCAGGCGGCGGCGGTCTCCGAGGTGTTGAAGGAGATCCGCCGCCGGCTCGCGTTCCTTTCGGATGTGGGGCTCGATTACCTCTCGCTCGACCGGGAGAGCTCGACCCTCTCGGGCGGCGAGATGCAGCGCATCCGGCTGGCCACGCAGATCGGGTCCGGGCTGGTCGGCGTGCTGTATGTGCTGGACGAGCCGACGATCGGTCTTCATCCGCGCGACAACGAGCGGCTCATCGGCATGCTGCGCCGGCTGCAGCGGCGCGGCAACACCGTGGTGATCGTCGAGCATGACGAGGAGATGATCCGGACGGCGGACCACATTGTGGATTTGGGGCCCGGGGCCGGGCGTCAGGGAGGCGAGGTGGTGTATCAGGGCGGGGTGGAAGGGCTGCTGGCCTGCGGCCAGTCCCTGACGGCCGATTACCTGGCCGGGCGCAAGCGGATCGCGATCCCCGCGGCGCGCGTCCGGCCGGGCCCGGCCCGGCTCACCATCAGGGGGGCCGCGGAAAACAACCTCCGGAACATCGACGTGGAGATCCCGCTCGGTTGCTTCGTCTGCGTGACGGGAGTCTCCGGTTCCGGCAAATCCACACTGGTGGGCGAGATTCTCAAGAACCACCTGTTCCGCCATTTTTACGGTTCCAAAGCGCGCGTGGGGGCCTTCAGGAAGATCACCGGGGTCGAAGGGATCGACAACGTCATCGAGATCGATCAGAGCCCGATCGGGCGCACGCCCCGCAGCAACCCCGTCACCTACACCGGGGCCTTCACGCCAATCCGCGGCCTGTTCGCCGCCACGCCCGCGGCCAAGGTGCGCGGGTACGGTCCGGGGCGTTTCAGCTTCAACGTCAAGGGCGGCCGGTGCGAAGTGTGCAAGGGGGACGGGGTGCGCTGTCTGGAAATGCACTTTCTGCCGGACGTGTATGTGACCTGCGAGCAGTGCGGCGGGCAGCGTTACAACAAAGAGACCCTGGAGGTCCGGTACGGCGGCCGGAGCATCGCCGAGGTGCTGGAGATGACCGTAGACGAGGCGCTCGAATTCTTTGCGCCGGTGCCGGCGGTCGCCAACAAGCTGCGGACCCTATCCGAAGTCGGGTTGGGATACATCCATTTGGGCCAGGCGTCGACGACCCTCTCGGGGGGCGAGGCGCAGCGCATCAAGCTGGCCGCCGAACTGTCGAAGCGCGCGACCGGCCGGACGCTGTATCTGTTGGACGAGCCGACGACTGGCCTGCACTTCGCGGATATTCACAAGCTGCTGGACCTGCTGCTGCGGTTGCGCGAATCCGGCAACACGGTGGTGGTGATCGAGCATAATCCGGATGTGATCAAATGCGCGGATCACCTCATCGATCTCGGTCCGGGCGGGGGGGACGAGGGCGGGCGGCTGGTTGCCGCCGGCACGCCGGAGGAGGTCGCCGCCTGTCCGGAATCCGTGACGGGGCTCTTTCTGAAGCGGCATCTGTGAGGCGTGCAGCCGGGGGTTACGGTTGGCCCGGGGCAGCGGGCGGGGGAGACGTCGCGGTCACGGGTTTCCCCTGTTCCCGGCGCCACAGGTTCCGGAAGACCGCGCCGCAGACGGGGATGGAGAGCAGGTAGAGGATGCCGATGATCCCCAGGGTCAGCCAGAACTGGGAGACGAGCATGCCGATCAGGAACATGACGGTCAGCAGCACCGGCATCAGGTAGCGGGGCGGCACATGCAGGCTTTTGGCGGAGAGGGTCGGAAAGCGGCTGGCCATGAGGATGCCGCAGAGCAGCAGCATCCCGCCCCCGATCCAGGGGGATTGCAGGAAGGGCGACCCGGTGTGGAGCTGCCAGATCGCTGGCGTCAGGACGAGCCCCGCGCCGCCGGGCGCCGGCAGACCCATGAAGAAATGTTTCCAGTGCGGCTGGGTCGGGCCGCCGTCGAGCATGATGTTGAACCGCGCGAGGCGGAAGGCGCAGCACATGGCGTAGAACAGCGCCAGCGCCCAGAACAGGCCGCGGAACGGGTAGGCCGCGCTGTCGCGCGCGACGGCCTCCATCAGCCAGAAGTAGACGAAAAGGGCCGGTGCCACGCCGAAGCTCACGAAATCGGCGAGGGAGTCCAGCTCCGCGCCGAGTCTGGACGTGGCGCGCAGCATGCGCGCCACCCGGCCGTCCAAGCCGTCCAGCACGCACGCGATGATGATCGCGATCACGGCGTTGCGGCCATGTCCCTCCTGCCCGCTGCAACTGTACCGGATCGAGGTGATGCCGCTCGCCGCCGCCATCAGCGTGACGAGGTTCGGGA
>JAVEYH010000007.1:15253-62484 GCA_034003585.1 Kiritimatiellia bacterium
TAGGCCAGCAGCACCCCCGGCAAGCCCAGCGGAAGCCGGATCCATGCGAGGAGCAGGGCGATCCCTGCGGCCGCGAACACCCAAACGCGGCCCTCCGGGTGCATCCGGGGGAAAAGAAAGCGTTTGCAGGATAAGTCCGGTGTGCTCACAAGAGAAAACCCCAATAAAAGAATGCAGTATGTCACGAGACGGGGGCCAATGCAAGAGCGGAGCGAAACCGCGCGGCCGCAATCTGCCGCGGGCAGGGGGGCGCGAGGGGTTCGCGTTTTCGATGCAGGCGGCAAAGAAAGATTTCACATTGCGTCGCGCGCACGCATCTGATACAGTTACGCACTCGCAATGAGAATTGTCGTTCTTCTGGGTGGACCGGGTTCGGGAAAAGGCACCATCGCCAGCCGGCTGATGGCTGCGGACCGCGCGTTCCGTCATGTTTCGAGCGGGGATCTTCTGCGTGAGGCGGTGCGGCTTCAAACGGACGCGGGACGCGAGGCGGACGGGTATATGAAGCGGGGCGAACTGGTGCCGGACGGGCTGATCGCCGCGATGATCCGGGAATGGATGAAGCGGTCCGGCGAGGAGGCAAACACCCTGCTGTTGGACGGATTCCCCCGTACGGTGCGGCAGGCCGAGATTCTGGATGAGACCGTGGCCGCTTGCGGGGCCGTGCTCTCCGCGGCCGTGCTGCTTGAGGTGGACGACGCGATCCTGTTCGACCGGATCGCCGGGCGGCGCGGTTGTCCGGCGTGCGGGGCGGGATATCACGTGACGAATATCCCGCCGAAGCGGGAGGGCGTGTGCGATGTGTGCGGGAGCGCGCTGGTGATCCGGAAAGACGACAATCCCGAGACGGTGCGGAACCGCCTGGAGGTGTACCGGAGCCAGACGCTTCCCCTGATTGATTTTTACCAGGCGCGCGGCGTGTTGCGGCGGGTGGCCGGCACGGGGCCGATCGAGGGGATTGCGGATCGGGTCAGGCGCGCGATATGATGGCGATACCGGTGAAAAACGCCGCGGAGCTGGAGGCGATGCGCGTGAGCGGCAGGATGACCGCGGAGGTCCTGCGGCAGGTGGCGGAGGCGGTGCAGCCGGGGGTGACGACGGGCGAGCTGGATGCCCTGACCCGGCGGCTCATCGGGGGGATGGGGGCCAAGCCCTCGTTTCTCGGGTACCGCGGGTACCCGGGCGCGATTTGCATTTCGATCAACGATGAGGTGATCCACGGCATTCCGGGAAGCCGGGTTGTGCAACCGGGCGACGTGGTGAGCCTTGACGTGGGAGTGTATTACAACGGGTTCAACGGGGATTCGGCCACCACCGTGATGGTGGGGGTGCGGGATCCCGATACGGTCCGTCTGGTGGAGGCGACCCGCCGCGCATTGGCGGCGGGAGTTGCCGCGGCCAGGCCGGGTGCCCGGCTCTCGGATGTCTCGCATGCGGTGGAAAGCGTCGCGCGGGCATCGGGGTGTTCGGTGGTCAGGGAGTTTGTCGGTCACGGCGTGGGGCGTCACCTCCACGAGGAACCGCAGATCCCGAACTACGGGTTGCCCGGGCGCGGCCCCGTCCTGAAGCCGGGGATGACGTTGGCGATTGAGCCGATGGTCAATCTCGGCAGGCCGGAGGTGGCCGTGCTGGATGACGGCTGGACCGTGGTGACGCGGGACGGGAAACCGTCCGCGCACTTCGAGCACACCGTGGCCGTGCTCGAAGAAGGGGCGGAGATTCTGACGCGGCCAGAGAATCTCCAAACTTTATGATAGACAGGGTGACGGACTTTTGGTTCAATCAAAAACCTTTTTTTGAACAAGGGAAAAAGACCATGAAGGTTCGCAGTTCAGTGCGGCGCATTTGTGAGCGTTGCCGGGTGGTACGTCGCAAGGGCGTCGTCCGCATCATTTGTACGAATCCCCGCCATAAGCAGCGCCAGGGTTAACGGAAGAGGACAACCATGCCGAGATTGATGGGTGTGGATATCCCGGGCAGGAAGCGTGTGGAATACGCGCTCCGGTATATCCATGGAATCGGTCCCAAACGGGCCCGTGACGTGGTCGAGCATTGCAAAATTGACCCGGCCAAGAAAGCGGACGATCTGTCTCCGGACGAGATCCGGCAGATCGTGGCGCACATTCAGGACAAGTACCGGGTGGAAGGCGATCTGCGCCGCGAGGTTTCGCAGAACATCCGCCGCCTGATCAGCATCGGGACATACCGCGGACTGCGCCACAAGCGCGGGCTGCCGGTACGCGGGCAACGGACCCGGACCAATGCGCGGACCCGGAAGGGCGGCAAACGGACGGTGGGTGCGGTGCGCGACAAGACGGCGCGGGCGGCCATCAAGGCCAAGACCTCCGCCTAACAACCCGGCGTCGGCACCGTTCCTTCTGCTTGCGCAGGGGGAGGCAGGTGCCCGCCACACCATTTAAGGGCTGAGACGCATGAGCGAAGAAGCGAAGAAAGAAGAGCAGGCCGCTGCCCCCGCGCAGCCGGTGATCAGTGAGGCGCAGGCCGTGTTGTCCGGGGGGGATGATTCCGCCAAAGCCGGTACCGCGGATGCGGCCAAGAAAAAAGGCAAGGCGAAGTCGATTCCCGCGGGCATCGCCTTTGTCCGGTCGACGTTCAACAACACGCTGGTATCGATTACGGACGCCCGCGGCGGAGTGATCGCCTGGAGTTCGGCCGGGAAGGCCGGCTTCAAGGGATCGCGCAAATGCACCGCGTTCGCGGCCACCATGGTGGCGCAGGACGCCGCCCGCCAAGCGATCGCCAAAGGGATGCACGAAGTGGAGGTCAGGGTACAGGGCGCAGGCGCGGGCCGCGAATCGGCCGTGCGCGCGATCCAGTCCGCCGGCATTCACGTCACCCTGCTCAAGGATTGCACGCCGATCCCCCATAACGGGTGCCGTCCGCGCAAACGGAGGAGAGTCTAACATGGGAAGATATACTGGCCCCGTCTGCCGCATCTGCCGGCGCGAGGGGCAAAAGCTGTTTCTGAAGGGCGCACGCTGCTACATGGCGAAGTGCGCGATCGAGCAGGGCAAGCCGGCACCCGGCCAGCACGGCACGCGCCGCGGCCGGAAAATGTCCGAATACGGGGAGCAGCTCCGCCAGAAGCAGAGCCTGCGCCGCCAGTTCGGCATGCAGGAGCTGCAGTTCAAGCGTTTCTTCAAAGAGGCCCTGCGCCGCAAAGGGGTCACCGGCGAGATGCTGCTGCAGTTGCTGGAAACCCGCATGGACAATCTGGTTTACCGGCTCGGGTTCGCGTCTTCGCGCCGCGCCGCCCGTCAGTTCGTGCTCCACGGCCACATGGCGGTGAACGGCAAGAAGGTCGCCGTCCCCTCCATGATCCTCAAGGTCGGGGACGTGATCGAAGTCCGGGACCGCGCGCGCAGTCGGGATCTCGCCACGCGCAGCCTGGAGGCCGCCACCACCCAGCAGACGCCGGCCTGGCTCGCGCTGGACAAGAAGGCCTTCCGTGCGGAGCTGTTGAGCATCCCGACGCGCGAGCAGATCGCGCCGATCGTGGATGAGCAGGCGATTGTCGAATTGTATTCGCGCTAAGCGCAGGTGTACTGACGGCCGCCGCCTCCCAGGGGGCGGGCGGCCTGAAAGGACGGAAACATGCCGATTCGTTTGAGCCATTTTGAGATGCCCCGGCGCGTGCAGAAGGAAGAGAACACCGCGACCGCGACGTATGCGCGTTTTGTCGCGGAGCCGTTTGAGGTGGGTTACGCCCGCACCATCGGCAACTCGATCCGACGTGTGCTGCTGTCCTCCATCGAGGGCGTGGCGATCACCTCCGTGAAGATCGCCGGCGCGAACCACGAGTTCTGTGCCTTGCCCGGCGTCAGTGAGGATGTCACCGACATCATCCTGAACCTCAAGCGGCTGCTGTTCAAGAGCTACAACCGCAATCCGGTCTGGATCAAGCTCCGCAAAAAGGGCCCGTGCGTCGTGACCGCGGCGGATTTCGCCGAGGAGAACGCGGTGGAGGTGCTCAACCCCACCCAGCATATCGCCACGCTGGATGCGGACGGGGTGCTGGATCTGGAGGCGGAAATCCGCATGGGCCGCGGGTTCTGTCCGGCCGAGGGCAACAAGACGCCGGAACAGGAGATCGGGCGCATTCCGATCGACAGCATTTTCTCTCCGGTCACCCGTGTGAATTTCCTCGTGGAAAACACCCGCGTGGGCCAGCGCACGGATTATGAGAAGCTGATCCTCGATATCTGGACCGACGGCCGCGTCTCGCCGGACGAGGCCCTCAAGACCTCCGCGGCCGTGTTGCGCCACCATCTCGACGTGTTTGTGGACTACAGCGAGGAAGTGCTGGAGTTCGAGGAGTCGGAGAAGAAGGTCGATGAGGAGCGCGACCGTCTGCGCCGCATCCTCAACATGAGCGTGAACGAGATCGAGCTGAGCGTCCGTGCCGCGAACTGTCTGAACAACGCGAACATCACCACGGTGGGCGAGTTGGCGATGAAGACCGAGGCCGACATGCTGAAGTACCGGAACTTCGGCAAGAAATCGCTGAACGAGATCAAGGACAAACTCACCGAGTTGGGGCTCTATCTGGGGTACAAGTTCGACCCGGACCTGCTCGAAGACAACAAGTAAACGTTTGAGGTTCTAAGAGATGCGTCATCAAAGATTAGCGAAAAAATTCGGGCGGTCCACGTCACACCGTAAGGCGCTCATGAGCAGCCTTGTGGCGAATCTGGTGCTGCAGGGCAGCATCAAGACGACGCTGCCCAAGGCGAAACAGGCCCGTAAAGATGCCGAGAAGATGGTCACGCTGGCCCGGAAAGGGACCCTGGCCTCACGGCGCCTCGCTTCGGCGCGCCTGCGGAGCCCGTCGGCCGTGCAGAGGCTGTTTGACAGCGTCGTGCCGGCGATGGATGGCCGCAACGGCGGCTACACGCGGATTCTCAAACTCGGCCAGCGCCGCAGCGACGGTTCGGAGATGTGCCTGTTGCAGTGGGTGGCTCTTCCCGTGAACAAGGCCGAGACCCCGGCCGCCGAAGCGGCGGACGCGCCGGAGGCGAAGAAGGGCTGAGCCGGCTGGCTGCCTGACGCTGTCCAAAAGGACGGTCCCCGATGGGGGCCGTCTTTTTTCGTTTTCAGCCTCCCGCCGCGCGGCGGCGCGCGCGTACCCGCAAACCGGCTGTCCCCGCCAGGATCGCCGCGCCCGAAAGATTGGCCAGCGCGTCGAGCCATTCGAACCCGCGGCTCACGGTCAGCCATCGCTGGCAGCACTCCATGATCAGCCCGTATCCGCCCGCGGCCAGCGCCACACCGATCCAGCTGGCGCCCCGCGCTTTGGCGTTTGTCGGGAGGGCGTGAAAGAGCGCCCCGGACAATGCCGCATAGAGCAGGGCGTGGATCAGCTTGTCCCACGCCGGGAAGGGCGGCGCGGACGGCGTGATGCGGTTGAAAAACGCGGCCGGCAGCAGGGAGAGCGCCGGAATCGCGACCGCGATGAGCGTCACCGGGGCGAAACGGGCGAAGGTCTGCTTTCGGGCGCGGTTCATGTCATCATTGCGGCTGTTCGGTCTCGATGGACAAGACACGGCCGTTCCGGAACTCGATGCGCCGATATTCGTACGCACGCGGGCTGAGGTCGGTTGCCCAATACGGTTCGCGACGCCAGAAGATCCGCCCGCGCGCGGTTCGGACCGGATACGGGCCGGGACGCGCGGTCGCCAGCGGCATGGCATCGCAGGAGAGATACGACCAGATGTCGTTGGTGGTTGTGCCGGTCACCTTTTGGAACACGCGGTCCGGTGTCCCGTAGAGGATCCAGGCCGCGTCCTCCGGATCGCCCGCATGGAGCACACCCTCCCGCAGCCGCTGTTGGTCTTCCGGTGCCAGCGCCGCGAAAAACGCCTGCTTTTGGCCGATGCGTTTCTCGATTACCTCGCGCCGGGTGGCGCACCCCGCGAACAGGAGCACCCCTGCCATCGCGGTCAGCGGGAGGGCGCGTCGCGCTTTCATGGGCTCACCGCGGGAGCGGGGTGCTCCGCCTGCGGGACGCGCAACGCGCACGCGGCGGGGGGATGACGCTGCAGACGGCGCGGCAGGACGGGGTCCAGCAGACCCGCGAACCAGAGGGCCGCCGTGACCGCGGCGAGCGCCAGGACCGCCAGCAGGAGGGTCCGCGCGCGGGAGTCGTCCGCGTACGGATCCGTCAGCTCGCGTGTCGCGTCTGCCGGCAGCGCGGCCTCGCTTGTGAACAAACGGCCCAACTTGAGCGAGAAACGCAGACGCCGGTTGACGGCCCAGCCGCAGGCGTTGAGGACCGGCGCGAGATCGCGCGCGCGCAGTTTGAACCAGGTGAGGATCATCGAAGGGCCCGAGACGATCAGCAGCACGGCCACGATGCCGAGCGCCGTCTTCCAGGGCGGCAGTCCCGCCAGCACGCTGACAAGCCCGCCGACGGCGGAACCGATCAGCCCGACCGCGATGCCGAGCGCCGCGACCGACGAGGCCAGGGCCGCGCCTTCCATCTTCTTGGGCGGCTCGGCGGGTTTTGCAGCCGCAGCGGCCGCGGCATCGACATTTTTGGATGCGGTGGCGAGCGCCGCGTCCTGCCGCGCCGAAAGCAGTTTGTTGATCTGCGCGCCGATCATCGCGCCGATCTTGCGCCACGGATACCAGAACGCCTCTTTGAGCGAGAGGGCGTTGTCCACGGTTTTGATGATCACGGCATCCCAATCCTGCCCGTCGAGATCGTAAAAGATCCCGTTCCGGCCGACCCAGAGCGTCTGCGCGAAGCCCGCCGTGAAAACCGCGCAGATTGTGCGGGCCTTGGCGCCGGGACGCGTCAGGGAGCAGTAGACGAGACAGCATTTGCTGGCCGCGGCCTGCGCGGCGTGGGTCGCCGCGTTGTCGACCTCGAAACAGAGGTTACAGGCGCGGGCATCCAGGAAGAGCGTGCCGACCTGAAACAGCGCCGCGGCCTTCGGGTCGTAGAGGCGTCTCATGTTGACGTAGTTGTTGAGCAGCGAGACCAGATTCGCGTGGTAGCGGATCAGTTGCTCCACCTCGGTGATTTGCGCGTTTTCGGCTTCCAGCGCGGCATCCTGGGCGATCAGCGCCGTGATGGCGGCCCGATCCTTTCCGTTGCGCAGGGCCGTGAGCCGTTCCGGACCGAGCCCGGCGACTTCCGCGCCGGCGCGGGCGGCTTGCCAGACCGCGAAGGGGGCGAACCGGTCTTTCAGCTCGCGCCACTGCTGGACGGAGAGCGTTTCCGCCGCGCCGCCCGTGAGCGGGGCCACAACCGCGTCACGGAACGCGGCCAGCGCGCAGGCCCAATACGGATTCACCCCCGCGGTGAGGGGGAGATCCCGGCCGGCTTCGATCCGGGCCAGCGGGAACGCCGCCAGTTCGGCGCGGCAGTCCGTGAGTTCCTTGTCGGCCAGCGCGGCCAGATCGGCGTCCGTGCGGCTGAGGGCCTGCGCGGCGCGCGGATCGTACTCGGACATGCGGCACCGGGTGAAGTAATCGTTGATTTTGGCGCGCACCGCCTGAAGCGCGTCAAATGCCGCGGCGGTTTGGTCGCCCAGCACGCGGACCGACGGGTCGGCAGCGGCCTGGGCCGTCCAGTCGAGGTACGCCCCGACCGCGTCGAAAAAGGCGTCGGTTTTGGCCTGGTTCACGCCGGGTTTGCCGCTGCGGTCAATCTCCGCGCCGAAACAGGCGATGATCTCTTCGATTGTCTGGCGCAGCGCCGGAGCGTCCGCGGCG
The DNA here is from genome assembly GCA_034003585.1 of Kiritimatiellia bacterium. Classification (GTDB taxonomy): domain Bacteria; phylum Verrucomicrobiota; class Kiritimatiellia; order RFP12; family UBA1067; genus JAPXSY01. The sequence goes on from JAVEYH010000007.1 coordinate 22,994, forward strand.
TCCGCAGGGATCACGCCGTCGCCGTTGAAACGGGTGCCCGCGAAGATCGCGGCGGTGTCGCTCACATCGGCCAGGGTGATCACGTCCGTCCCGCCCTTCCCGAGATTTTCGAGGATGCGCTTCGCATTGGCAAGCAGGGCTTTGCCTTCCGCGGTTCCGGTATGGATCGCGGCGAGTTTGACGGCGTCGCCGCCCGCGAGCAGCGGTTCGAGGGAAGCGAGGCGTTTTTCGAGCCAGGCGATGGCGTGCAGGATTTCCGGCACGCGGATCCGGCCGTCCGCATCGGTGTCGAGCAGCTTCAGGGTGGCGGCGTCAAAACGGATGCCGGTGGTCGGACAGCTCAGGGCCGTCCAGAGTTTCTGGTCCAGGGTTTTCAGGTGAACGAGGTCCGCGCCGGTGCGGAGGAGCGCCTGGTCAAGACCGCCGGTCCTGAAGAATTGCCACAGGTGTGTCGTGTTGGAGGAGTCCATGTTGCCGTTTCCTTCCGTTTCGCGTCCTGTTCGGTTTCAGTGAATCGCCAGCATCGCGTCGATGGCGCGTTTGGCGCGTTGTGCGATGGGTTCCGGAACGGTGATGACGGTCTGCAGGTCGCGCAGACTCCAAAGAACCCGTTCCACCGAGATTTTCTTCATGTTCGGACAGACGGCCTGTTCGAGCAGCGGAACAAAGGTCTTGTCCGGGTTCTCCCGCCGCAACCGGTGGAGGATGCCGGTTTCGGTGCCGATGAGAAAGACCGGTTCGGACCGTCCCCGCACCCATCGGCACATGCCGCCGGTCGACAGCACCGCATCAGCGGCGTCGCGCACCGGTTTGGGGCACTCCGGATGGACCAGCACCGGCGCGCCGGGATGCGCGGTTCGCGCGTTTGCGATATGGGCCTCGGTCAGCCTCGCGTGCGTGGGGCAGAACCCCGGCCACAGGATGAGGTCGCGCCCGGTCTGCTCCGCCGTGTACGAGCCGAGGTGGCGGTCCGGCACGAAGAGCAGCGGCTGTTCCGGCGGGAAACTCCGGGCCACCGCCACGGCGTTGGCGGATGTGACGCAGCAGTCGCTTTCGGCTTTGACTTCGGCGGTGCTGTTGACGTAGCAGAGCACCCGGGCGCCCGGGTGCTGCGCTTTCATCGCGCGGAGCTGTTCGCCGGTGATCATGTCCGCCATGGGGCACCCCGCGTCGGCCGCGGGCAGCAGAACCGTCTTGTCCGGATTGAGGATCGCCGCGGTTTCGGCCATGAAATGCACGCCGCAGAAAACGATCACGCGGGAGCGGATCTCGGTCGCTTTGCGCGCCAGCTCCAGCGAATCACCCGTGAAATCGGCGAGATCCTGAACCTCGCCGGGCTGATAGTTGTGCGCGAGGATCACGGCGTCCCGCTCCGCCTTCAGCGCTTGAATCTCCTGTTCGATCCGCATAATGATGCCACCTCAAATGATTTGTCTGACAGTACCGTACCACAGGTTCCGGTGTGACGGAACAAAGAAAAAAGGACGGCACGCCGCAGCGCGAGCTCTTGCCCGTGGCTCGGACCCTCTGGTTGGCCTCCTCGTTCCCCGTTTTCGTTCACGTACCCGTACACGCTCTCCTTTTTTGTTGCGGCCCTGTCCCGTTCGTGCCCTCGTGCACGGGAACGTGTACCGCTTCGCTGTGAACGTGTACGGTCTTCTGCCCCCCCTGCGACGGCCCGTTGACGAAAGTCAGGGAAAGGGGGATACGCCCCCGGCAACAGAACTGCCGCGGCGCCAACGGCATTTCTCATTATGGCATTTTCCCCCGAAAGCGCTATCGGGACCGGAATCGATAAAAGGCGCCGGGATCCGATAGCGATCCCGATGGCGATAGCGATTTCGACTGTGCCTCTTTGCAAAGATAAAATTGCTGCCATGGCGCCCATTGCTGTCTGGACGGACGTGCGGGGGTGGTATAAACTAATCGGGCTTTTTGTATAACCCATGCGGAGGGGGCACAGGATGCGCGACGGATTCCGATGTTCGAGAAGGGGGTTTGTTTCCGGTGCGGTCGGCGCGGTGGCCGGGCATGCGCTGCACGGGGCGGAGCGTGCCCGCCTGCCGGACGGGCCGCTGCCGGTTTTCGGAATCGTCACCGACTGCCATTACGCCGACCGGGACGTGCGGGGCACCCGGTTCTACCGGGACGCGCTCCCGAAGCTGGAGGCGTGCGTGGCGGAGATGAACCGCCAGCGGGTGGACTTCCTGATCGAGCTGGGCGATTTCAAGGACCAGGGCGGGACCGCGGAGCAGACGCTGGGGTATCTGCGTGAGATCGAGGCCGTGTACGCGCGGTTCCGCGGCGCCCGGTACCATGTGCTGGGGAACCACGACATGGACCGCATCTCCAAAGCGCAGTTTCTGGGCGCGGTCCGCAACACCGGCGCGGACCCGGCGCGCGGTTACTATTCATTCGACTGTAAAGGGCTCCATGCGGTGGCGCTGGACGCCAATTTCCGCAAGGACGGGTCGGATTACGATGCCGGCAATTTCGACTGGACCCAAGCCTATGTGCCGGAGAAAGAGTTGGCGTGGCTGGAACAGGATCTCGCCCGGACCCGTCTGCCGGTGATCGTCTTCACCCATCAGTTGCTGGATGCGGATGAGGGGAGCGTTTATGTCCGGAACGCCGCTCAGGTCAGGCAGGTGCTGGAGGCAAGCCGGCGCGTGCTGGCGGTGTTTCAGGGACATCACCATCCCGGTTCCTGCCGGGAATTGCGGGGGATCCACTATTACACGCTGCGGGGCCTGATCGAAGGCGCCGGACAGGAAAACAATGCGTTTGCCGTGGTGCGCGCCGCGGCGGACGGGGGGTTGGATGTGCGCGGGCACGGCAAGGCCGTGAGCCGGGTGCTGGCGGGATGCGGCAAGGCAAAGGGGGAAAACGGATGAACCGGATCGGATTCCTGGCGCTGATGGCCGGGTGCGCGGGGATGCTGCGCGCGGCCACGCTGATGATCGAGGCGGAGGCGTTCGGCGAAAAGGGCGGCTGGGTCGTGGACCAGCAGTTCATGGACCAGATGGGGTCGCCGTTTCTGATGGCGCACGGGCTGGGCAGGCCGGTTGCGGATGCGGTCACCTCCTGTGAGATCCCGGAGGCCGGGACCTACCGCGTGCTGGCGCGGACGCGCGACTGGGCCGCGCCGTGGGGGCGGAAGGAGGCTCCGGGCAGGTTCCAGGTGCTGGTCAACGACACGCCGTTGCCCCAGGTGCTCGGCACCGCGGGCGCGGAGTGGGGGTGGCATGCCGCAGGCCGGGTGACGCTGGAGAAGGGGACCGCGCGGTTGGCGCTGCGCGACCTGACCGGCTTCAACGGCCGCTGCGACGCGCTGATCCTGACCACCGACGAAAACTTCGTGCCGGAGAGCGAAGTCGCCAGACTGGAGGCGTTCCGGAGGCGGATCGGAACGGTCCGGAGCGCGCAGAGCAGCGAGACGGTGGACCTGATCATCGCGGGCGGCGGCATCCCCGGCATCTGCATGGCGATCTCGGCGGCGCGTCTGGGGCTGACCGTGGCGCTGATCCAGGACCGTCCGGTCCTGGGCGGCAACAACAGCTCGGAGGTCCGCGTCCACCTGGCGGGGCGCATGAATCTGGACCCCTATCCGCGGCTCGGTGATGTGGTCAGCGAGATCGGCCCCCGCCGCGGCGGCAACGCGCAGCCGGGCGACTATTACGAGGACGAGCGCAAAATCGCGGCGGTCCGGGCGGAGAAGAACATCCGGCTGTATCTCAGCACGCGCGCGCTGGGGGTTGAGAAAACCGGGGCGCGCATCACCGCTGTCACCGCCCGCCATATCGAAACCGGCCGGGAGATCCGGTTGGCCGCGCCGCTGGTGGCGGACTGCACGGGCGACGGGGTGATCGGCGTGCTGGCGGGCGCCGAGTACCGCTATGGCCGCGAAAGCCGCGAGGAGACGGGCGAATCCACGGCGGTGGAGAAGGCGGACACGCAGACCATGGGCTCCTCGGTCCAGTGGTATTCGCGCGAGGCTCCGGAACCGGTCGCCTTTCCGGATCTCGCATGGGGGCTGGAGTTCACCGACCAGAGCTGCGAACGGGTCAAGATGGGCGAGTGGACCTGGGAGACCGGCATGAGCCTGCATCAGGTCCAGGATTTCGAGCGCGTGCGGGACTACGGGCTGCTGGTGGTGTTCTCCAACTGGTCTTTCCTGAAAAACCGTTCGGCGCACAAGGCGGAGTACGCGAAACGGAGACTCGACTGGGTGGCGTATGTGGCCGGGAAACGGGAGTCCCGGCGGCTGATCGGCGATCTCGTGCTGAAAGAGCAGGATCTCGTCAATCAGGTGATCTACCCCGACGCCACCGCCTGCACCACCTGGACCATCGACCTGCACTATCCCGATCCGAAAAACAGCCGGCATTTCCCGGGGGCGGAGTTCAAGTCGATCGCCAAACACCAGGCGATCTATCCGTATCCGCTCCCGTACCGCTGCCTCTATTCCCGCAATGTGGAGAATCTCTTCATGGCGGGCCGGAACATCAGCGTGACGCATGTGGCGCTCGGGACGGTGCGGGTGATGCGCACCGGCGGGATGATGGGCGAGGTGATCGGCATGGCCGCCTCACTCTGCAAAAAGCACCGGTGCACGCCGCGCGAGGTTTATACCGATCATCTGGGCGAACTCCAGACGCTGATGCGCCGGGGAGTCGGGCTGGGCCGGGAACAGCCGCCGCAACAGTACAATCTGGGCGGCACGCTGATGAAGGCGAAGAAGGAATAGCCGCGCGCATCAGGCCGAGGCATCGTGCGGTGCGGCGCGAGGGACAAAGAGAGATGGACAGGCCAATTGCCCGCGGAGCGGGAAAGGAAATGCGGACACGCGGCGTTCGGGGGGACATCGGGCCGATCGTGGTCTACCAGGAGAGTTCCGTCCCGTATTTCTGTCTGCGGGCGCGGCAGGTCGCGCGGTTGCGCGCGGCGTTTCCGGACACGCGGGTGGTGTGGTGCCGCACCGAGCGCGCGTTCGTGCGGAACCTGCCGGCCGTCCGGGTGGCGGTGACCTGGGCGTTCCGCCAGGCGTGGTTCGCGGCCGCGCCGCGGCTGCGCGCCGTGATCTCGTCGGCTGCGGGGCGCGATTTTTTTCCGCTCGCGCCGCCGCCGCGCGTCACGGTATGGCACGGCACCTTCCACGGGCCGCTCATGGCGGAAACGGTGCTGGGGTGGATGCTGGCCTTCAACCGCGGGATTCTGGCCGCCTGCCGGCATCAGCTCCAAGGCGAGCTCTGGCCGCGTGAGGCGCTCTACGGACAGGTGCGCCTGTTGCACGGCACGCATGCGGTGATCGTGGGGTTCGGGCACATCGGCACCGCGATCGGCAGACTGCTCAAGCCGTTCGGCGTGCGTGTGACAGGCGTGCGCCGGACGCCCCAAGGCCGGCTGCCCGCGGGCTTCGGCCCCGGGGACGCCGTGGTCCCGCCCGGACGGCTTGATGCGGTCTTGCCCGGGGCGGACCATCTGATTCTGGTTCTGCCCTCGGACACCGGCACGGACCGGCTGTTCGACGCCGCGCGGTTAGCGCGCCTGCCGCGTCACGCGGTGCTCTACAATGTTGGCCGCGGCAATTGCCTGGACGAGGCGGCGCTGGCGCGCGCGCTGACCGCGGGCAGACTGCGCGGCGCGTGCCTCGATGTCTTCGCGCAGGAGCCGCTGCAGCCGGGATCGCCGCTGGCCGCGGACCTCCCCGGACTGGTGCGTCTGCCGCACGCCTCCGCTTTCGCCGACGAGTATATGGAGCGCTTCACGGATGAGGTGATCGCCCGGCTGACCGCGGAGACGCGCGGGCGCACGCGGCCGGTCCGCGCCGCGACGGGGGGGGCGGAATGACGCCGCGCACGCATACGGTCCGATCGGTTGAAGAGACCTGGCGGCTGGCCGCGGAGGTCGCGGCGCGGCTGAAGCCCGGCATGGTGATCGCGCTGCACGGCGACTTGGGCGCGGGCAAAACCACCTTTATGCAGGGGCTCGGACAGGCGTTGGGGATCCGGCGGCCGGTCACGAGTCCGACCTTCACGGTCTCCACCGAATACCGGACACCGGCGTTCACCTTGGTTCATATGGACCTCTACCGGCTCAACGGCCCGGATGATCTGCTGACGATCGGGTATCCCGAGTATCTCGAGAACGGCGCGGTCGTGGCAATCGAATGGCCGGAACGGGCCGGCGACCTGATTCCTGCGGACGCGCTGCATGTGCGGTTCACGCTCACCGGAGAGGCGGAAACGCGCGTCATTGAGATCCATGCGGCAGGGTGAGCTGGCGGTAGGCTTCGTAGGAGGCGATGGAAACCGCATTCGCGAGGTTGAGGCTCCGGGACTGGCCGCCCGGCATGGGGATCCGGAACAGCGCGCCGCCGTAAAGGGTGTAGAACGGCTCCGGCAGGCCGCGGCTCTCATTGCCGAAGATCAGCGCGTCGCCCGGGCGGAACGCGCAGGCGTACAGGCTGCGCGCGCCGCGGGTGCTGAGAAAGAAGAGCCGCGGCGGCCGGGCGGTTTCGAGAAACGCTTCCCAGGAGTCGTGAACCGCGAGCCGGACGTGGCGCCAGTAGTCCAGGCCCGCCCGTTGCACGTACTCGTCCGAAAGATGGAACCCGAGCGGGCGGATCAGATGGAGGGCGCAGTCCAACCCCACGCACACGCGGCCGATGGCGCCGGTGTTGTGCGGGATCTGCGGTTGAAGCAGCACGATCTGCAGCGGGGTGGTCATGGTTCGCGTCACAGGTTCCGGAGATATTCCGTTTCCAGGCTGTCGCCCTGGGATACGGCGAGCAGGCCGCACTGCGCCAGCAACGCCGGCAGCAGGCGCGCGTTGACGGCTTCGGCGGCAAACGAGGCCGGGTTGTACCGGCAGACGACTTCGCCGCGCTCCGCGTCATACGCGACCGCCGCATCCGGCACGGCCGCCGCCAGCGCGGCGCAGTCGGCCGGCGCGGCCGTGACGCGGTAGATCAGCCTGCCCGCCCTGCCGGTCACCTCGTCCAGCGTGGCCACGCGCACCGCACGCCCCTTTCCGACAAACGCGACATGCGTGCAGAGCTGTTCGATGTCATGGAGGTTGTGCGAGCTGATCACGATCGTCTGGCGGCCGCGCCGCCGCGTGAAAAACCCGCGCATGTGCGCCACCTCGCGCGGATCGAGGCCGCTGAGCGGCTCATCCAGCAACACCACCTCCGGGTAGCCGAGAAAACACTGGGCGATCATCACGCGCTTGCGCATCCCGTGCGAGAGCGAGCGGATCGGCGCGTGCAGGCGGTCGCCGAGATGCACCGCCTCCAGGACGGAGGCCGCGGAGCGCGCCGCCTCCTGCCGCGTCAGCCCCTGCAGCCGCGCGTAGTGGATCAGGAGCTCCAGCGGCCGGCTTTCCGGCGGCAATTCCGAGTCCTGCGGCAGGATCGTGAGGCGCCCGCTGTGGATCTGCGGGTCGAACGGTCCGCCGCCCAACAGGTTCACGCTGCCTGCGGCCAGGTGCGTGAACCCCGCCACCGACATCATCCAGGTGGTCTTGCCCGCGCCGTTGGGGCCGACCAGGCCGAGCACGGCGAACCGGGGCACGGCAAGCGTGAGCCCGTTCAGCGCGCGCCGCGCGCCGTAGCGTTTGACCAGTCCCGTGGTTTCGATCGCGTTGTCCATGTTCACACGTCGCGTTTGCGGAAGCACGCGTGCCCCGCCAGCAGATAAACAAAACCGAGGGTCACCAGCGTGACGCCGCCGGACACCAGCGGCGGCGCCGCCTGGCGCCAGAGGCACATTTTATACTCGTCAGGCAGCATCATGCCGACCGCGGGCAGCGCCGCGCGCCAGCCGCTCCCGGCGCTGAAGCGCCGGATCAGGATCGAGAGCACGAAACAGACGGTGATCGCAAGGATGCCCAGCACGGTCGCGCGGCTGGCCGAACGGGTGAGGTGGGAGAGGCCCATGGCCAGCCCGAGGAACGGGATGGAGTAGAGCCAGGCGCGCGCGGACCACTGCAAAATGTTGAGCAGCAGGTCGGGCGCGCCCGACCCCGCCAGCCGGAACCGGGCCACCGCATAGGCGCCGAGCCCGCTCAGCAGCAGCGCGAGTCCGATCATCAGCGTCTGCCCCAGAAACTTGCCGACCGACCATCCGGCGCGCGAGATCCGGAAGATCGTGTACCGGACCGACCCGGAGCCGATCTCCTCGGCGATGCGGTTGCCGGCCACCAGCACCACCAGCAGCGGGGTGTAAAAAAAGGCGAAAAAGGCGTAGATCAGTTCCGCCGGATGTTTGCCGGTGATGTCTTGCAGGACCAGGTCGTTCTGGGTCATCTGGCGCATCATGCGCTGGAAGGGCTTGGATTTCCAGAGGGCGGTGGAGATCACGCCCGCGCGCTCGGACGCCGGAAGCTGCAGAACCGTGGCGAGTTCGTTTTCGAGCCGGTGCAGCAGGTTGATCGACCAGTGCATGTTGCAGAGGGCCGCGGCCATGTAAAGCAGCAGCACCACCAGCGCGCGGCGGCTGCGCAGGGCGTCGAACCCCTCGTGGACGGCCACCAGCATGATGTCGCGCAGCGCCTTCACCGCGGCACCCCCAAGGGCCGGTGCCGCGCGCCGCGCGGCAGGCCGCGGAGTTTGTCCTGCACCGCGATCAGCGGTTCGGCCACGCCGGGGTCGATGAAATCGGTCAGTTCCATGTGGCTCGTTTCGCCCTGCCGGTCTTGCGGGACGAAAGAGGCGAACGTGTCATAGGTCTCGACCATCACGGCGGTCATCTCGTTCATCACGCGCGTGCCGGCTTCGGGCGTGAGCGGCTCGCCGGACTCCAGCCGGTCGGCGAAGCGCTGCATTACGGCATAGAGGTTTTCGTTCATCAGATCGACCGTCTCGTCGAACAGCGGGGCCTGCGCCTCCGTCAGGTTGAGGCGCGCGACCCACTGCGAGCGCGCGATGTCGACGCGCGTGCGCCACAGCTCCTTGGCCTCGTCGATCCGGGCGCGCAGGTCCTCGGGCGTCGGTGCCTTCCGCTGGGACGGTGCGGGCGGCGGTGCGGGCGGCGTTGCGGCCGGCGCGTTGGAGGCGGCCGGCGCGACGGCCCCGCCGGCGGCACGGGCCCGGTCCGGGGCGGCCGGTTGGGGGCGCGCGGCGCGGGCACGGTCCGGGATCTGCACCCAGCGCGTGAGGGTGTCCATGCGCGTGTCTTTTTTCTCTGCGGCCAGGCGTTTCTCCAGGTCCGCGGTTTTGCGGCGCGCGTCGCGCAGTTCCGACTTCGGTCCCCAGGCGCCGAGGAGCAGGCCCAGCAGCAGGGCGGCCGGCAGAAAGAGGAAGGCTTTCATACAAGGATGATACACCAGGCGGGGGACAAGGTGTCACCGAAAAGTTTGCGTTTGCGGGGGCATGTCCGGTTCGGGTATGATACGCGCATGAATTGGCTGGTCACCCTCTCTCTGCTTTGCGTCATGTTGATCACGGGATGCCGCGTGTCGGATGTCCGGACGCATGTGGTCCGGGTGCCGGAGATGGCGAGGCAGGAGGATGCGGAGCAGATCCGCAAAGCGCTGCTTCCGCTGAACGGGTTGCAGCGGGAGAAAACGGTCTTCGATCTGAGTCAGCGCAAGGTCACCGTGACGTATGACTCCATGATGATCGCGCACAAGAACATCGAGATCGCGATCGCGGAGGCGGGGTTTACCGCGAACGCCATCCCGGCGATCCGGCCCGCCCCCCCCCAGTAGGAATGCGGCCATGCGCGGTACCGTGGCGCTGTATCTCGACCATCTCGCCTGCGAGCGCGGGCTTGCCGCGAACACACGCGCCGCCTACGCGCGCGACCTCGGCGCGTTCGGCGCGTTTCTGGAAAGCCGCGGGATCACGGCGGCCGGGGCGGTCACGCGCGAGCAGGTGCTCGCCTTTCTCGACGCGCAGACCCGTCTGGGGCTGAGCCCCGCCACGCGGGGCCGGCGGCTTGTGGCCGTGAAAGGGTTCTTCGCCTTCCTGCGCGCGGAAGGGCTGGCGGCCTCGGAGGTGACGGAGGGGATGTCCGGGCCGGCCAAGGGGCTGCGGCTGCCGCACACGCTGTCCGAGGCGGAGGTCGTCCGGCTGGTCGAGTCCGTCCAGGGCACGTCGGCGCACGGTTTGCGCGACCGGGCCATGCTGGAGCTGTTTTACGCCTGCGGGCTGCGCGTGTCGGAGGCGGTTTCGCTGCGCGTCGAGGATCTCCGGTTCGACGAGTCGGTGGTGTGGTGCGTCGGCAAAGGCGACAAGCAGCGTGCGGTTCCCCTGGGCGGCTCGGCGCGGCAGGCGCTGGAGCGCTACCTGGAGGATTCGCGCCCGCGGTTCGCGCGAAGCGCGGCGGCCGGGGAGCGGCATTTGTTCCTCACGCGGCGCGGCGCGCCGTTCACGCGGCAGGGCGTGTTCGACATGCTGGTCAAGCGCGCGCGGGCCGCGGGCGTGGGGGAGCGCTTCTCGCCGCATGTGCTGCGGCACTGCTTCGCGAGTCACCTGCTGGCGCACGGCGCGCCGCTGCGGGCGATCCAGGAGATGCTGGGCCACGCCGACATCGCGACCACCCAGATCTACACGCACATCGACGGAGGCCAGGTGATCCGCACCCATGCCCGGTTTCATCCGCGGCACTGACCGGCCGCGCGCGGGAGGCCCCTGGGTTGCCTGCGGATTTTCGAGGGTTTTTCGTTTTTGGGGTTGCTTCTTTAACAAAAAAGGCTATGTTGTGAACTGTTGTGGGGTTTTTCCCATTAACGAAAAGGAGTTAACGTATGGCTAAAAAGGCAACGCCCAAGACGAAAAGCGAAATCATGGCCGCTCTGGCCGTGGCTGCGGAGATCAGCAAAAAGCAGGCTGGCGCGGTGTATGACGCGCTGTTGACGATCGCCTACGCTGGCGCCAAAGAGCCCAAGGGAATCATGCTCCCGGGCCTCGGCAAACTGATCAAGGTCAAGCGCGCCGCTCGGAAGGGCCGCAATCCCGCCACTGGCGCGGAGATCAAGATCCCGGCGAAGACGGTTGCCAAGTTCCGTCTGGCGAAAGCCGCCAAAGACGCTGTGCTCGGCAAGTAAGCTGATCGCACAGGCAACTGTTTTATGTGACACCGCATCATCGTGTGCGGTGTCTTTTTTTTTGACGGCAGGGAATCGCAAGTCGGTTCTTACACAAAACCGGACCGCCCCCGCATTGCTCTTTATGCCGCGCGTGGGTTTCTGATATGCTGGCGGCGATGCGGGCGGAAGGCGGCGGTTTTTCCGGAACGGGGAAACACGGGATGCCGCGCGGCCGTCGGGAGCCGGGTTCGGCAGAAGGGGAGGCGTGCGGATGCAGCGGTTGGAGGAGCGGGTTCAAGAGGGTGTGCTGGTGTGTGACGGGGCCATGGGGACGGAACTCCACCGGTTGGGGCTCGCGCCGGGCGAGTGCCCTGAACAGTGGTGCCTCGATCATCCCGAACGGGTGCGTGCGGTGCATCAGGCGTACCGCGGGGCGGGCAGCGCGATTGTGGAAACCAACACCTTCGGCGGGAACCGCTACAAGCTCGCGCATTACGGGTTGGAGTCGGCGGTGGAGGCCATCAACCGCGCGGGCGCGGCCCTGGCGCGCGAGGTGGCGGGGGACACGCAGTGGGTGATGGCGAGCCTGGGCCCCACCGGCGCCTTCATGGAGCCGTACGGCGAGGAGAGCGAGCAGGCCTTCTACGACGCCTTTGCCGCGCAGGCGCGCGCGTTCGAAGCCGGCGGCGCGGATGCGGTGATCGTGGAAACCATGATGGCGATTGAAGAGTGCTGCGCGGCCGTGCGCGCCGTGCGGGAAAACACGCGGCTTACCTGCATCGCGAGCTTCACCTTCGATCCGCAGCCGGACGGCGGGTACGCCTCGATGATGGGGGTCACGCCGGAACAGTTCGCGGCGCAGGCGCAGGCGGCCGGCGCGCAGATCCTCGGCGCGAATTGCGGGACGGGCACGGAGCACATGGTCGCGATCGTCCGGCGCCTGCGCGCGGCCGCCGGGGTTCCGCTGCTCGCCATGCCGAACGCGGGGATGCCGCTGCTGGTCGGGGGCGAGACGGTCTTTCCCGAATCGCCCGGGGAGATGGCCGCCCAGATCGGCCGTCTGGTGGAGGCGGGCGCTTCGATTGTCGGCGGCTGCTGCGGCACCACGCCCGCGCACATCGCGGCCATCGCGGCCGCGCTGAATCCGCGCCGCTGAATCGCGCGCGGGAGGGGGAGGGAAGTCCGATGCTGTATTGGATCGCACCGTATCTGACCGGGATTTGGGGCCCGTTCCGGCTGTTCTCGTCACATCTGATGCTGCTGGCCGCCGGCACGCTGGCAGGCGGGATGCTCGTGTGGAGCCTGTTGCCGCGCCTGTGGGCGCGCCTGCCGACCGACCGCGGCAAGAGCCTGGCCGCGGACGGCGGGTTGAAATCGGCGGGGAAACCGACGGGGGCGGGGGTGCTGCTCGCCCTGCTGCTGCTGCCGGTGCTCGCGGTTTTCGTGCCGATGGGGCGTTGGGAGGCGGGGGTGGTGGCATGCCTCTACGCCAGCATGGCTTTCGGGTTTCTGGATGACCGCAGCGCGTGCCCGTGGGGCGAATGGAAAAAGGGCACGCTGGATCTGGCGGTGGCGCTGGCCGCGGCGTACTGTCTTTACCGGGGACAGGGTTCCCAGTTGTGGATGCCGTTCTTCAAATCCGCGCTGACCCTGCCTCCGGCGCTCTATGTGACGGGGGCCGCGGCGCTCTTGTGGTTCACGATGAATGCGACGAACTGTTCGGACGGGGTGGACGGCCTCGCCGGTTCGCTGACCCTGCTGTCGCTGTTCGCGCTGGCCGGGTTGCTCTACGGGGTGATCGGGTACCGGCCGATCGCCGGGTATCTGCTGATCCCGCATAATCCCGACGGCGCGCGCTGGGCGATCCTGGTGGCGACTGTGGCCGGGTCGCTGGCCGGATACCTGTGGCACAACGCCGAGCCGAGCCGGGTGCTGATGGGCGACGCCGGGTCGCGCCTGTTGGGCATGCTGGTGGGGGTGGCCGTGCTGGTGGCGGGCAATCCCTTTCTGATCGTGGTGGTCTCGCCGGTGGTCCTGGTCAACGGAGGCACGGGCCTGTTCAAGCTGATCCTGTTGCGTGCGTTCCGGCGGGCCGGTTTTGACGTGCGGCCGCCGCACACGCTGCCGCGCGAGGCGGCCGCGCGGCAGTTCGCGCCGGTGAAGATGCTGCACCGGATCCGCTTTCCGCTGCATGACCATTGCCGGAAGAATATGCACTGGAGCAACGCCCAGGTGCTGATGCGCTTTGTCCTGATCCAGGCGTTTCTCACGCCGCTGCTGTTTGTGATTCTGATCAAGATCCGGTAAGGAGAGTCCCCGTGGCGAATGTCATTCTGATCTCCCTGGGCGCGCGGGACCGGCTGCTGGCGGACGGAGCCGCGGTGCTCGCCGCCCATGCGGGCGTGCCGCCGGAAACGGTGGCGCGGCTCGCGGACCTGGCCGGACAGGCGCTGCCGCCCGGGCGGGAACGGCTCCAAGAGCGGTTCCGCGGCGGGGAGCCGCTGGTGATCGGGTGTTCGCGTCCGCGCGCCGCGCGGGCGCTGCTCGATTTCGCCGGAGTCGACACAACGGCGCGGGCCATCGAATGGGTGGCGCTGCCGTTCGACCGCGAGGCGCTCCGGCGGGAGCCCGGGGTGCCGTGGTATCCGGTGATCGACCGCGCGCGCTGCACGGGATGCGGCACCTGCCGCGAGTATTGCCTCTTTTCCGTGTACGGCCGGACGCCGGACGAAACCGGCACCGGCCCGGTGCGTGTGGTCGAACCGCTGTACTGCAAAACCGGGTGCCCCGCCTGTGCGCGGCTCTGCCCGGTCGGCGCGCTGATCTTCCCGTTCTGCCACGAGGCCGATTTGAACGGCGAGATCGAAGAGCCCGCGCCGCGTTCCCGCGACGAGCTGAAGCGCCAACTGGGGGAAGACCCCCTGCGGCTTTTGGCCGAACGCCGCAAGCGCAAAGGATTGCTCGATCCGGCCAAATTCGAACAGGCCGAGAAAGACCGCATCCTCCATTCCGGCGTGCTGTGAGCGAGGCGTTGCCCGCGGGGCGCCGGAAGGGGCAAAGCGGCACAGGATGAACCGGCGGCAGGGGGAGACCGTTTAAGCGGACATGAAGATGCAGGCGATGGTGTCGGGTGCGGTGGCGATCTGGGCCGGTTGCGCCGGGGCGCAGGTGGTAACGTCTCTTCCGCCGGTCATGGTGACGGCCTCTCGGGTGTCGGAACCGGTTGACCGGGTGGGCGCGTCGGCGGTCAGGATCCCGGCCGAAACGTTGCGCGAGGAACAGCGCAGAACGCTTCCCGAGGCGTTGGGCATGACGCCGGGCGTGATGGTTCAGAAAACCTCGTACGGCCAGGGCTCGCCCTATATCCGCGGATTCACGGGATTCCGGACCCTGATGCTGGTGGACGGCATCCGCCTCAACTCGCCGGTCTTCCGTGAGGGGGCCAACCAGTATTGGAACACCGTGGACAGTTTCTCGCTGGACGCGATGGAGTTGCTGAAAGGGCCGGGGTCCGTGCTGTACGGCTCCGATGCCGTGGGCGGGACCGTGCAGGCGTTCACGCGGATGCCGGAATATGCCCCGGAGGGAGGGGGCGAGGTGTGGGGCGGCAGGCTGGCCGCGCGCGCCGCCTCGGCCGAACGGTCGTTCACGGGGCGCTCCGAGGGCTTCTACGGATCGGAACAGTGGGCGGGGCTTTTCGGGGTGACGGCCAAAACCTTCGGCGACCTGCAGGGGGGGCGGGACGTCGGCCGGCAGCGCAAGACCGGGTACCGCGAGTGGGATTACGACGCCAAAGCGCGGCTGGCCCTGCGCGGGGACCGCGAACTCGTCTTCGCGCACCTGTCGGTGGATCAGGATGATGTGTGGCGCACGCACCGCACCCCGTACGGCATCGCATGGCACGGCACGGGGGTGGGCTCGGAACCGGTGCACCGGTTCGATCAGGACCACACCCTCACCTATCTGCGCCTCATCGACCGCGAGGCGACGCGCGCGTACGACACCTTGCGGGCGACGCTCTATTTCCAGCGCCAGGAGGAGGAGAAGGAGGTCAGAAAGAAAGACCGGACCCGCACCGAGGACGGCTTTGACGTGCGCACCTGGGGCGTGTCCGCGGATCTCGTCAAGGAGACCGCCGCGGGCACATGGGCTTACGGCGCCGAATATCTCCGTGACGGGGTCGACAGTTTCCGCCGCGCGTACCGGGCGGACGGGTCGCCCGGTCCGGTCGGTATCCAGGGACCGGTGGCCGACGACACCGCCTACCATACGGCGGCCGTCTATGTGCAGGACCGCCTGCGGCTTTCGGAACGGTGGGAACTGACGTTCGGCGCGCGCGCGACCTACGCGAAGGCGGACATCGGCCGGTATGAGGATTTCCGCACCACGCCGCACACGCCCGCGTCGATGACCGGGGACTGGTTTGACCTCGCGGGGCATCTCCGCCTCACGTACCGGGTGATCGAGGAGCGCTGGCTGCTGTACGCCTCCCTGTCGCAGGCCTATCGCGCGCCGGGGCTGTCGGATCTGACGCGGTTCGATGTGAGCCGCAGCACGGATGTCGAGGTCCCGTCCCCCTCCCTCGATCCGGAACGCTTCCTGTGCGGGGAGATCGGCTCCCGCGTCACCGCCGAGCCGTTCCGGTGGCATGCGGCGTACTTCCACACGCGGATCCGCGACCTGATTGTCCGGCAAGCCGCGGCCGGAGGAATCTACGCCAAAGTGAACGGGGGGGACGGATACGTGCATGGGGTGGAAAGCGAACTCTGGGTGAGTCTGACGCCGCACATGTCCGCCCGTGCCGGGTTCACCTGGATGGAGGGGTACACGGATTACGATGCGGCGGACGGCGCGCGCGTCACCGAGCCGGTGCGCACCATGCCGCTCACCGCATATGCGGCGCTGCGCTGGGAGAGCGCGGGAGGGCGGGTGTGGGCGGAACTCGCGGGGCGCGCCGCAGGCTGCGAGGACCGGCTGACGGCGGCGGACCGCACGGACACCCAGCGGATTCCGCCGGGTGGCACGCCGGGCTATGCGGTCGTGGATGTCCGGTGCGGCTGGCATCTCCGCGAGGGACTGTCGCTGGTTGCGGGTGTGGAAAACGTTGCCGACGAGGATTACCGGATCCACGGCTCCGGCAGCAACGAGCCGGGCCGGAACCTCATCGTTTCGGCCGAGTACCGGTTTTGAGCGTCCGCCGGTCCGTACCGAACGGCGCGCGGACGGTCCGCCGGTACGTTTGCGGCGTACACAGCTGGAGGGCGCGGAACTGGCGCTGGAAATGGGCGGGGGAGGCGTATCCGCAGAGGCGCACGATCTCCGCCACGGTCCGGTCGGTCTCGGCCAGAAGCCGGCAGGCGTGCGCGATCCGCAAACGGTTGACGTACTGCGGGACGGTGCACCCCGTGCCTTTCTTGAACAGGCGGCTGAAGGCGCTCTCGCTGAGGCCGAGCCGGTGCGCGAGTTCCGGCACGCGGAGCGGGACGTTCAGGTTCCGCTCGATGTGGGCGCAGACCGTCCCGATGCGGTCCGAAGCGTAACTCTGGTTCTCCAGCCGGAACCCTTCGGAGGCGATTTCCGAAAGGTCGGGGGAGCGGGCCAGCCGGTCCAGAAGTTCCAAGAGCAAAATGAGGCGGCGCAGCCCGCGTTCCCGCACCATCCGGACGAGCAGCCGGCGCGCCGGTTCGCGCGTGGCGCCGCCCACGCGCAGGCCGCGGCACGCGCGTCCGAACAGCCGGCACAGCGGGCGCATGTCCGTTCGCTCGTGCCACCCTTCGCCCAGCAGCGTCACCGGGAAATGGACCACCACCGCCTCAACCGGTCCGGGACGCCGGGCGGGCAGTGGCGTGTTGCGGTAATCGTGCGGCACATTCGGCCCGAGAAACGCGATCGAGCCCGGGGTGAGCGTTTCAAGCGTATCCCCGACCCAGCGTTCCGTGCCGCCCCGCAGCACCAGGGTGATTTCGCACAGCGGGTGGTAGTGCCACACGTCCCCGAAATCCCGGCCTTTCACGACCGTGCAGGCCACCAGGTCCAGGGTGGAGGGAAGGGATGGGTGTTCAGCGATCGGTTTCATGGCCGGATGGGTCGGGGGGTGCGGCAACCGGGCGCCCGACACGCCCGGCACCATACCGCAACCCGCGGCGCACCGCAAACGCAAAAACGCCGCGGAAGATTGGGCTTGCGCCGGATCCGGTCCTGTGCCACAATTTTTATGTATGGAAATGAAATTCATACATGAAACTCCGTTTCCGCAGACGGAAAGGCGCCCCGCCTTTTTTCCGGCGCGGCGTGAGCGGGGCGACGGCGGATAGGAGAACGTATGGCCGCAAAGCGGGACGCGCGCTACAGCGCGCCGAGTTTGGAACGGGGGCTGGCGATCCTCGAATGTCTGGCGCGCCATCCCGGGGGCAAGGGCCAGCTTGATCTGGCGCAGGCTCTGGCGTGCCCGGTCTCCAGCGTTTTCCGGCTGACGCTCGCCATGGAAAAGGCCGGATACCTGGAGCGGGACCCGGACACCAAGGTTTTCCGGCTGACGCTCAAGATGCTGACCTTGGGCCAGCAGGCGTTGTCGGAGACGGATCTGGTCGGCAGCGGCATGCCGGAGATGCGGGCCCTGCGCGACCAACTGGAGGACACGGTGCTGCTCGGCGTGCTGAACGGCCCCGAGGTCATCGTGCTTGAGCAGGCGCTCGGGTCGCATCTGTTCCGGTTTTCGGTGAACGCCGGGCACCGCATCCGCGCCTACTGTTCGGCGCCGGGCAAGGCGATCCTCGCCTTTCTGCCGAAAATCCAGCGCGAGCGGGTGATCGCGCAGACGGAGTTCATCCGGTTCAACGCGAACACGATCACCACCCCCGCGGCCTTCCGCAAAGAGCTGCAACGCGTCGCGGAGCTGGGATACGCGATTGACAACGGCGAGGAGTATGACGGCATCTACTGTGTGGGTGCGCCGGTCTTTGACCGCGTCGGCTTCCCGCTGGCCGCGGTGTGGGTGACCGGCCCGGCAAAGCGCGTGGAACCGCGCAGGATCCCGCAAATCGGCGCGGAGATGAAGGCCGGCGCGGAACGGATCTCGCGCCGCCTGGGTTGGAAGGGGTGAGTGCCGGGCGGGTGCCTGCGCCGGCGCGGACGGAGAAAAGGGGAAACGTGAAAACGGTTTTGGAGCAGTTCCGGTTGGACGGGAAAGTCGCGGTGGTGACGGGGGCGTCGTGCGGCATCGGCAAACGTGTGGCCCTCGGGTATTTGCAGGCGGGCGCGAAGGTGGCGTTGGCGGCGCGCCATGCGGACAAGCTGGGTGCCGCGCATGCGGAGCTGGGGCAGGCCTTTGGCGAGCGTGTGATGGCGGTCGCCTGCGACGTCGCCGCGCCGGAGTCGGTCGAAAACCTGATTGACCGCGTGACGTCCGCATGGGGCCGGATCGACGTGGCGGTTTGCAATGCGGGGACCGTGACGCTCAAGGGATTGGCGGAGATGCCGCTGGAGGAGTTCGAACGTGTTCAACAGGTCAACGTGACCGGCGTGTTCCTGACGGCGCAGGCCTGCGCCCGGCGGATGATCGCGCAGGGTGGGGGCGGCAGCATCATCGTGACGGGCTCGATGTCGGCGCGGGTCATCAACACGCCGCAGCAGATCGGCCACTACTGTGCCTCGAAGGCGGCGGCCGTGCAGTTGGCCAAGGCGATGGCGGTGGAGTTCGCGCCGTACGGGATCCGGGTGAACAGCGTAAGCCCCGGTTACATCATGACCGAGCTGGTCGAGCCGCTGACCGAGTTCCATGCGTTGTGGAAACCGCAGATTCCGCTGCGCCGGTTGGGCACGCCGGAGGAGCTGATGGGGTTGTACCTGTATCTGGCGAGTGAGGCCTCGAGCTACATGACCGGCTCGGACGTGGTGATTGACGGCGGCTTCACAAGCGTGTGACCGGCGGAAGGGTACGGCAGAGGCGTTGGAAACGGGATAAGGAGGGACATGAATCCGTTTGAGTATCAGAACCCCGTCCGGGTCGTGTTCGGCGCGGGTGTCGTGGCGCGGCTGGGGGGGGAGGCCGCAAAGTATGGCAAACAGGCGCTGGTCGTCTCGTACGCGGAACATGCCGCACTCCGGGAAGTGCTTGACCGGGCCTGCGCCTTGCTGTCCGCCGCGGGGGTCCGGGCAGAGACGTTCTATGAGGTGGCACCGAATCCGGAGATCGGCATGATCGCCCGCGGCGTTGCGCGGGCGAAGGCGTGCCGCGCCGACCTCGTGATCGGCATCGGCGGCGGCAGCGCCATGGATGCGGCCAAAGCCATCGCGGCGGGGGCGCTCTACGAGGGCGACCTGTGGAACATGGTTTACAGCCGGCACGATGACGTGCGGGCCGTGCCTCCCGCGCGCGCCCTGCCCACGCTTATGGTCCCGACCCTGTCCGCCACGGGCAGCGAGATGAACATGTGCGCGGTGGTGACGAATGCGGCGCTGCAGGAAAAATCCTACATCTGGAGCGATTGCCTGTTCCCGAAAACGGCGTTGCTCGATCCCGGACTGACCTACAGCCTGCCGCCGTTCCAGACCGCTTGCGGTGCGGTGGACACGATCTCCCATGTGCTCGAGATTTACATCAACGGACAGGAGCGTTCCGGGCTGCTGCACGCCTGGCAGGAGGGGGTGATGCGTACGGTCGTCCGCAATCTGCCTCTCGCGCTGGCGGACCCGTGCGACGCGGAGGCGCGCGCGGAGCTGATGTGGTGCGCGACCTGCGCGCTGAACGGATGGGCCTCTCCCGGCGACGCCTGGACGCCGATGCACCAGGTGGGGCATGTGTTGACCACGCGGCACAGCGTCAACCACGGCACGTCGCTCGCGCTCATCATGCCCGCGTGGATGGAGCACTTCAAGGCGCGGAAACCCGGGCGCTACCACGCGTTCGCGCGGAACGTCATGAAGGTCGATCCCCACGGCAAGACCCGGGAGCGGATCATCGACGAGGGGATCGCGGCGTTCCGGTCGTTTATCGAGAGCGCCGGCCTTCCGACCCGCCTGTCGCAGGTTGGCGTGTCCGGGGCGGACTTGCCCGCGATCGTGGCGGACGTCAAAAAGGTGAGTTTCAACGCCGAGGGCGTGCTGGCATGCACGCCGCCCGTAGGCGCGGATGAGTTGCTGCAGATTCTGGTGCGGGCATCATGAGCGAACTTGCCATGACAGCGAAAGAAATCGCGGGGATGATCGATCTCAGTGCGGTGCGGGCCGACAGCACGCTGGAGGAAATCGCACAGGCGGCGGAGATGGCGGGGCGGTATGGCTTTGCCGCCGTGTTCGCGCTGCCGGCGCATACGCCGTATCTGCTCGATCGGCTTGGCGACAGCCGCGTGATCGCGGGTGGCGTGGCGGGTTTCCCGGGAGGCGCCGAGACAACCGCCGTCAAAGCCGCGGCCGCGGCGGAACTGGTGCGCATGGGATGCCGCGAAATCGACATGGTGAACAATCTGGCCTGGCTGAAGGCGGGCAAGCGGGCCGCATACCGGGCGGATGTGCGCGCGGTCTGCGAGGCGGCGGGGGGATGTCCGGTGAAGGTCATCCTCGAGTGCCATTGGCTGACGGACGAGGAGATCGTCCGCGCCTGCGAAGAGTGCGTTGAGGCGGGGGCCGCGTGGGTGAAGACCGGCACCGGCTGGGCGCCGACCGGCGCCACCGCGGAGAACGTGGCGCTCCTGAAGCGGACGGTGGGGGAGCGCTGCGGGGTCAAGGCGGCCGGCGGGGTGCGGGATCTGGATACGCTGCTGGCGCTGCACGCGCGCGGCGCGCGGCGCTTCGGGATCGGCGTGCGTACCGCGCAGGCGATCTTCGGCGCGGTGGCAGAGAAAAGCGCCCACGCCGGTCGTGCGGAGGACCGGGGTTCCGGCGTCACAGTGTGAGACGTGCGCGACCGGAGGGGAAAGGAAGACGCGGATGGCCTATTTGCTGGCATATGATTTCGGGACCGGCGGGATCAAGGCGTCGCTGTACGGCGAGGCGGGCGCGTGCGCGGCCGAGGGGTTCGAGTCGTATCCGACGCTCTATCCCGCGCCCGGCTTCCACGAACAGCGGCCCGAGGCGTGGTGGCGGGCCACGGTCGCCAGCACGCGGAAACTGCTGGCCGCCGCCCCGGGCGGCGCGGCCGCGCAGGTCGCGGCCATCGGCCTTTCGGGCCACAGCCTCGGGGTGGTGCCGTTGGATGGTTCGGGCAGGCTGTTGCGCGAGACCGTGCCGATCTGGTCCGACGCGCGGCCGGACACGCAGCCCGCGGCGTTTTTCGCGCGCGTGCCCGAGTCCGAGTGGTACGCGATGACCGGCAACGGGTTTCCCCCGCCGCTCTATTCGGTCTTTAAGCTGATGTGGTTCCGCGAACGCGAACCGGAGATGTTCCGGCGCATTCACCGCGTGCTGGGCACCAAAGACTACATCAATTACCGGCTGACCGGCGTGATGGCCACGGACCCCTCGTACGCCTCGGGTTCCGGCGTGTACGACCTGAAGCGGCGGGAGTACGCGCCGCGTCTGATCGCGGCGGCGGGCTTGGATGACAGCCTGTTTGCCGGAATCGTCCCCTCTTCGCAGGTGCTGGGCGGCTTGACCGCGGCGGCCGCGGCCGAGCTTGGGCTGCCGCGCAGCGTCCGGGTTGTCGCGGGCGGGGTGGACAACGCCTGCATGAGTCTGGGGGCGGGCGCGTTCCGCGAGGGGCGGGCGTACAACGCGCTGGGCTCGTCGAGCTGGATCGCGGTCTCATCGGAGAACCCCTTGCTTGCGGAAGGGTCGCGGCCCTACGTGTTCGATCATGTGGTGCCGGGGCAGTACGTGTCGGCGCTGGCGCTCTTTTCCGCCGGGACCGCGTTGTCTTGGGTGTGCGACCGTTTGTGCCGCGACCTCGCGGCGCGCGCGGCGGCCGAGGGCCGGAGCGTATACGCGCTGATGGACGAGGAGGCGTCGGGTTCGCCGGTTGGCGCGAACGGCGTGATGTTCAACCCGTCCCTGGCGGGGGGAGGCTCGCTGGACATCTGCGCCGCCGTAAGGGGCGCGTTTCTGGGTTTGGATCTGCGCCACACGCGCGCCGATCTGCTTCGCGCCTGTTTGGAGGGAATCGCGCTGGGGTTGCGCAACGTGCTGGACGAGCTGCGCCGGCTCGCGCCTGTGGCCGTGCCGTTGACGCTGGTCGGCGGCGGCGCGAACAGCCCGTTTTGGCGTCAGATGTTCGCGGACGCGTATCACCTGCCTGTGGTGAAGACCCGCGCCGGCCAGCAGGCCGCGGCTTTCGGGGCGGCGGCGGTGGCGGCGGTGGGCGTGGGGCTGTGGAACGGCTTTCGCGTGATCGACGAGGTTTCCGGCGTGGTGGACCGGCACGAGCCGGACGGGGAGCGCGCGCTCGAGTACGGGCGTTTGCTGGAACGGTACCGGCAGGCGGCGGCACTGCTCGGCTCATGGGCGGCAGGGTGAGTCCTGAGTGCGTGGCGGGGCGCGGGGAGAGGCAAAGGCGTAAGGGAAGGGAGCGGCAATGAATAGGCGGCAGTGGGGGATGTTTTTGCTGGGAATGGCGCTGGGGTGCGGGGCAGCGGAGGTGCGGTTCGACTTCGAAAGCGGGGATCTGCAGGGCTGGAGGATTCTCGAAGGCGGGTTCGGGCGGGTGGTGAGCGACCGGGAGCGCGAACATCACGGCGGCGGGCCCTACACCAAGGAAGGCCGGTTTTTCCTCTCGACCTTGGAAAGCGCCGACGGGAAAATCCCGCGCGATTCCTTTACAGGCGTGATCGAATCGCCGGTCGTGGTGCTGGGCGATCCGCGGATTTCCCTGCGGGTCGGGGGCGGCAAGGGCGCGGATGTGTACGTGGCGGTGTGCGCGTTGGACGGACGGGAGATGGCGCACGCGCGCGGCGGAAACAGCCAGCGGATGCTCGAACGCGTCTGGACGGTGCCGGAAGGGGTGGGCAAACCGGTCTTCTTCCGGGTGGCGGACCGGTCGGAAGTCGGCTGGGGGCACATCACGCTGGACAGCCTGGTCTGCCAGGGTGTTATCGACGGGGCGGCCACAGAGCAGCGGTTCCGGGCGCGCAAGCGCGAAATCGCGCAAGCCAACGGCGGAACCCGCGCCGACCGGTTGCGCGCGGCGATCCGCGAGCTGTCGGATCGCTTCGGCGCGCGGTACCCCTCCGCCGCGCTGCTGGAACGGCTGGATGCGGCGGAAGCCTCTGGGGATGATGCCAGGCTGGACGCGCTGGCCCGGGAGGCGCTGGCGGCGCGCAACCCGCTGGTGAACGCGCGGCCGATCCTCTTTGTGACGCGCAAGCAGTACCGGCCGGATCACCACAACACCGAGACGATGTTCCAGACCGGGGAGATCAATACGGCCAAGTACGACACGGAAGGCGCGCTCAAGGCGCTGGACGCCGCCGCCGGCACGGTACGGACAATTTTCGAACCGGGGCCCGGTGCGACGGTGCGCGATCCGGACGTGAATTTCGACGGGGACCGGATCGTCTTTTCGATGCGGCGCGGGAAGGAGGACGACTACCACATCCACACGATCCACAGCGACGGCAGCGGGCTGCGGCAATTGACCGCCGCGCCGGGCGTTTCGGACATCGACCCGATCTGGCTTCCCGACGGGGACATTGTCTTTTCCAGTTCCCGCGAGCCCAAGTACTGCATGTGCAACCGCCACATCATGTGCAACCTCTACCGCATGGGGCCGGACGGCGCGAACATCCGCCAGATCGGGAAGTCCACGCTCTTCGAGGGGCACGCCTCCCTGCTGCCGGACGGCCGCGTGCTGTATGACCGCTGGGAGTACGTGGACCGCAACTTCGGCGACGCGCAGGGCCTGTGGGTCTGCAATCCGGACGGCACGGGGCACGCGCTCTATTGGGGCAACAACACCACCAGCCCCGGTGCCGTGATTGACGCGCGGGCGCTCTCGCAGAGTCATCTGGCGATCGCGGTGCTGGGCTCCTGCCACGACCGCCCGTGGGGGGCGCTGGGCCTGATCGACCGCTCGAAAGGCGTGGACGGGGCGGTGCCGGTGCTGCGCACCTGGCCGGCCGCCTTCACCAACCGCATCCAAACCGCTGGACAGCGGTTCGACTCGACCGTCCGGCTCCCGGTCAAATATGAGGATCCGTATCCGCTGGACGACCGCCATTTTCTGTGCGCGCGCAAAACGGGCGTGGGCGAGGAGGTGGGGCTGTACTATCTGGATTTGCACGGGAACGAGGTGCCGGTGCACGCCGAGGCACCGGGGTGTTTTGATCCGATGCCGCTGGCGCCGCGGCCCGCGCCGCCGGTCCACCCGCGCCGCCGGCATTTCGACGATCCGAACGCCCCCGGGTATTTCTATCTGCAGAATGTGATGGTCGGCACACACATGGAGGGCGTGGCGCCAGGCGCGATCCGCTATCTGCGCGTGGTGGAGTCACCCGAGAAACGCAGTTTCTCGGCGCGCGGCTGGGGCGGCCAGGGCGAGCAGGCGCCGGCCATGAACTGGCATAACTTCGAGAACAAGCGGGTTCTCGGCACGGTGCCGGTGGAGGAGGACGGCAGCGCCTATTTCGAGGTGCCGGGCAACACGTTCGTGTTCTTCCAGGCATTGGACGCCGCCGGCATGATGGTGCAGTCCATGCGCTCCGGAACCTATGTGCAGCCGGGCGAGACCTACGGGTGCGTGGGCTGCCATGAGAACCGCGTGGGCGACATCCCGCCGCCCGCCGCGCGGCCCAGGGCGCTGCGGCGCAAACCGGACCGCCTCGCCGGCTGGTACGGCGCGCCGCGGCGCTTCTGTTTCCAGCGCGAGGTGCAGCCGGTGTTCGACCGGCGGTGCGTCTCGTGCCACGACTACGGCAAAGAGGCGGGCGCGAGACTCAATCTGGCGCGGGACCGCGATGTGGTCTTCAGCACCTCCTATGTGGACTTGTGGACACAGGGTGCCCTGACCTGCGTGGGCGGCGGCCCGGCCGAGATCCAGCAGGCGTACACGTGGGGGAGCCACCCGTCCAAACTGATCCGCAAGGTCCGGGCCGCCCACGCGGGGGTGAAGCTGTCGCCGGAGGAGCTGGACCGGCTGATCACGTGGGTGGACCTCAACGCGCCGTACTATCCGTGCTATGAGAGCGCGTATCCCGACAACCAAGGCGGCCGCAGCCCGCTGAGCTCCGACGAAATGAAGCGGCTGAAAGAGCTCACCGGCGTGACCCCTGCGAACTCGCACGGCGCGCGGCAGCGGTCGCAGGTCAGCTTCGACCGGCCGGAGCTGAGCCGCATCCTGTCGGGGCTGGCGACCAACGCGGCCGGGCGCGCCGAGGCGCTGGCACTGATCCGCGCGGGCGCGCGGCGGCTGGGAGACCGGCCGCGCGCGGACATGGAGGGCTTTGTGGCCAACGCCCGGGATCAGGAGCGCGAAAAGAAATACCAGGCGCGGCTGGCCGAGGAGCGGCGCGTGTACGAGGCGCTGCGGAACGGCGGGAAACGGTACGACCCCGGCCTGCCGCGCGACTGATCCCCCGTTCGGCCGGACTTCCGGAGCGCACGCCGGAAAAAGGGTCCACAACGCCGGAAATGGATCTTGCCGCCCCCAAGGCGCTCCCGTATACTGCACGATACAGGAACTCGGTGCGGCACGCGGGGTTTCGCCCGCGACGTTTCCGGCAGGTATCCGGACCGTGAGCTGAGACCGAGAGGGAGGCGCCATGAACCGAACACTGACCCGTCGTGCGCTCATGAAACTCACAGGCGGCGCGGCCGTCGCATCGGCTTCCGCGTCGGTCGCGGCCGCCACGTACCGCCGTTCGATCGGCGCGAACGATCGCATCCGCATCGGGGTTATCGGCTGCGGTTCGCGCGGGCGCAACGCGCACATGAAGGGGTTGTACCACCATGTGAAGGAACAGCCCTTCGAGATCGTGGCGCTGGCGGACCCCTGGCGCGTGGCCCGCGAGGAGGCCAACGGTCTAGTCCGGGAGTGGTTCGGCCGTGATGCGCAGCAGTTCGGTTCCTACCGCCAACTGCTTGAATGCCGGGATCTGGACGCGGTCACCATCGCCTCCTGCGATCTGCACCACACTGCGCATTTGGAGGCGGCGGCACGGGCGGGCAAGCACATCTACTGCGAGAAGCCGCTGGCGGTGGAGTTCGACGATCTCGTCCGCGCGACGGACGCGGCACGGGCCGCGGGCACGGTGATCCAGATCGGCACGCAGATCCGCAGCCTCCCCGCGATGGTGGGCGCGCGCGATCTGTTCCGGACCGGGGTCTTCGGGAGGCTCTCCCGCGTGGAAGAGTGCCGCAACGCCGGGCGCCCGTACTGGTACCACTATCTCAAGGAGGATGTCCGGGAGGCGGACCTGGACTGGAAGGAGTTCCTCCACGGGCTGCCGATGCGGCCGTTCCGCGCCGATCTCTTCTCCGGCTGGTACGGCTATTACGAGTTTTCGCGCGGACCGATCCCTAATCTCGGCGCGCACTTCATCGATCTCGTGCATTTCATCACCGGGGCGACCTTCCCCACCTCGTGCGTCTGTCTCGGAGGGGTCAGCGACACCTGGCGCGACGGTCACGGGTTCACCAACCCGAATGTGATCCAGGCGACCTGGCTTTACCCGGAGGGTTTTGTGGTCAGCTCGTCGAACAATCTCGCCAACGGCGCGAACAGCATCCGGAAGCTCTACGGCGACAAGGGCGCGCTCGGTTTCACCAATTGGAGCAAGCCGGTCTTCGACTGCGAGGGGGCGCCGCTGCGCGACGGCTCCATCCGCGGGAAGAACGAGGTCCCCCCCACGGAACATCCCGACCACTATCTCAACTGGCTGCAGTGCATGCGCAGCGGCGCGACGCCCAACGCTTCGTTGGAGGCGGGCTACCAGCACGCCGTGGCGGTCATCATGGCGATGAAATCCTATGAAACCGGGCGCAAGACAATCTACGACCCGGTCCGGCGCAAGATCACGACGGCGTGAGGGAGGCGGGCAAATGCGGCGGGCATGGTGCATACGGGTCGGTTTCTGTCTGCTGGGCCTGACGGTCGCGCGCGCGGCGGGACCGGACGGGTTCCGCGCGGGCGCGGCCAGGGTGAACATCACCCCGCCGCTGGGGTTGCCTCTGGTGGGCGAGTGGGACACGCCTCCGGGACGCTATGTGCGCCACGACCTTTTCGCCCGCTGCCTGGTTCTGGAACAGGGCGGGACGCGTGTCGCGTTCGTGGTGTGCGATCTGCTGGGGATCTCGCGGGCGCTGGGCGATGAGGTGCGGCGGCTGGCCGAGAAGCAGACCGGGATCCCGGCGTCGCAGATCCTGGTGTCGGCCACGCACACGCATTCCGCCGCCAGCGCGATCGGGAACCGCTTTGATGCCAAGACCGGACTGGACGCGTATCAGACCTTCGTGGCGGGCCGCGCGGCGGATGCCGTGGCCTGCGCGGTGTACACGCTGCGGCCCGCCCGGATCGGCTGGGCCACCGCCCGGGAGCCGCGCCACGTCTTCTGCCGGCGCTGGTTTCTGAAGCCCGGCACCATGCCGGCAAACCCTTTCGGCAGCACGGAGGATCGGGTGAAGATGAATCCCGGCCGCTGCAATCCCCATCTGGACCGGCCGGCCGGCCCGGTCGATCCCCAGATCGTTCTGCTTGCGGCGCAGGCTTTGGACGGCAAGCCGATCGGCATGCTGGCGAACTATTCGCTGCATTACGTGGGCGGCACGGTCAAGGGGGAGATCTCGGCGGACTATTACGGGTTGTACAATGAGCGCATGCGGGAACTGCTGGGTGCCGACGGACAGGAGCCGCCGTTCGTCTCGCTGATGAGTAACGGTACGAGCGGGAACATCAACAACATCGATTTTACCAAGCCGGGGGAGAAGCTGCCGCCGTACGCCCGCATGCGGCTCGTGGCGGACGAGGTGGCGCAAACGGTTTTCGACGCGTATCAGAAAATCGCGTGGCGCGACAAGGCGGAGCTGCGCGCCGTGTTCGGGGAGATCGAGCTGAAGTACCGGCGCCCCACGGACGCGCAGCGGGAGTGGGCCCGGGCTGTGACCGCGAAGATGGTGCCGGATGCCAAGCCGAAAGGCCTGAGCGAGATTTACGCGCAACGGGTCCTCGCCTGCGGCGAAGCGCCGGAAACGGGAACGTTCCCGCTGCAGGCGGTACGGGTCGGGGAGCTGGGCATCACCGCCATCCCCTGCGAGGTGTTCAGCGAGATCGGCCTCGACCTGAAGGCGCGCAGCCCGTTCAAGACGACATGTACCGTCTCGCTGGCGCACGGGTACTTCGGCTACCTGCCGACACCGGAGCAGCACGCGCTCGGCGGGTACGAGACGTGGCTCGGGACGAGCCGTCTCGAGATCGACGCCTCGACCCGGATCGCGGACCGCCTGCTGGCGCTGCTCGGGCGGCTCGCGGCGGAACGGTGAGGGAAGAGGGCAACGGAAAACAAAAGGAGCGACACATGGCGAACATGAGGAAAGCGGTGAAACGGGGTGTGGCAAAGCAGGAGACGCTGGCCCTTGCGGGCGGCCCCAAAGTGTGGGACAAGGGCTTCCCGATGTGGCCCTCCTTTTCGGAGGAGACCCTCCGGACGGCGCTGGAGCCGCTGCGGAGCGGCAAGGTGAATTACTGGACCGGGCCGGTCGGCATGAAGTTCGAGGCCGAATGGGCGAAATGGCTGGGCGTGCGCAACGCGATCAGCGTGACCAACGGCACGGCGGCCCTGCACACCGCGATCGCCGCGCTGGGCATCGGCCCGGGGGATGAGGTGATCTGCCCCTCCTACTCGTTCATCGCGTCGTCCTTCTGCGTGCTGCAGGCGGGCGCGCTGCCGGTTTTCACGGATGTGGGGGTTGACCACCAGATTGATCCCCGGCAGATCGAGGAGAAGATCACCGAAAGGACCAAAGGCATCGTGGTGGTGCACCTCTACGGCGTGGTGGCGGACCTGGACCCGATCCTGAAGCTCGCCAAGAAACACAACCTCAAGGTGATCGAGGACTGCGCCCAATGTTTCGGCGGCGTCTACAAGGGCAGGAAGGCGGGCACCCTCGGGGACGTCGGCTGTTTCAGCTTCTGCCAGAGCAAGCACTTCACCACCGGCGGCGAGGGCGGGATGGTGGTCACGAATGACGACGACCTCGCCTGGGAGTGCCGCTCGTTCCGCGATCACGGGTATGATGTCAAGGAGCGGCTGAATCTGCTGGAGATGGAAGGCAAGCTGCTGTACATCCACAAGCGGGTCGGCTTCAATTTCCGCATGACGGAGATCCAGTCGCAGATCGGGCTGTGCGAACTGAAGCGCTTCGATTCCTGGAATCTCAAGAACCGGATCCGCAACGGCCGGATGCTGAAAAAGGCGCTGGAGAAGCATCCGCTCGTGCTCCACGCGCCGGTGGACACCCCGCAGCGCCGGAACGCCTACTGGTGGGCGCCGTTCGTGCTCGACACGTCGAAGCTGACCTGTTCGATCAAGGAGTTCATCAAGGCGATCGCGGCGGAGGGCGTGCCGGTCTACAGCGTGCTCTGGCCGGAGATGTACAAGGAGCGGGCCTACATCGAGCGCAACGGGTTCGGCGTCGCCAAGTATCCGTTCTTCGACCCCAAGGCCCGCAACATCGACTACAGCCAGGTGTCGTGCCCGCGCGCGCGGTGGATGACCGACCGCACGATGTGCTTCTTCACCCATCCGGTCTACACCGAAGAACACATGCAGGCCTGCATCGACGCCTTCAGGAAGGTGGCGAAAGCGTACATGAAGTAAGAAACATGATGCCGGGGACTTGAAACCGGGGCGGGGCATCGGCGCCGCGTTTCCCGGTTCAAGTTTCCGGCTTCCCGTCTTTTCCGGAGCAACGCATGATCTCCATCACTTGGCTGGACGCGTGGATCATCTTCGGGTTTCTGTCGTCAGTCGTGCTGGTCGGCTCCTGGGCCGCCCGGCGCGCCGGGCAGAACACCGAGTCCTTCTTCCTTTCGGGGCGAAACATGCCCTGGTGGCTGCTGGGGGTCTCGATGGTGGCCTGCACCTTTTCGTGCGACACGCCGAATCTCATCACGGAGATCGTGCGGCTGAACGGCGTGGCGGGCAACTGGGTGTGGTGGGCGTTTCTGCTGACCGGCATGCTGACGGTGTTCGTGTACGCCGGCCTGTGGCGGCGTTCGGGGCTGGACACGGACCTGGGGTTTTACGAATTGCGGTACAGCGGCCGGCCGGCCGCGTTTCTGCGCGGGTTCCGCGCGATCTACCTGGGCGTGTTCTACAACCTGATCATCCTGGGCGGCGTGTCGCTGGCGGCCATCAAAATCGGGCAGATCCTGTTCGGGCTCTCGCCGCAGGCGTCGCTGCTGGTTTCCATGACCGGTGTCGCGGTCTATGCGACCTTGGGCGGGCTGACGGGCTCGATGTGGGCGGACTTTTACCAGTTCGGCGTGGCGATGACCGGTGCCGTGTTCGCGGCGGTGTATGCGGTCCACTCCGGCATGGCGGACGGCGTCACGTCACTCGGGCAGCTTTTTACGCATCCCGCGGTGTTCCCGAAGCTCGCGCTGTTCCGCCCGGCTTCGCACGATCTGTCGGCCCTGATGACCGTGATGGTCCTGCCGCTGGCGGTGCAGTGGTGGAATGTGTGGTATCCGGGGGCCGAGCCGGGCGGGGGCGGCTTCGTCGTGCAGCGGATGCTCTCCGCGAAAAACGAGCGTCACGCGGTCGGCGGCACGCTGCTCTTCAACGTGCTGCACTACGCGGTGCGGCCCTGGCCCTGGATCCTGGTGGCGCTCGCCTCGCTGGCGGTTTTCCCGCTGACCCCGCAGCCGGAGCGGGATGCCGCCCGGGCCTGGCTGGAGGCGCATGCGGCCGAAACGCGCGGCTACGCCGCGGACAAAGCCGCGCTGCCGGAGGCGGTGCGCGAGGCGGTCCGCCTCAACCGGGCGGACGCGGCCGGCGTGGGGTCGCTGGCGCGCGCCTTCCCGCGCGTGGACGACACCTATCT
Source organism: Kiritimatiellia bacterium (assembly GCA_034003585.1). Taxonomy (GTDB): domain Bacteria; phylum Verrucomicrobiota; class Kiritimatiellia; order RFP12; family UBA1067; genus JAPXSY01. Next base: position 53,996 of record JAVEYH010000007.1, read on the forward strand.
CGGCCACGACATCGCCTATCCGGGTATGGTCGCGCGCATGCCCCGCGGGTGGCGGGGGCTGATCGTGGCGTCGCTGATCGCGGCCTACATGTCCACCGTGGCCACCCTGCTGAACTGGGGCTCGTCGTATGTGGTGCAGGATGTTTATCTGCGCTTCATCCGGCCGCGGGCCTCGCCGCGCCACGCGGTGCGCGTCGGCCGGCTGACCATGCTGGCGATGCTGCTGGTTTCGGCCGGGATCGCGTTTCACATGACCACCGTCAAAAATATCTTCCACGTGCTTCTGCAGGTGGGCGCGGGCACGGGCCTACTCTATATCCTGCGCTGGTTCTGGTGGCGGATCAACGTGTGGAGCGAGGTGGCCGCCATGACGGTCTCGTTCATCGTGGCGCTGTTCTTCCAGTTCGGGGCCGCGCCGCTGGGCATCGAATCCGCCATGGAAGGCGCCGGCTGGTTCCGCGTGATGGATTTCACCTCGTGGAAGATGGTGCTGGGCATTCTGCTCACCACGGCGGTGTGGGTCGCCGTTACCTATCTGACCCCGCCGGTGGACGACCGGACGCTGATGGCCTTCTGCCGGAAGGTCCGTCCCGGCGGCCCGGGGTGGAGGCGGATCGAAGAGCGGATGCGGGCCGAAGGTGCCGGGCCTGCGGAGACGGAAGCTTGCTGGAACGTGCCGGCCGGACTGGTGTGCATGCTGCTGGGCTGCCTGCTGGTGTGGTCAGCGCTCTTCGGCGTCGGCTATCTGCTGTACGGCCGGGTCGCGCTGGGGTGTGTCATGTCGGGCATCGCCGTGGCTGCGGCGTGCGGGGTTTGGAAACAGATGGGCCGGTTACGGTTCGGATGAGGGGGGAGCGATGAATCAGGTGCGGTATGCGTTGGCGGGGTTCGGCGGCATTGCGGAGAACCGGATCGCGAAAGAGGGCTTCGCGTGTGACGCGTCCCGGTTCAAGCCGTTGAGACAGGCGGTGCTGGTCGGGGCCACGGATGTGAACCCGAAACGGCGCAAGGCCGCGCAGGCCCTGGGATTGAAATGGTACCGCGATCTGGATGCCCTCCTGGCGGACCCGGGGGTGGACGCGGTTTTTGTGGCGACGAACAATCTGACGCATGCGCCGCTGGCGCGGCAGGCGCTGGAGGCGGGGCGGCCGGTGATCGTCGAGAAGCCCCTGGCGCCGAACGCGCGCGACGCCCGGATGCTGGTCCGGCTGGCGGCCCGCAAAGGCCTCAGCCTCTCGGTCGACCACATGATGACGCACAACGCCTTCAACCGGGCGGCGCGCGCGCAGGTGGCCAGGGGTGTCCTGGGCAAGGTGAACGACGCCTGTTTCCACATGCAGTTCGCGTACGGGTTCGACCCGGCGGAGGCGGCCACTTGGCGCTGCAACAACCGGGCGGAGATGGGCGGCCCGGTCGGGGATGTGGCGAGCCACTGTTTCTACATGGCCGAATTCATCTTGGGCAGCCGCATCCGCGCGGTCCGCGCGGTGTACCTGCCCAAGCGCATGGCCATCCGGGTGGAGGACGGCGCTCTAATCCAGTGCGATCTGGAGAGCGGGATCACCTGTTCGGTGCAGGTCTCGTTTTGCGACGCGCGCGGCGGCTTGGGCGGGACGCTCTCGAACCTCGGGTATGAGGTCTACGGCGACAAGGCGGTTCTGCGCGCCTACGGCACGCTGTTCCAGCTTTCCGGGCATCCGGGCGAACCGCTGGCGATGCGGCTGGAGCTGGACACCTTCCGCCGGCAGCGCTGCATCCCGGTCGCGAAACCGGCCAACATCTACCAGGGGGTGATCGAGGAGCATGCGGCCTCGGTTCTGCGCGGTCAACCCTTGAGCGGAGAGACGGGGCTGCACAATGTGCTGCTCTGCGAGGCGGCCCACGCCTCCGCGCGGCGCGGCGGACGCGCGGTGGCGGTGAAGGGGTGATCCGAACAAAGAGAGGGGGGGCGATGGACGCCGGGTTTTCGAAAGGGCTCATCACGCCGCGCCGCGGGTTGCCGCTGGCCGGATATTTCAATCCGCGGCCCAACACGGGCGTGCTGGATGACCTGCATGTGCGCTGTGTGCTCTTTCGCGAGGGACGCGTCGTGGGCGGGTTCGTCGTTTTCGATGTCTGCATGCTGAGCGGTGAGTTCGTCGCCACGCTGCTGGCGCGGCTCGCGGCCGCAGGCTTCCGGCACGGCCGCGGCCTGATCGTCAGCGCCACGCACACGCACACCGCGCCGTATATGACGCCGCTCTTCGGCACGTCGCCGGATTCCGCCTATCTGCGTCAGGTCATGGAAAAGGCGGTCGAGACGGTCCTGGCCGCCGAACAAAACCTCGCGCCTGCCGTGCTCCGCCTGGGCAGCGTGCGCGACAACCCGCTCGCTTTCAACCGGCGCTATTGGATGAAAGGCGGCGGCGTGACCACCAACCCCGGCGTCAAGAATCCGGCCATCGTCAAGCCGGAAGGACCGGTGGACCGCGAGATCGGCGTGCTCGCGGTCGAACAGGAGGGACGGGTGACGGCGCTGCTGGCCAACATCGTCAACCATACCGACACCGTGGGTACCAGCCAGGTTTCCGCGGACTGGCCGGGACGGATGGAGCGCTGCATCCAGAACGCGTTGGGGTATGATCCGTTGGTGACGACCCTGATCGGCTGCGCGGGCAACGTGAATCACTTCGATGTCCATGCAGACGCTCCGCAAGGGTACGCATATGAACGCACCTGGGAGCTGGGACGCTGTTACGCCGAGCGCGTGGTGTCGCTGCTGGGGCGGCTCAAGCCGTTGCCGCCCGGTGCGCTCCGTCGCGTGTCGCGGACGATTGCGATCCCGTACCGCACGCTGCCGGACGACGCCTGCGCCGCGGCGCGCGCCGTGCTGGCGCGTGTGGGCTCCGGGGCCGGCGGCAGCGATCTGACCAGCGAGGGGCTCGCCTCGGGCGAGGGCGCGGTCGCGCGCTTTTTCGCCGGGCAGACGCTGGCCTACCGCGCGCGCTGCTCGGGACGGCGGCGGCTCTTCCGGCTGGTGACCTTGGCGTTTGGCGACCGCTTCGCGGTCACCTCGCTGCCGGGCGAACCCTTTACGGAGGTGGGCTTGGCGATCAAGCGGTGTTCGCCGTTCAAGACCACCTGGCCCGTGTCTTTGGCGATGGGCGCTTGCGGATATGTGCCGCTGGCCGCTTGTTTTGCGCGCGGCGGATACGAGACCCTGCCGGTCGAGGGCGGCGCGCCTCGTGAAGACACGGCGGATCGGCTGATCGAAGCCGCGTGCTCCAATCTTGTTCGGGCACAGGGTTAGGGGAATGTGATTGCAGTCACCCGTAACGAAGCCCTTTCGCGCGTCCGGACGGTCAATGAAACGATGGCGCGTCACGGGATCAGGATGGCGATTCTCGCGCGCCCCCCGGATGACGCCACGACACAGGCGGACATCGACGCGCGTCTTGAAGCATGCCGTCCGTACCTCATGAAGGTCTCGTTACTTGGGCTCGACGGCTCGGCCGGAACGTGGCATCCTGAGTTCCAGGCATGAACGGGGAGAACGGGAAAAGCCTCAGGATCGCGCTGATCCACATGCCGTTCGCGCCGCCGGAGAATCCGTCGATCGGTCTCACGCAGATCGCGTCGGTGCTGAAACGGCGGTTCGGCGGGCGGGTCGATGTCCGGATCCATTACCTGAATCTGGATGTCGCGGCGTTGCCGGGCGCGGCGGGGTTCTACGGGGCCGCGACCTCGCCCTACGGCCGGATGACCGGGCTGGCCGACTGGTTTTTCCGCGCCGCGGCGTTTCCCGGTGCGGCGGACAACACCGATGCGTATCTCGGCCGGTATTACTACGACGGCGTGCCGGAGGCGGCGGAGGTCGCGGGGTTCGCGCGCGCGCGGCGCGAAGAGTTCTTCGCTTTTCTTGATGAGTTGATCGGACGGTATACGTTGGACGAGACCGACCTGGTCGGGTTCTCCCTCTGTTTTTTTCAGACGGTCGCCTCGCTGGCCATGGCCAGCCTGCTGAAGCGCCGGAATCCCAAGGTCACGGTTGTGTTCGGCGGGCCGGCGGTCAAAGGGGTCCCGGGACGGACGCTGGCCGAACACGCGCCTTCCGTGGATTTTGTGGTTTCCGGGCCGGGGCTGGTCAGTTTTCCCGAGCTGGTCGGCCGTCGCCTCGCGGGTCAGCCGGTCGCCTCGCCGGCGATCCCGGGCGTTTTCGCGCGGGGCATGGCGGACACGCTGCCGCCGGCGCGCAACATCGGCGCGCAGCTCGACATCCGGGAGGACGTGCCGCTCGATTACGGTCCGTTTCTGGACCATTTTGAGGCGGCGCTGGGAAATTCCGGCCGCAAGCCGTTCCTGCTGATGCAGACTTCCCGCGGGTGCTGGTGGGCCGACAGGCGGCGCTGCGCCTTCTGCGGCCTGAATGATCTGCGGGAGTGTTTCGAGGCCCTGCCGCCGGAAGCGGCGCTGCGGCACATCCGGTCGGTCCTCGGCTATGCGGGACGGGTCTCGCGTTTCGTGGCCTGCGACAATGTGGTGCCGCCGGATTATTTCCGCGAGGTGTTTCCGCATCTGGCGCCGCCGCCGGGCGTGTCCATCAAATACGAGACGCGGTCCGCGATCACGGCGGGGCAGATGCGCGTGTTGTGCCGGGCGGGCATCCGCTGTGTCCAGCCCGGGGTCGAGGCGCTGGCCACGGAGACGCTGGAACGCATGCGCAAGGGGGTCACCGCGTTCGACAACCTCCGGTTCCTCAAGGACTGCCTCCGCCACGCCCTCTACGCGGAGTGGAATCTCCTGCTCTTCTCGCCGGGCGAGCCGGAGGAGGTGTACCTCAAGTATGAGCGGGACCTCCCGCGGCTGGTTCATCTGCAGCCGCCGATGGGGGTCTTCCCGATCGAGTTTGTGCGCGATTCCCGCTACTTCGAAGAGGCCGGGGCCTACGGGCTTGACCTGGAGCCGCACGAAAGCCTGCGGTACATCTATCCGTTCGGCCCCGAAACGTTGGCCGGATTGTGTGACCGCTTCACGGACCGGAACGCCGACCGGGCGCGTGCCGACCTGTGGCTGGACCGGCTGGGCGGATTGGTCGGGGCCTGGCAGGAGCGATGGGCGCGCGAAGCGGGGGGGCGGCCGTTTCTGCTGCTCGGGCGCGACGCGCAAAGCGCCTACATCCACGATTCGCGTGCGGGCGAGGTGGAGAGTTACCGGATTTCCGATTTGTCGGAGCGGCTGCTGCGGGGGATGGGGGAGATCCCCCGGGAAATCGAGGAGGCCGCCGCCGCGGCAGGGGCCGGGGAGGATGCCGCGCGGCGGGAGGTCGGATTCCTGAATGAGAGAGGCTTGCTCTTTGAGGAGGACGGCCGGTTCCTGAGTCTCGTCATCGAAGAAACGGCGTGACCTCGTCAGCGGCGCGCGCTGGCGGATTTCCTCCGCCTCAGACCAGGCCAGGGAAAAGGGGACCCGCCCCGCCGCTTCGCAAGGACTTGAATTGGGTTGCGGAAGGGGGCCGCGTTAGCCTATAGTTCAGGCGATCGGATGGTGGAAAACGGAACGCGGCGGGGAGAGCTATGACGGGTAAACGCATCGGGATCATGGCGGTGATCGCAGTCTGCGCGCTGGCTTGCCGGGGGCAGGCCGTCAAGCCGGACGAGCGGGGGCTCTGGGACGTGTGGTGTGTGGGCACGAACAGCGCGTTCGTGGCGCAGGAGAGCCTGAAGGCCTGCATCGACTTCACGGCCCGCGCGCCGCGCGATCCGTTCGTGACGGTGATGTCGGGGTTCGCGGCGTGGCATCATCTCAAGAACGGCAACACGGAGATGGCGGTCAGGCTTTTCGAGTCCATGCTGATCGCGAAGGAGCCGGCAACGGCGCTTCAGAAGGCCGGGGATCAGATGGCGCGGAGCTGGCTGACGCGGCTGGACCGGGAGCGGGTCGTGCGCGCGCTCAAGAAGGCTTATCTGCGGGACATCGCGTTCCCCGCCTCGCTGGAGGCGCTGAAGGCGGAGGGGAGCGCGCCGCAGCCGCCCTTGACCGACCGCTGGGGGAAGCCGTGGGCCTACCGGCTTTCGAGCTCGATCAAAGGGATGGAGGCCCACCGGTATGTGCTGGAGTCGCCGGGGCTGGGCGCGGATTCCGATCTGCGGAAAGCGCTGAAGCGCCCGTATGCCGACGGGCTGCAGCTGCGGGCCGTCCGGATGGCGGCCGGCATCACGGACACGGTGGAGTTCGTGAACCCCGAAGGGGTCTCCGTCCGGCGCAGGCTGGGCCAGGAGATGAGCGGCGGGACGCTCGTGTATCTGGGCACCCATCTGCTGCTGCTGTCGGACGGGAACCACTGGAGCGTCCTGCCCAGGCCCCGCTGAACGCGGTCCGGAGAGGGCGGGGAGATCCGCATGAAATTGGAGAGCCGCAAAAAATTGGCGTTCGGGCGGTGCGTGCCGCTGGAGGAGACGGTGCAGCGTCTGGAGGCCGTGATCGGCGCCCGGTATGACTACCGGCTGTTCGAGACCAGCGTCTCCGACCGGCTCCACTGGTCGGCGCTGTACATCGACGATCTGGAGTTCCGCTCCATGGGCAAGGGAATCACCCCGCTGCAGGCCCGGGCCGGGGCCCTGGCCGAGTGCGCGGAATGGGCGGGCGCCAAGACGCACGCGGAGCTGGCGGGGTATACGGTCGGGCACCAGGACGTGATTCCCGATGCGGTGGGGATCGAGGAGATGATCCCGCACGTGGCGCTCTCGGAGAAGATGATCGGGCGCGTCAAGGAATCCGACATCGCCATGTTCTGGGCGGACGGGTTCTCGCTGATGACCGGCAGGACGGCCAAACTCCCGATCGAGTTCGTGCGGCGGATCGGCGGTCCCAGCGGCATGGCGGCGGGCAATTGCCGCGAGGAGGCGGTCGTCCACGCGATCGAGGAGGTTTTCGAGCGGCGGGTGCACATCACGGTCCTCCGGCAGCGGTTGGTCATGCCCACGATCGATCCGGACACGGTCACGCATCCCGTGGTGCGGGAGCAGCTGGAGTTCGTCCGGCGGCAGGGGATCGAAGTCCACCTCAAGGATTTGTCCTTCGGCGGCGCGCTGCCCTGTGTGGGGGCCTACTTCTGGGACCCGAACATTCCGGAAGCGTACCAGTTCCATCACTTCTTCAAGGTGGGCGCGGGGTTCAATCTCGAGGAGGCGCTGGTCCGGGTCTTCACCGAGTATGCGCAGGGCCGCATGCGGGACGAGTTCATCGACGGGAACCCCGCGGATCAGGAGCGGGTGCTGAAATACGATTTGCGCGCCCTCAAGTGCATCCCGGACAGCGGCGACAACTATCTCTCGGCCTTCATGTTCGGGTTCGTGCCGCAGCGCACGGCGGAGTATCTGCGGGAAGGGCCGGTCGTGCCGTTCCGGAAAGGCGAGGCGTTCGACGACTGCCTGCAGGACATCAACGCGGCGAAGGAGATTTTTTCCCGGCTGGGGAAAGAGTGCTATGTGCTCGACTTCACGGGGCCGGAGATCGGGTTCCCGGTGGTGGAGGTGGTGGTGCCGGGGTATTCGGACGTGCTGCCGTATTATCCGGCCGACAGCCGCGTGCTGTTCCGGCAGTACACCCGCGGCGACATCCTGCGCTCCTACGACGCCGCGGAGGGCGAGCCGTCGGCAGGCGGGGCCACGCACAAGGGCTTTTGACAGAAGAGAGAACGTCCAACGCGGAACGCTGAAGTAAAACCCCGTGGGGCTTGTCGATAACTTCCTTTTTCTGCCCGCGAATCTCCGCGAAAAGGGGTGAATTTCTTTCGGCTGAGTACAGCCGCCGTTCATCACTAAGAAATTCACCCCCTGATTCATCCTTGTTCCTCAACGGGGCTTGATGTGTCTTTTTGAGTGATGAACGACGACGGGATTCCGTCGGCAAAAAGACACATCGATTCGCGGAGATTCGCGGGGAAAAGTTACCCATTCGTTTTTGGCCGCCCCGGCAGGCGGCTGGCTTGCCGATAACGTGAGCGTTCGGCGTTCAATGTTCGGCGTTCGACATTCGACGTTCTTTCGCTTGACGCGTTCATCCGGATTCGTGTACCGTGCGGTAATATTCTGAATGCCGGCACGTATCGGCATACGAACGGAAGGTTTTTGTTCATGTTGCCTCGCAGACACGGCTTTCCGCGGTTTTGGCGCGAACCAGCGGAACTTCTCGCAGTAGCGTTCCCGCGAGACCCTTGCCTGCTGAACCTTCCGGTTGCCGGCCCCCGGATGCGCTGCGGCCTCGGACAGAAACGTTTTTTCTTCCGCTCCCGCATCCCGCAGTGTAACCGCGTAGCCGCCCGGCCATTCGGGATCGGGGTCGTTGGGAGCCATCACAAGCGATTTGTTTTGATCCATAGCAATGATCCTTATTATCCTAACTATGGATCATATCACATCCATTTTTTATTAACTGTCAATAGAGGGTTGATCTTAGCAGGTGTGGACGCAGGTGCTCTCCCTGCTAATTTTGATCCTCAATCAGATGTT
>JAVEYH010000008.1:0-22516 GCA_034003585.1 Kiritimatiellia bacterium
GGCGGGGTTGGCGGGATTGGCGGTGTGGCGTATTCCACGGACTTCTTCTCCGGGCACGGACGTCCGGGCGGATTTTTCCCCTGTCATGACGGTACGGGCCAGCCTGCACGGGCAATGGGCGGACGGGCGGGAGGTCGTTGTGGGTTCCGGGTTGGCGGCCGACGTGTGGGCGTGGCAGAGCGGGCTGATCGAACTGGTCACGCGCGACGGGACGGTGCTTCTGGTCGAGGCGCCCGCGGCCGTCGAGATGGTGAACCCGCTCTACGTGCGTCTGATTTCCGGCAATGTGGTGGTGCGGATGCCCAAGGGACGCTCTGGCTTCGTGGTGGAGACGCCGGACATGAAGGTCTTCGACCTGGGGACGGAGTTCGGCGTGAGTGCTTCGTTCGGGGGCGAATCGAAGGTTCAGGTGTTCGACGGCAAGGTGCGGGCCGAGACGGCGGACATGGCGATCCGGAAAGAAGTGACGGTGGGCGAGACCGTGAGAACCGACGGCAAGGGCGGGCTGTTGGCCGAGAAATCGGATGCGGACCGGTTCATCCGGCGCTTCCCGCTGGACCCCAATCCGCAGCGGGCGTGCGGAGTCCTTTACAGCCGAAGCACGGTGGAGGCCGTGCGCGTGGCGCCTGCGACGCGCCCGGTTGTCCTTGACGGCGATCTGGCGGAATGGAATTGGCGGGTGGCTTTTAAGAGCGCCTGCGACGCGCCGTACGCGGAGGCCTACTGGCTTGAGGGCATGATGATGTACGACTCAACCAACCTCTATTTGGCGGCACATGTGGGCGATCCGGACCCGCTGCGCAACGTTGCGCCGAAGGGGTTCGAGTTTGCGGGCGGCAGCGTGATCGTGCGCGTGTCGATGGACAAGGCGCAGGGGTGGCCGCTGAAGGGGACGATGTTTGTGGATGGCGCGTACGATTGTTACCGGAAACGAATCAGTTCCGAAACCCGAGACAGGCGCGTCACCAGCATTGTCATGTGGCATGATCTGCGGGCTCAGCGCGCCCGCATCAGGCTGGAGCACGGCATCGACCAGCACGACAAGAGGGACGATCCGCCGGGAGGGCAAGGGGTGTTCCGAAAGGACCTCGACGGCTGCGGCTATACGCTGGAGTATGCGATCCCGTGGCGGCTGCTCAACTGCGCGGACGATCCGCCCCGCGGGGGCGACGAACTGGCGGCGCTGTGGATGGTTCATTGGAGCGACACCGACGGGCGCATCGCCCGCGGGCAGTTGGTGGAGGTGACCAATCACCGGCCGCATCCGCAGGACAAGATCCCGCCTTACCTCTATTTCCAGAACGGGCCGAGCTGGGGCCGGGCCGTGTATTTACGTGAAAACGAATGAGAAAACGACGGGCACCCACACAAGGAGAAAAGATGGATATTCAGAACGTGCTGAGGCGGGTTGGACGGTGCGCGAAATGGATGTGTCTTGCGGCGGCGGCGTCTGTGGCGCAGGGCGGGGTTGTGACCGATAACAACCTCTCCGCCTCGTCGCTGGAGGACTTCGCGAGCAATAACAGCGCGACCTCGCGCGTCTTCACGGTCCAGGAGGCTTCCCTTTGCGCACTTCAGGGGTGGTTCCGTTCCACGGCCACCGGCTACGACATTTCGCCGTATTACATCGCAGGCGTCTCGGCCGACGCCTTACCGACCAATACGGCCCAGCTCTGCGGTTCGCTTTCGTGGGGCCGGACATACGGGCAGGTTTATTCGAACGCGCTGAAAGCCGTTCTTTTTTCTTCTCCGGCGGGAACCGGCAAACTGTACTTCAGCCTGGGGCTGGGGCGTTTCGACAGTTGGAAATCGGCGAATTACAGTTGGGCCGCGACGAATGTGTGGCTCTATTCTCACGCGGGGGCTGACACGTTCGCGGTCGGCCGCACCAACTATGGACCCAATCTGGTGCCGAACGCCAGTATTGAAGTGCCGAACGTTGTTTTCTGGTCAACAGGGACTGCTGTTTTGGATACGGGAAAACACGGCTCGTATGTGTGGCAGGTGCCCTCCTCGGGGGAAGATGGCCATATCGGAATTCCTGTCGTTGCGGGTGTCCGTTATCTGTTCTCGTTCTGGTCGGCGAGCCCGAGCATCGGAGCGGGACATCAGATCGAATACGGGTTCAGCGTTCCGCAGAACGGATGGGCGACCGGAAGCGGCAATACGGTGATTTCACGTTATCAGGGAGGCGGGGCTGTGCCGTGGAAGGAATACACCGGGACCTTTGTGCCCGGCGAGGGACAGACCACGTTCTACATCGGCGGTATGGCCAACGGGGGGGCACTGCAGTTCGATTCGGTTTTCGTGGGGGCCCGGATCATTCCGCCCAAAGGGACTTGCGTATCGGTCAGGTAGGCCTTCAGGAACAAGGAACAGGGAAAGATGAGTAGACGTGTTTATGCGGTCGTGATGATGGCGGGCATGCTGTCCGGTTGCGCGGGAACCGTGAGGGGCGAGGGCCTTTTGCGGCCGAGTGACCGCGTGGTGTTCGTCGGAGACAGCATTACGGGCCACAGCATGAATCTGGCCGACGGGTATTGCCGGCAGATGACGTGGGCGCTCAAGCAGGCCCATCCGGATGGCGCCCAAACGCTGGTCTCGCTGGGCGGCAGCGGTCAGGGGGTCGGTTCGTGGATGGGGCGCGCGACGTATACGAACTCCGAACCGGCGTATCTTGACGTGAAGGGCGTCGAGCTTCGGACAACGCTCGATGCGGGCGCGGACGTGCTCGTCATCATGTTGGGCATGAACGATCTGCTCGCCCCGTATGTCAGCGATACGCCGGAAGCGATCGGAAAATGGCGCGGGCAGTACGAGGCGCTTCTTCGCGCGTTGCGGGCGCGCACGCGTCCGCGTCTGACCGCCCTCTGCTCCGTCACGCTGCTGACCGAGGATGACCGCTCTCCGAAGAACGTGATGCGCGGGCGGCTCAACCGGGAGATCGCCGATTTGGCCAAGGCGGAGGGCTGCCTGTATTTCCCGACCGGCGAGGCGACGTCGGACCTTCTCCGTCGCGGGCGGATGCTGGACCCCGGCTTTCATGTGGCGAGGGACTTTGTGCATCCCGGGGCCGCGGGGCACGCGGCCATCGCGGCGGCCATGCTGAAAGGGTTGGGCGAGCCGCAGGCGGCGCGGCTGATCGAGGAGCGTTACCTCGGTGCGCTGGTTCCCGCCGGCAGCTACCCCGTGCTGTCCTATGGAATCGTTGCGCGGAGTCATGGCGGCACCACGCAAACCAACACGTACACGCTGACCTACTGGTGGAGCGCCGGCCCGACCTCCAACCGTTCCGCAGTTGCGGCGCTCTCCCTCCCGGACGGGTGGCGTCTCGAAAGCCAGACCCACACCGGCACGGGCGGGGTTTTCACGGTCACGGGCTGTCCCGATGCGATCACGAACGCGCTTGTGCTGCGGGCGAAATCTGCCGATGCGGAACGGATCAGGACGGTCGCCGTGCCGACGCCGTGGCGGGTCTGCGCGGGCGTCCCCAATCACGCGGCGTGGGCGTCGGCCTCAGGTTTCAGGTTCAACCCCACGAACGGCCTTCGGGCGGTCGACCGGCGCCTCATCGAAGGAGACGGGTTCGCGGCGCCCGTCGTCCACGAAGGGAGGACCTACCCGTGGATTGTGTACACGCCTTCCGTCGACTACACGGGCGGGGAGGATCCGGCATCGGTGGATCCTTTCGCGCTGACGTTCGGCAAAGCGTTTGATTCGCTTTACGCCGCGCGGTGGATCTACAGCGCCAGGCGCCGCGAGGCCGATCTGCGACTCTCCTCCTCCGTGTTCGCTGGGACCATCGGCTTGGGCGTCTGGCTGAACGGTATCCGCTGCTACGCCGGAACCCTCACGGCCGAACCGAAGAAGCGCGCGCGCGTCGGTGTGACGCTGGAGGCGGGCTGGAACCGCCTGTTCGTCAAGGCCGACCACACGACCTGGCAGTGGCAGTTCGCCTGCGCGGTCGAGGGGCGCAACGGGGATGACCTTGGCGATCTGCGGTATGCGGCGGTGCCGCCGACGAGAGAGGGGGGGCTGTGACGGCGTGTGCGGGACGGCGGCTGGCCGGTGCGGCGGCCGGCTGGCTTGGTGCGGCCGGCGTTTTCCTCTCCGCGTCTGATGGGCGGGGGGACGAGGGCGGCGCATCGTTCGCTTACGCGTTGCCTGAGGCGGGTTACGTGACGCTGGTCATCGAGGATGCGCAGGGGCGCCGGGTGCGCAATCTGGCCGGCGGCGTGCCGCGTCCCGCGGGCCGTTCGGTCGAGCGGTGGGACGGGCTGGACGATGCGGGACGGCCCGCGCCCCCCGGCGAATACCGGTGGCGGGGCTTGACGCGCGGCGAGATCTCCGCGCATTTCCTGGGGGCCTTCAACTCGCCGGGGACGCCGCCATGGAACACGCTCCAGCACAAGGCGGGATGGTATCTGCGGGCCAGCGGCAGCGGCGGCTGGCTTTCGGATCACGAGCGGCCGCTCTGCCTGCATGCCGATGGCGAGCGGGTCTTTGTCGGGGCCGCGATCGCCGAGGCGGGGCACGCGATCGTGCAGGCCGGCCCCGACGGCCGCAAACAGTGGGGCACGCTCTGGCTCAGCCTGTCCGGCGCCCATGCCATCGCCACAGAGGGGGACATCCTCTATGTGGCCGGCGAGAAGGGGTGGATGGGGGACTATCTGGCCGTGAACCGGCTGAACCTCAAAACGTACGGTTGGGTCGGGAATCCGCCCGACGTGAAGAAGCGCAGAACCGACGCCTGTTTCGTGAAAGAGAAGAGCTCCGACTTTTCGGGGATACGGGGCATGGTGATCATGCCGCACGGCATGGTGCTGTCGCTGGCGGACCGGGACCGGCTGGCGGTTTTCGACCGGGAGACGGCCGCGCATGTCCGGGACGTGCCGTTGCCCGGTGCGGGCGCGATCGTGAAAAGGAAGGACGGCGTCGTTTTGGGCATCAGCGGCCGGACAGTGGTCCAGATAGATATGGAACAGGGACGGCACCGGAGCCTCGTCACGCAAGAGCTGCTCTGTCCGGGCGGGCTGGGTGTCGATTCCGCGGGCCGGATCTATGTGAGCGACATCGACCCGTCCGAACAGTGCGTCAAGGTCTTCTCCCCCGAAGGGCGGCTGGTGAGGCGGATCGGCAAACCGGGGGGCCGCCGCGAGGGTCGCTTTGATCCGCTGGCGATGGGTCAGCCGGTGGCTGTGGCAGTCGACAGCCGCGACCAGGTGTGGGTGGCCGAGCACGACTTTCTTCCCAAACGGGTCAGTGTGTGGACGGGCGGCGGCAGTCTGGTCCGCGACATGATCGGGCCGCCCCACTACGGCGGCGGGGGCGCGCTTGATCCGGCCGCGCCGAGGAAACCGGGGTGGCTTTCCTGGCTGGGGCGCGGGCCGGACGCCTCTGGCCGGGCGTTGCGCGCCTTTTACAAGGGTATGGTCTTCACGGTGCGCCCCTGGCCGGAAACCGCGACGCTCGAATCGGTCCTGTTCCGGCCGGAGGAACACCCGGATCTGCCTTATTCCGCAAAAGACGAGGCCATCCCGCAGTTTCCCGTTTACCGCGGCGGCCGGCTCTTTCTCGTCAACGACGCCGGTTACGGCGTGCCGGGTGTCTTCATCGGCGAAGTGGTGAAAGAGCATCTGGTGCCCCGCGTGATTTTCGGAAGCCTCGACACGTTGTGGAAGACCTGGCAGGGGAAACAGGATGCCTTTCTGCGGACGATCGGCCCCGCGGACAAGCCCGCGCCCCAAGGGGTCTTCCTCTGGCAGGATGCGGACGGCGACGGCCGCGCGGCGCCCGGCGAGGTGACGGTCCGGACCGGGTGGCGGTTCGGCGCCATGTGGGCGATGCGGAGTTGGCCAACGCTGCGGCTTTATGCGCGTGAGGGCGACCGGCGGCTGGCCATCCTCGAACCGCTCGCGGAAACCGGCGCGCCGGTCTACGACCTGAATGCTGCGCGCTTCCTGCCGCTGCCGGAGGAAGCGCTCCGCAAGGGCTTCTGCGCCAGCGCGCCGGATCTCGCGGGCAACCTGCTGGTCAATTGCGGCGGCGGCGGAAACCAGGGCGACCGGTTCAACTCCCTGCTCAGCCTGGCGCCGGACGGGCGTGTGCGCTGGAGCTATCCGAACCCTTATCCTGCCAATTGGCACAATTCGCCGAAGCCCTTGGCGGGCGAGATCCAGCATACCCTGAACATCGAGGGGAGTGCGCTCGTGGACGGCGGGGCCGGCGAGGTGTTCCAGCTCAACGGCAACAAGGGCGTGCGGTATCTTTTCACGGCGGACGGCCTGTTCATCGCGCGGCTGTTCGGCGACGCGCGGGACGCGCCGCTGCAGCAGAACCTGTGTGAAGTGTCGCCGGGCATGCGCCTCGACGGCCACAGTTTGGGCGACGAGTGTTTTTCCGGCTGGTTCGGCCGTGTCGCGGACGGCCGCGTCCTGCAGATTGTCGGCAAAGACGCGTCGAACGTGGCGGAGGTGCGCGGCTTGCGGACCCTGACCCGTCTGACCGGCGGCGCGCTCCGCATCACCACCCCGGCCAAGCCGCGGGAGGAGCGGCCCGCGGCGGAACGCGGACCGGTCACGGCGATTCAGGCCGCGGGCTTCGGCTTCACGGCAGGCTGGGAAGAACTCGCCTCCCAGAGCTTTCCGGCCGGCGAACCGGTGGCCCGCTTCGCGATCGGATATCGCGCGAACGGGTTGCGGCTGTGGCTCCGCGTCCAAGACGGCACGCCGTTCGAGAACGGGGGCGGGGATCCGAACACGCTGTTCCACAGCGGCGACGCCGTGGATTTCCGCTGGGCGGCGGACCCGGCGCTCCCGCCGGACCGCGTGCGTCCCGGTCCCGGCGATCAGCGCTTCGTCATCGCGATGCACAAAGGGGTTCCCGCTGTGATCCGGTACACCTATGTGGCGGAGGGCGGCACGGAAGCCCCGGTTGTCTTCGCGTCGCCGGCGGGAGAGGAACGGGTGGCGCGTGTGGAACGGCTCGACGGCGCCAGAGCGGAGGTAAAGCGCGACGGTAAAGGGTATGCGCTGACGCTGGACCTCACATGGGCCCACCTGGGGTTGGCCGCCGCGCCGTCCGGGGTCATGCGGGGTGATGTGGGCGTGATTTTCGGAGACGCCAGCGGCCAGCGGGCGGTCCGGCGCTGTTACTATTTCGATCCCGGCAGCCAAGAGGTTTCGGACATCCCGTCGGAAGTCCGCGTCACACCGTCCCGCTGGGGCGGAATCCGGTTTTGAAGACGTAACCGGTTTGTGGGTAAGGAGATAAGCTGATGACAAAAATATTTATTCAAAAAATCCGTTAGATTTTTCTGTTTTTACGGAATAATAGATACGTGGACCTTAAACCGACAGACCTTCCGCAACGCTTGGCGGGTGCGCAGTTCGACCTCTACGGGTTCATTGCCGTTCTGATGCGGGGCGTGGACGAGGTGGACGACGTGCTGCAGGAGACCAACCTGACCATTCTGAAACACGGGGCGAATTACGACCCGGACCGGCCGTTTCTGCCTTGGGCGCGCGGCGTGGCCCGCAACTGCATCGCCAAATTTTACAGCGCCCGGAGCCGCGAGCGGCTCGTGTTTGACGATGCGCTGATGGACCGCATCGCGGAGTGGGTGCCGAGTGTCGCGGACGAGCGCCCGCTTGAAGATCTGACGCGCCTCCGGCACTGCATGGCGCGGTTGGCGACGAAACAGCGCGATTTTGTGACGGCCCGCTATATCCGGGGCGAGGCGGTCAAGGACATCGCCGCCCGCGAGAAGTGTTCCGAGGGGGCTGTGTCGATGATGCTTCACCGCATCCGGCAGCTCCTCGCCGACTGCATGGTTCGCGAGCGCGAGCGGGCACGGGCGGGAGGGTGTGTCTGATGGACAAGGATCTCATCCTGTTCGACGACCTGGTCCGGTGCGTGGCGGACGGCACGGCTACGGAGGAGGAACTGCGCACCCTGTCGAACATGATGCGTGGCGATTCAAGGTTCGCGAAGCGGTATGCCCTCCAGATGCACGTCCACGCCTTGCTCACGTGTCAAAGGGGCCAGGAGTGGCCGGAGGCGGAGCCGACGGAAACGGAAGGCGGCCGCGGCCGTCCGGCGGCCCGCGGCGTCTGGCACCGGGTTGTTGCGGCCGCGGCGTTGGTTGCGGCTGCGGCGGCGGGATGGGTCTGGATGCCCGGTCGAGGGGCGTCCCGCCCGTCCGGTCCGGAAGAGGGGCACCTCGCGACGGTGGTGGCCAGCCGGCACGGTCAGTGGGCGGACGGGCGCGAGGTCGAATGCGGCGCGGAGCTGACGGCCGACGTGTGGGCGTGGCAGAGCGGGCTGATCGAACTGGTCACGCGCGACGGGACGGTGCTTCTGGTCGAGGCGCCCGCGGCCGTCGAGATGGTGAATCCGCTCTACGTGCGGCTGATCTCCGGCAATGTGGTGGTGCGGATGCCCAAGGGCCGCTCGGGCTTCGTGGTGGAAACGCAGGAGATGAAGGTGTTCGATCTGGGCACGGAGTTCGGCGTGAGCGCGCTGTCGGGGGGCGAATCCCAAGTGCAGGTCTTCGACGGCAAGGTGCGGGCCGAGACCGCGGACAACGCGGTGCGCCGGGATCTGCGCGCGGGCGAGACGGTGAAGGCGACAACCGCCGGCGGGCTGGTCGACGAGTCGTACGACGAGGGCCGTTTCATCCGCCGGTTTCCGCCGCTGATCATACCGGGGCGTCTGAGCGGGGCGCTGTACAGCAGGAGCCGGATCGAGACGGTGCGCGTGGCGTACGCGAGACGCCCGGTTGTGGCGGACGGGGAGCTGGAGGAATGGGACCGCGGGGGAGCCTTCAAGAACGTCTGCGACGCGCCGTACGCGAAGGACTATTGGGCCGAGGGACTCATGATGTACGACTCCACCAACCTCTATCTGGCGGCACATGTGGGCGACCCGGACCCGATGCGCAACGCGGCGCCGGAGGGTTTCGAATTCACGGGCGGCAGCGTGATCGTGCGCGTGTCGACGGACAGGTCACAGGGATGGCCTCTCAAGGGAACGATGTTTGTGGACGGCGCATACGATTACAGCAAGACGCGGGTCGGCAAGGCGGCGCGCAGCGACCGCATCGTCAGCATCGTCATGTGGTACGACGCGCAGGCGCGGCGCGCGCGCATGAAGCTGTTTTGCGGTTTGGACGAGCACCTCAAGCTGAGCGACCCGGCCGGATATGACGGCGCGTTTAAAAAAGACGCCGACGGCCGCGGCTATACGCTGGAGTACGCGGTCCCGTGGCGGCTGCTCAACTGCGCGGATGATCCGCCCCGCGGGGGCGACGAACTGGCGGCGCTGTGGATGGTGCACTGGAGCGACGCCGAGGGGCGCATCGCCCGCGGGCAGTTGGTGGAGGTGACGAACCACCGGCCGCATCCGCAGGACAAGATCCCTCCCTACATTTTCTTCCAGAACGGGCCGAGCTGGGGCCGGGCCGTGTATCTGCCGGAAGGCGAGTGAACCGGGTTTCTTAAAAGGGTAAGAAAAAAGGAGAAACAATGAAACGGTGGATGACGGTCATGGCGTTAACGGCGACGATCGGTTCGGCCCAGGACGTTTCTTGGAATGCGGCGGATGGAGATTTGGCCGTTCCTTCGAACTGGAGCGGCGGCGTCCTTCCGGGAGTGACCAATACGGTGGTTTTTAGTCAACAGGGCGCATTCACCCTCACGACGTCCGCGTGGCTGACGAATGCCGCTGCCTTGTTCAATGCGGGCGCAAACGGTTCGGCCGTCACGCTGGACCTTAGCGGATACGGCCTCCAGTTGACCAATGCGCTGACCTTCAAGCGCACGAGCGGCACCGGAAGCAACGTGCTGGCCCTGACCGGCGGGACGCTGTTCACGGAGAAGAAAGTGCTGATCGGCGACGGCAACGCCTATCACACGCTCCGCGTCAACGGGGCCGGAACCCGCTGGGTCTGCGCCACGAATCGGGAGGGTTTTTTCGTTAACGGCAATTCCAACCGGCTCGAGATTACCGGCGGCGCCTCGTTTTACAGCGGCGGCTACTCGTCGCTGAACGGGATCGACGCGCGCGGCGTCATCAGCGGCCAGGGGACGTATGCCGAGTTCGTCAATCCGCAGGTCAGCCAGCACCAGAACGACGCGGTGTTCACCCTTGCCGGGAACGACGGCGCGGAGCTGCGGGTGACGGATCAGGCGGTGCTGTACGTGAAGGCGTTGAACTCGACTTCAAAGGGGTTCTGTGTGAACAACTGGTGGAACCAGCCGGGGTCGAAACGCCTGATTTTGGACGGAGGGGCGACGATCACCAATCTCGGCGTGTTCGCCGTGGATGCCGGTATTGAGGGACAGGGTTCCAACAACGGGAACAGCGCGGTCGTGAGCAATGCGACCCTCTATGTAAACGGGCCGACCTGGGTCGGCTACGGCTGGCAGCCGAGCTGGACCGGCAGCAAAGTCGGCGGCAACAGCAACACGCTCTCCATCGGCGACGGCGCGGCCGTACGGTTGGGCGGCGGCGACACGTACGTCGGGTTCAACCAGATGTCGTCGTACAACCTTGTGGATGTTTGCGGGACGGCTTTTGTGACGAACACCTCGTCTTTGCGTTTGGGGAATTTCGGATCCAACAACCGGATGGTGATCCGTGACGGCGCGCAGTATTACGGCTGGATCGGTGCCGGCGTGACAACCACGGCCACGAATAATCTCTTGACCATTACCGGGGCCGGTACCCGCTACATGTGCGTCACGTATACCGATCGCCATGTGAACGACGCGTATCTTGTTGCGGGGTCCGCCGGCTCGTTCAACAAGGTTCTCATCGATGACGGCGTGCGGGTGGACCTGCTGTTCAACGCCACCACCAGTGAGCGGCGGGGCCTGGTGACGGGCGTGTACAGTAACTCGTATGGGAATGAACTCGTTATCCGGGGTAAGTCCTTCGTGACCAACATGGGCTGGCTGTGCATCGGCAACACCCATAGGGATTGGGGCGGCGGCAGCGGCAACCGGGTTGTGATCGACGACGCGACCTACTTGGGTCAGACGGTCTATGTCGGCGGCGGCAACAACAGTGTCGCTGTCAAATCGTTGGGCGCGTCCACGAACAACGCGCTCACCGTTTCCGGCGGGGCGCAGGTCTCCGTCAGCTCGCTGCTCTTCGGCAACGCGACCAACTCGTGCTCAAACCGGCTCGTGCTGGACGGGCCGGCGACCTATCTGTACGCGGGCGGACTGTACGGGAACTCCGCGGACAACACTCTCAGCATCACCAACGCGACGTTCGAAGCGGGGTGGATCAACTTCGGCGGCTACGGCAACGGCTACAACGCCCGCACGCGCATCGAGTTCAGCGGCACGAACAGTTGCCTTCGCACGGTCGCGCAGTCGATCATCATCACCAACGGGACCACGCTGGTGTTCAATGTGGGCAAAGAGGGCTATGCGCGCACACCGTTCGCCTCGCTGTATGACCTGCGCGTGGACGACACGACCGGCCTGGAGATCAACGCGGCGCAGTGGGCCCGGAGAACCGGCGGACGGATCGTGCTCGTTGAGACCGGCCGCACGGCGCAGGGGTCGTTTGCCGACTGGGCCGCGCGCGCGGCGAAGGATTCGGGCGAGTTCACGGTTTCCGCAGAGAGCGGGAAGATCGTGCTGACCTCGCCGCGCAAGGGCGGAACAATGGTTTCGGTCCGTTAAAGGGTCCCGAGAACGGGGGAAAACAGGTGACGGGTCTCAGGATCGTGCGGTTGGCCTTTGCGGGCCTTGCCGGTTGGGCGTTGTTTGCGGGTGCACGGGAGTCCTCCTTCGCGTCGTTCGACCGGCGGGCGAAGGCCGGCGAACCGATGACCGTCGTGTTCTTCGGCGGGTCGCTGACGTGGGGCGCGAACGCCAGCGATCCGCAGCTCACGAGCTACCGCGGCCGGATGATGTCCTATCTGCGGGCGCGTTACCCGCGCGCGCCGCTCGCGTTCTATGACGCGTCCATCGGCGGCACGGGGTCGGACCTCGGCGTGTTCCGGCTGGACCGCGACGTGCTGTCGCGCGAGCCTGACCTGGTCTTCCTCGACTTCATGGCCAACGACAACTATGCCGGGACGGACCGCGAGACCTGCTGTTTCTACGAAACGTTGCTGCGGCGGATGATTCGTGAGGGCGTCGCGGTCGAGCAGATGTACTTCGGCTTCAAAGGCCAGTTCGGCGCGGGGTACGACCTTGCGAAGGCGCCGCGCCGGACCGCGTACCGCCGATTGGCGGAGGAATACCGCGTGGCGGAAGGCGACCTGTTTCCCGTCATGCAGGCCGCGGCGACGAACGGCACGCTTTCGCCCGACGCGGCGTGGCCCATCGACGGCGGGCATCCAGGCGACGCCGGTTACGGGCTGTTTTTCGAAGCCGCGCGGAACGGCTTCGAGTCTGCCGTCCGGGCGGGGCTCGCGGCGCATGTGCCCGCTGTTCCGGTCTTCGGCGAAGTCACCGGTGTCCGGCGCATCCGGCTCGCCGACGGGCCGCTGCCCGTCGGCTGGAACCCGATGCGCACGTACCGCACGGCACTGTGGTTCGACGGGCAGTCCAGCCGCTGGATGGGCGACGTGGCCGGGTGCGACGCGAAGGACGGCGATTCGGTTCAGCCGCTGACGCTGGCCTTTTCGGGAAACGTGGTCGGCCTGTTCGGCGAGAGCAACGAAAACGGTTTGGACGTGCACGTGCGCTTGGACGGCCGGACGTTGGCTTGCGGCGGACCGGACGAGACGGTGTGGCCTTTCCGCCATCGTTTCGGACAGGGCAATTTGTTCATTTGGCGCAGGACGAGGGAGCCGGTCGCGGTGGGGGCACACGCGCTCGAACTTTCGCCGGCGCTCCCGAAAGAAGGGACGCGGGGACAGCTCAGGATCGAGAGCGTGTGCGTGGCGACGCTGGCGGTGCGTGGCGAAAGCGCGTCGCCCGCGAAAGCGGAAAACGAATAAAGGGGAACGGAATGAATCGAACGGTAGGGGCGGCGCTGGCGCTGGTTGCGGGCTTGGCGTCCGGGGCGGAGAACATGATCGGCCGGCAGAGCCAGAACGAGGGGCTGCCGGTGGTGCCCGCGCCGTCGCGCGTGACGGTGGACGGCGACCTTTCCGAGTGGGACTGGTCGGGACGGATCTGGTGTTTTGCCGACCAGTCGGTCCGCAGCCGGTATTCGACCGAAGTGGCGGCGATGTGGGACCGCGAGTCCCTCTTCGTGGCAGTGAAGTGGCGTGATCCGACACCCCTGCTCAACAGGATCGATCCCGAGGTCAATCCGCGGGATGGCTGGAAATCCGATGCCGTGCAGATGCGTGTGCGCACGGCGGATCAGACGGGCTGGTTTACCACGTGGTTCTATACGCCGAAGAGTCAGCCCGTGCTGCTGTGGGACGTCTGGCAGAACCCGTCGCGTGACCGGGACGGGCAGGATTCGCGACTGTTCAAGGCTCCTGCGGGAGGGACGGTTCTCGGCGACGGCGTGGAGCTGGCCTACCGCCGGGACGCCGACGGGAAAGGCTTCGTTCAGGAGTTGCGCCTTCCGTGGAAACTGCTCTTTAAAACCGTTCCCGAGATTCAGGCCGGGCTCGCCTTTCGTCTCGGCTTCGAATTTCTGTGGGGTGACCCCACGGGCGCCACCTGGCCGGTCCACCGCTATGCGGACAACATGCAGCCGGGCCAGACGTCGCGCGAGTTTTTTTGGAGCGCTTACAACTCATGGGGCGACGCGCGGCTGACGTCCCAAGGCGGGCTTTCACCGCGCCGCTACATTTCGGACGAGCGCAGGGTCGAGGGGCGTTTCAAATTCCGCGCGGAGGTGCCGAAGGCGGCGGCCCGCCTGACGCTCGTGGTCGAAGACGAGCAGGGGAACCGCGTGCGCAACCTGGCGGGCGACCTGCTTCCCGAGGAGTACGCGGTGGCGGAACGCGGAGAGCGGCGCACCGTGGAAGTCGGCTGGGACGGGCTCGACGACAAAGGGGCGCTGGTGAAGCCGGGGCGCTACCGCGCGCGCGGCCTGACGCACAACGGGCTGGGAGCGGAGTACGAGATGTGTTTCTACAATCCGGGCACGCCGCCGTGGGCGGTCTCCGCCGGAAGCGGCGCGTGGGGCGCGGACCACTGTGCGCCGCTGCGCGTGGCGCGGTCGGGCGACGGGATGATCCTGTCGTGGCCGTTCGCCGAGGGCGGCAGCGGCATCATCGGGATCGGCCCCGATGGGCATAAGCGCTGGGGCGAAAAGCGCGGCGCGACGCTGTTGGCCGCTGACGGGAAGTACGTGTACGGCGTGCCCGCAGGCTGGCATATCACGAAGGACGCGGTTATCCGGCTCGATCAGTCGACGGGCGCTTACCGCGCTTTCACGCGCGGCGGCAAGGAACTCCCGTTCGAGTATCCGCTGGCCGAGATGGTCGGGCGGGACGACCTCGCGCCGGTGGCGCTGGCGGCGACGGATGACGGGCTGGTGCTCCTGCTCAACGCGAAAGAGCGGGAGGGGACCGCCGGCGCTGCGAACCGGCCGACAACTCCGCCGGAAGAAAGCCTGATCGCGCTCGTCGACAAAGAGACGGCGCGGCTGAAGGTGCCGTTGGTGAAGACCGCGCGGCTCACCGGCCTCGCGGTGTCGCGCGACGGAAAGGCCTATGGCACGGACGGCGCGCGCCTCTGCCGCGTGGAGCTGGCGAGCGGAAAGCAGACGCCGGTCGATGCGCCGACACTGGGCCGCGCGACGGCGCTGGCGGTCGACGGCGACGGCAACGCGGTCGTTGCGGACGCAGGCCCCGACCGGCAGATCAAGGCCTTTGCGCCGACGAGCGGGCTGCGCTACACCTGCGGAAAAAAGGGCGGGAGACCCGTGCGCGGCGCGTTTGAACCGCAGGCGGTGCGTGAGGTCAGCTCGCTGGCGGCCGATGCGGCAGGTCACGTCTGGGCTGTGGAGAACTGGGACTTTCCGCGGCGCGTTTCGGTATGGAATCCGAAAGACGGCAAACTGGTCCGGGACTACATCGGCAACACGGGGTACTCCGGCACCGGCTGCTATCTGCACGACAGCGAGCCTTCTCTGGCCTACGTGGGGCCGATCGAGCTGAAGTTAGACAAGGCCAGCCGCACGTGGCAGGTCAGCCGCATTTTGTGGGTGCCCGATCCGGCGGTGTCCGGGGAGTGCTTTGAGCTTTCGCCGGGCGGGCACGTGCAGCCGCAGCGCTTCACCGCCACGGTCAACGGCGTGGCCCGCGAGTATCTGTTCGCGGCGCCCTACCGCGACTACGAAGGCTACAAGCTCTTCATGGAGACGGCGGCGGGTTGGCGTCCGGTCTGCGCGATCACGACAGTCGGACAACTCAGCGGCAAACTGGGCCGCGACGGCAAGGTGCAGGAGGCGCCGTCGGGCGAATTCGCGGGGTTGGATTATTTCGACGCGGTGATCTGGAACGACGCGAACCGCGACGGCCGTGTGCAGCGGGCCGAGTGCGACGTGATCCCGTCGGAGGCCCCGTCCGGGCGGAACCGGAAACGTGAGCTTCCGCTTCCGATGGGGAGCGGCTGGGGTGAGCGCATCGCGCCGGATTTCACCTTTTTCGTGAACGGCGTCACGCGGGTGCGGCCGACGCGTTTCACCGAGGAGGGAGCGCCGGTCTATACGCGCGAGAGTCTGCAGCCGCTGGGCATCGAAGAGCGCGGCGACCTGGTTCCCGTACCGGAAGAGAACCTGGTGCTCTGCCTCAGCTTCAAAGGCTACGCGGGGCCCACGCGCCTCGCCGGGATCGACGCGCGCGACGGCCGTCTGCGCTGGGAGTATCCGAATCCGTATCCCGGTGTGCACGGTTCGCACCGCGCGCCGATGCCCTCGCCGGGGCTGTTGATCGGGCCGCTCAAGATCGCGGGCGTCGCCGACGCGGGCGGTCAGGCCGGCCGCGTGTTCGTCCTGCGCGGAAATCTGGGGCAGGATTTCTTTGTCACGACCGACGGACTCTTTGTGGGCGCGCTGTTTCAGGACGGACGGTTGCCCGGTGAGCGGCTGCCCGAAAAAGAGGAACAGTTGGTGGGCATGCCGATGGAGCACTTCACGCACGGCAGCGAGCCGTTCAACGGCTGGTTCGGGAAGCAGGCGGACGGCAAGATCCGCATGACCGCCGGTTTTCCCGGTCAGGCTGCGATCATTCTGGGAGTGAACGGACTCGAGACGATCCGGCGCTTTCAGGCGGGCGGCTGTGCGGTGACGGCCGAGGAACTGGCCCTCGCCGACCGCGAGAATCAGGCCCGTGCCTTGCGCGAGGCCCCGCCGAAAATCTACCCGGTCCAGCGCTTCGCGCGGGCGCCTGAGATCGACGGGCGCGACAAGGATTGGGAGGGCCTTCCGTCGCTGGCCATCGAACGTGTCGGCTATCCGTTCAAAGGTTCGGCAAGGATGGCGGTGGACGAACAGCGGCTCTATCTCTACTATTCAATCGAGGACGATTCGCCGTGGCTCAACGAAGGCAAGGATTTCACGCGCCTGTTCAAGACGGGGGACTGCGTGGACCTGCAGCTCTGCACGGACGCCGCGCTGGCGGAAGACGCGAAGCGGCGCGTTCCGGGGAAAGCCGATGTGCGCGTGGTGATCGGCCAGGCCGGCGGCAAGCCGGTTGCGGTGCTGATGCGGGTGGCGGACCCGACGGCGGACAAAGCGCTGGCTGTGGAGTACACTTCGCCGGTGGCGCCTAAGCGTTTCGACCGCGTCGAGATTCTTGCGGGAGCGGTGGTTCGCGTGGCGAAAGGCGGAAAAGGGTATGCCGTTGAAGCGTCGCTGCCGCTCGCGGCGCTGGGGCTGAACCCGGCAAAGGGAGTGCGCGTGCGCGGCGATCTGGGCTTCATCTCGTCCGATGCCGCAGGCACGGTCAACAGCGCGCGCACGTACTGGGCGAACAAAGACACGAACTTGGTGAGCGATCTGCCGCAAGAAGCGTGGCTCGATCCTGCGGCTTGGGGCGTGCTCGTGTTTCAGTGAAGGTGAGCAGACGAGGTGAAAATGGGTATGATGCGGTGGGGGGGATGCGGAACGGGGCTGAGAAAATCCTCGGCGGGGCTTGTCTGTCTGGCTGGGGTCGCACGTGCGGTGCTGGCGGATGGGCCATTGGATTTGGCCGGCTCGCTGGCGGAACCGGGTGCCGTGCGGCCCCAGGTTGTTTCCGCTTCCGGGCGCTGGGAGATCGCCGATTGGACAACGGCGGAAGTGCCCGCCGGGAAAACGGGGACGTTCACGTTGCGCTTTGCGGCGTCCGCCTCCGGGACGTCGCTGCTGACGTACGACGCGGACCGCGCGGACGTCGGGCGGGACGGCGCGTGGCAGCCGTTGCCGCCGGGCACCGACGAAGGCCTTCGCTTGCGCGTGCGGCCTTTGCCTGCCGAGGCGCCGGTGCGGGCCGTCCGGCTCGAGCTCCCGGCGAAACTGACGCGTTTCCCTTCGGGCGGAGTGTCCAACTGCGCCGCTCTGCCCTTTGTGACCGCCTTGCCGTTCCGCGCCGTGAACGTCGCGCCCGAGGCGACCGTGACGGTCAGTTCGGCGGACAAGCTCAGCTCCGGTTTCCAACCCAAGCCGTGGCTGAACCGGCCCGAGACGTTGAACGACGGCTTTGTGGATGCGGGGAAAAATTTCGCGACCGCGCCGCGCGATGCGGCGATCACGGCCGAGGCCCCCGAGTGGCTGATGATGAGCTGGGATCAGCCGCAAAGCGTCAGGCTGCTGGGGCTTTTGCGTGGGAAACATGAGAAGGGGATCGGCCAGGCGGTGGTTGAGGCGTATGCGGGCGAAGGCGATCCGCGCTTTGCCACCGGGGCATCGGGCTGGAGGGTTCTGCCGGGCGAGTGGACGGCCGAGGGCGCCTTCCGCTCGCTGAGCCTGTTTGATTTCGGCCGCACCGTCACCACGCGCGGACTTCGGCTGCGCATCACGGGCGGCGTGAAGCAGGCGGGTGTCGGCGAGCTTCTGGCGCTGCGTGATCTGGGGAAAGAACCCGTGCCCGCGCGTCAGGACCGCGACAACGGCACCGCGCCGATCACCTTCGCGATTCCCGGTCCGGGCAAAGTCACGATACAGGTCCGCGACGCGCAGGGACAGGTGGTCGCCAATCCCGTGACCGGGGTCGGGTTCCCGTCCGGCACGCACACGGTGCGCTGGAAGCTGGACGACGTGACGGGCGGCCCTGTCTTGAAGCCGGGCCGCTACGCATGGCGCGGGCTCTACGTGCCTGGGCTGAAGGTGGACTACCGCTACACGTACTATCCCTTTCCGCTGGCGCAAGTGGCTTGGCAGACGCCGGACCGCAGCGGCGGCTGGCTGGCGGACCACGAGCCGCCGCGCACGATCTGCCGCGTCGGTGACCGCCTGTGGCTGGGCGCGTTCGCCGAGGCCGGCGACTCGATCGTCGAGGCGGACGCCGATGCCAACAAGCTGTGGGGCATCGACCGCATTTGGGTGGCCATCCCCAGCGAGATCTGTGGCGACGGCGGGTTCTACTACGGTTTCTGCGAAGGCGGGTGGATCGGCGACAATCAGGCGATCATCCAGATCGACGCCCGGACCAAGGCCAGCCGCAAGATCTTCCAGCGCGAGACGAACCGAAAAACCCCGTTCTTCTCTTCCAAGGTCTCCGGCTTCCAAGTGGTCGGCACGCGTGCGTTCGTGAGTTTCGGGTCGACGAATCTGATCCAGGTTTTCGACATCGCCAAAGGGTTGGCCGGGCCATGGCGCGGGTTCGGATGGGATGTCGCCTACAAGCAGTTCGAGGACCAGAAGCCGGTCTTGGTGAAAGAGA
This sequence comes from Kiritimatiellia bacterium, assembly GCA_034003585.1. Taxonomy (GTDB): domain Bacteria; phylum Verrucomicrobiota; class Kiritimatiellia; order RFP12; family UBA1067; genus JAPXSY01. The sequence continues at coordinate 18,797 of JAVEYH010000008.1, forward strand.
TCGCGCTGCCGTCGCCGGGGCGGCTCCGCAAATACGGCGTGGGCAAACTGGTGACCACCAGCGGCAAGGACCTCGTGACGCTGGACCTGGCCACCTGCGCGGTCGAGCCGCTGGTGTCGGGCAGGCTGCGCAATCCGCTCGGCCTGGGCGTCGACGCGCAAGGCAACCTCTTTGTGGGCGAGGGCGAGCCGCTGCATCAGGTGTTCGGCTACGCGCCGGACGGGCGGGTGATCGCGACGCTGGGCAAGCCCGGCCGGCGCGAGACCGGTCCCTTCGACGTGGACAATCTGGAGGAGCCGTACGGTGTGGAGGTCGGCCCCGACGGCCGCGTGTGGGTGATGGAGCACACCCACTTCACCAAGCGCGTGAGCCTGTGGGACCCGAAGACGCAGCGTTGCGTGAAGGCGGTGTATGGCCCCACGCAGTACGGCGGCGACGGCTGCATCGACCCGGCGGACGAGAACCGGCTGTTCTACAAAGGCATGGAGTTCCGGCGCGACCCGAAGAGCGGCACGGTGACGCCGGTCAAGCTGCTCTACCGTCCGGACACGGCGCGGCTCGCGCGTTTCGCGGAGGGCGACTATCCCTCCTACGCCTTCCGCGCGCGCGGCGGCGGCTGGTTCGCGCGCGAGCGCCTGTGGTTTACGAGCTACATGCATCCGCACGGCCATCCGAGCCTGGTGCTGTGGCAAGACAAAGGCGACCACGTGCAGCCGGTGGCGGCGCTGGGCTCCGCGTTCGCGCTGCGGGCGGCCTTCGGCGAGCCGGAGGTCAACCGGCGACAAGACCGCCAGGCGTGGAGCGACCCGTCGTTCCTGACCAACCACGTGGCGGGCTATTCGCCCGACCGGCGGTTCTTCACGTGGACCGATCTGAACGACGACGGGAACGTGCAGCCCGCTGAACTCAAGTTCGGGAAGCTCGAATACGAAGGCAAGCTGCTCAACGGCGCTTCGGCGGGATGGACATGGCGCATGAACCGCGCGTTCGAGACGGCCGCCAACGCGGGCGAGGGCCGCATGGTCTTCTTCCGCCCTTCAGGCTTCTCGCGCCACGGCTACCCGCTCTACGACGTGCCCGCGGAAACGTTCGCCGGCAGCGGGGAATCGCTGATGCCGGACGGCGGGGGGAACGCGATCGTCTTGGGCGGCCCGCTCACCAGCGTGGCGCCGGACGGCACGGTACGCTGGCGTTACCGCAACGACTGGCCGGGGCTGCACGCCGGCCACCGCACCACCGCGCGCGGCGACGAGCCGGGCGTGCTGATCGCGCCCACGCGCATCTGGGGCATCGTGCCGGTGAACCGGGAGCTCGGCGAGGTGGTGTCGTTCAACTCCAACCTCGGCTGCACCTACCTGATGACGGCGGACGACGGGCTGTTCATCGACCGCGTGTTCCGCGACCAGCGGGTGGGGCTGCTGTGGAACTCGCCGACCCCGCCCGCGCCGGACGTGCTGGCGGAGACCAGCCTGTACGACGAGCATTTCGGCGGCATTTTCCAAAAGATACGCGGCAACGACGGCCGCGACCGCTACACTTACGTGTGCGGCAAGAACCACTGCTCTGTGGTGGAGCTGACGGGGTTGGACAAGGTCCGGCGTTTGGCGGGCGGCGTGTTCGAGGTGACGCCCGCGCAGATCGCCGCAGCCCAAGAACAGCGCCAGCGGGCCGCGCTGCGGACAGCCCAACCCAAGATCTACAACGTGCACCGCGTGACCGATGGGAGGGTCAAGGTGAACGGGCGCGCGGACGAGTGGCCTGGCGGCGAACGGATCGACGGTTTCGCGCTCGCCTACGATGCGGCGAACCTCTACGTGCTTTATCAGGGGCGCGACGACCGGGCGACGTTTGAGAACAAAGGCGTCAATCCGCTGGAGCTTTTCAAGACCGGCGACGTGCTGGACGTGATGCTGCAGACCCGCAGGGGGCTGGATGTCCGCCGCACGGAGGCGGGCCCCGGCGACATCCGCCTGAGTTTCGCGATGTTCGAAGGCGAGCCCCGGTGCGTGCTCTACGATTTCAAGGCACCCGGTTTCCAAGGCCAGCGCGTGCCGTTCAGCTCGCCGTGGCGGACGGTCTGGTGCGACCGTGCCGCGATCCTGAAAGAGGCTCAGGTTGCCGTGACGCGGCGTGGACAAGAGGTTGTGTTGGAGGCTGCCGTGCCGCTTGAGGCCATCGGTCTCGATCCCGCCGCGTTGGGCGAAACGCGGGGCGATGTCGGCCGGGTGCTGAGCGACCAGACCGGCACGCGCGCGGCAAGCCGCGTTTACTGGGCCAACAAAAATACCGTCATCATGTCCGACCTGCCCAGCGAGGCGGCGCTCCAGCCCAACCTGTGGGGGCTCTTCCGGTTCGGAAACAAGTAGCCGCGGCTACGTTCTTCGTTAAACCGCTCTAGCCGGTGAGCCCGTCGATGGTCTGTTCCTGCTCCAGCCAGCCGTGAGCGAGTGTGTGGCGAAGACCTTCGAGGAAGGGGAAATCGGGATGGGCGTCGATGAACGCCGCGAGGCGGCGATGTTGCTCGCCCGTGAGGCGCAGCAGACGCCCGCGCAGGCGGTCGAGGGTTTCGGGCGTCACGTAGATCCGTATCGGGATATCATGCGCGATCTGTTCGGCGATCCGGTACCCGTCGAGGTCGGTGTCGCCCCAGTGCAGCCCCGTCACGCCGCTCTGCGCGAAAAGGCGGAGGAGCGTCTTGACGGCGGCGTTGGGATAACCTTCGGTGTAGAGCGCGGGGCGGCGTGTCTCGACCAGGCGGTGGAACGGGGCCGCGTTCTCGCTGGTGACGAGTGTGCCGCATGGCTCCTCGTGACGGAGCCGGGTGATCGTGCGGACGGTTCGCCACGAGAGGATGGCAGCTTCGCCGCGTTGCCACAGCCGGTAGGGCCAGTCGAGCCATGCGCCGTCCTCGGCACAGTACGCGAAGGGCGCGAAAACCACGGCGTGCGTGGTGTAGGGATTTTCGATGACGCCGCAGGTGTTGAACAACGCGGTCGTGTCTTCGTCCATCCGGCCTGTCTGAAGACGGAGCAGGTGCTCGAGTTGCTGCCGGAGGAGGCCGCCACGCAGCGCCTTGCTGTCGTTGAAGAACTTCGCGCCCAGTTCGGAGAGCGTGACGCCGACGGGTGAGGCCCGCAGGGAAACCAGCGCATCGGACAATGCGATCAGCTCGTCGGGTGCAGCCGGGGAGGCTTTAAAAAACCGCTTGAGCGCGTCGGACTCGCGCATCGCTTCAATCAGAACGTGTTCGTCCGGGTAAAGGAGCTTCAGACGTTGCAGCGTTCGGGCAAAGCGCGTTTCGGGCGTGTCTGCCGGTTGGGCCGGTTTGGGTCGGACGCCGAGCAGCTCGGCGAGCGGCAGCCAGCGCGCGCAGTCCCGCGTCGCGTCGTCGAGCCGGGCCTTCAGCCGCCCGTTCTCCTCGCGGCAGCCGGGGAAAACCTCCTCCAGGGCACGGCGCACGGCCTTGTCCTCCGGCACGTCGCCGAGCGTGAGTACGGCGGGCAGGAGCGCGTCGCCCGTGACGGCCCGTTTCGCGGCCCGCAGTAGCCAGGGCTTCATCGCGGGGCACAGGTCGAGCCGTTCTTGCCAGAAAGAAGTCGTCATGGAGAACACGAATAAAGGAAGGAGAAAAGACGATTGTTTTTTTCGCTCAGTCAAGCGTGCCCGGTCAGCGTCGAATGATGGAGTATTTCGTCGGTTTTTTCCGCTGCTGCCGAACAG